>DASZJO010000186.1:0-61416 GCA_035948015.1 Puia sp.
GAGGTAAGGATATGCGAAAGTCGCTCCGGCTCAATCTTTACCGGCAAATAATCACAAAGCCAATTGTAACTGATGGTCATGAACGATTCTCTTTTTTTGGTTGGATCGCAAATATAATCCATCCCAGCCCAAAACAAATTACCGGCGGCATCGTTTTAGGACAATCGACATGGCAATAATTGTCAATCTGTGAAAATTTGGCAATCAATTGTTAATGCTCTATAATGGCCGGTAATTTGCATGATTCCTGCTACCAACTTATCAAAACCACCTAAAAATTCCTTTATGCGTAAACTGTTTTATGCACTGATCGCCCTTCTGCTCTTGGGTCAATTCTCCTGTGGGCCTACTCATGTGGTAGTGGAAAGCCCTGCGCCCGCGCCGCCACCGCCACCGCCGCCGCCACCCGCTCCCGAAGTTTCTTATCAGAATTTTTATGATGCTTTGAGCCCGTACGGCGAATGGATCAACAATCCCGAATATGGCTATGTCTGGATGCCGAATGTCGGCCCGGATTTCAAGCCTTATGCGACCAACGGGAATTGGGTATATACCGATGAAGGCTGGGCCTGGAGCTCAAATTATTCCTGGGGCTGGGCTCCTTTCCACTACGGCCGCTGGTTTTACGAAGACGGTTATGGCTGGATGTGGATCCCCGGCAATGAATGGGCGCCGGCCTGGGTAAGCTGGCGCAGGAGTCCCGATTATTATGGCTGGGCGCCGCTGGGCCCTAGCGTAAGCGTTAACGTGGCCATCGGCGGCGGTTATAATCCACCCCCTCATTACTGGTGCTTCGTTCCGCATCAGTACGTGACCAGCCCGCACGTCAACACCTATTATGTCAACGAGCAGCAGAATGTCACCATCATTAATAACACTACGGTTATCCATAACACGACGATCGTCAACAATACATACAACAACACGACTGTCGTAAACAACAATGTGAACAATACCCGTGTCACCGTCAATAATTATGCAGGCGGCCCCGATCCCGGAGAAGTATCCAGGGTCACCGGCACCCAGCTTCGGCCTATCGCGGTGCGTGAAAGCAATACTCCGGGCGGAAATGGCAGCGGAGGGGCGTTCGCAGTCTATCGTCCGAAAATCAATGCAGCTCCGCAGGGCAATGGCGGCAGCACCGGATCTGGATTCCATCCCGCTCCTGCGCCGGCGCATGTTCAAAGCCTTACCAATGTCCGGCCGGTTAACACAGCCACCTTTAACAATACCCGGGGGACTATCAACAATACCAGCATCAACAACACGACGAACAACAACACGATCAATAACAATCAGTCGTCGAACACCAACATCACGAACAACAACAATAACTTCCGTCCCAACCCGACTCCGAACAATGCCGGCCAGCCCTCCGGGCAACCCGGCGTTCAGTCGACTTATCAGCCTAATCGTCAACCGGTCAATCAACCGATCAATCAACCTGTGAATCAACCCGCGAATCAGGGCCAGCCCGCCGGGCAGCCTACCGGGCAACCAGGCAATCAGCCGGCGTTGCATCCGAATAACAATACGCGGTTCAATGGCAATGCCAATGCGGCCGCCGGCAATTCGGGCACTGGCAACCCTGCTCCTGGTAATGGCGGCGGGAATGGTAATAGCAGGAATGGGAGCGTCAGCAATGGCAGCGCCAACGGTCATGGGAATACCAGCAATGGCGGCGGCAACGGGAATGGCGGCAATACCGGCAGCAATGGCAGTAATGGTAATGGCCACGGGAATGGCCATCCGGGCCAGGCCGGAACAAACGGCAACCCACCCAAACCCCATCCCCAACAGGGCTCCAAGCCTCAGGATAATAAACCAAAACCCAAGCCGAATAACCCTGACAATCGACAGTAGGCGAAAGCTTTTTGAGCATTACTATGGAAAAACAAGGCCGGCACTGCGTCTGAGGCAGCAGCCGGCTTACTTTTTAGCCGTGGGATTTTCTCCGGCAGCACCGAAACTGCATTCTGTAGTTTAGATATCCCGGCAAAATATTTGCCTCTAATTCTTTGTGCACAAGAAGTGTGAATATTCTTGCCGAAAAGACTGAAAACTTTTTTAAATTGTGGATAGCTCGTTGGGGACTGTGCGTAACTGTGGGTAACCGGTGGATAAACAGGTGAATTTCTATAGGAAAAATATAGGAAAAGAAAAATTTCTTCGGTAAAGAACAGGAGTTCTATATTCGCCCTCCTGTCTCAAAGGGATAACATTCTGTTTACGTTGCCGTAACAATATCTTAATAAAAGCAAGGAGAGAATACACCCCAATGAGCGAGCACGGCCCCGATAAGGGCAATAGAGGCTGGACACCCTATTTCTTAATTTTCTGGACGGTTGACTCATTATGGATCTCACTAATCTGAACCTGAATAAGGATCGAAATAAGCTAAGGCGGAAGCCTTCCGTAGACCTCGGCACCATGGTCTTCGGCAAAGTACCCCCCCAGGCCAGGGAGCTCGAAGAAGCTGTTCTCGGGGCGATTATGCTGGAAAGCGGCGCTTTTGATACTGTAGTGGAGATCCTGAAACCTGAATGTTTCTATCTGGAGGGGCATCAGCGCATTTACCGCGCCATGCAGGGCCTGGCGCAGAAAAGTCAGCCGATCGATATCCTTACCGTCGTGGAGGAGTTAAGGTTCAGGCAGGAGCTCGAAATGATCGGGGGCGCCTATTACGTCACCAAGCTGACCAATGCCGTTGTCAGCTCAGCCAATATCGAGACCCATTCCCGGATCATCCTGCAGAAATTCATCCAGCGGGAACTCATCCGGATCAGCGGCGAGATCATCGGCGATGCTTATGAGGACAGCACCGACGTTTTCGACTTGCTTGACGATGCGGAAAGCAAGCTCTTCGAGATCACCAACAGCCATCTCCGAAAGAACTTCGACAGTATTGACACTGTCCTTGTCAAGACGATCCAGCGAATCGAGGATCTTCGGCACAAACAGGAAGAGATAACGGGGGTTCCCAGCGGGTTCCCCAGCCTGGACAGGATTACCTATGGCTGGCAGACAACAGACCTGATCATCCTTGCCGCCCGCCCGTCGGTTGGTAAGACCGCTTTTGCACTCAACCTGGCGCGAAATGCCGCTTTGCATCCAACGAAACCGGTGCCTGTCGCTTTCTTCAGCCTGGAAATGAGCTCCGCCCAGCTGGTTCAGCGTATCCTCAGCGCAGAAAGCGAGATCTTTATGGAAAAGATCGCCCGCGGACGACTGGAGGAGCACGAAATGAAGCAGTTGTATAAAAAGGGGATTGACAGGCTTGCCAAGGCGCCGATCTTTATCGACGATACACCTGCCCTGAATATCTTCGAATTACGCGCAAAATGCCGCCGGCTCAAGAACAAGCACAATGTCGGTTTCATTATCATCGATTATCTGCAGCTCATGAGCGGGGCGGGGGAGAACCGAAACGGCAACCGCGAACAGGAGATCAGCCGCATCTCCCGTGATCTCAAGGGTCTGGCCAAAGAGCTCCAGGTGCCCATTATCGCGCTTTCTCAATTATCCCGTGCCGTGGAGTCCCGGAAAGAAGGGGAGAAGATACCGCAGCTCAGCGACCTGCGGGAATCGGGCGCTATCGAGCAGGACGCGGACATGGTTATGTTCCTCTACCGCCCTGAATACTATGGGATCACCGCTAATGAAATGGGTGAAAGCAATAAGGGGGAGACACACGTGAAGATAGCCAAGCACCGGAATGGTTCGCTCGAAACCATTAAGCTCAGAGCCCTGCTCCACATCCAGAAATTCACGGAATACGGCAATGACGATTTCGGCGGGATCGGGCTACCGACAGGCGGCAGCTGGAAGCCTGTTCAGGATGACGAAGGCGGTGGCGCCCGGCTCTATATTCAGGCGGGGAGCCGAATGAAGGACTTGCCGATGGATGACGATGAATCTCCCTTCTAATTCATGGCGCTTCCGATATTTTTCATGGCCACATACGATCCGGGAGCACCGGAGATCCAACTGGACGAAGACAATTCCCGCCATATCGTTCAGGTGCTGCGTATGGGGCCAGGGGAAGAGCTGCAGCTGACCGATGGCAAGGGTGCGGTGGTCGTAGCTGCTATCGCAGAAGCAAATAAGAAAAAATGCCGTGTCACCGTCAGGTCCGCCGTGGTGCACCCACCTCCTGAAAGAAGGGTTTCCATAGCCATATCGCCACTTAAGAACGCCTCACGATTCGAATGGTTCCTGGAAAAAGCAACCGAGATCGGGGTGAGCGAGATCATCCCCCTAATGTCGGAACGTACTGAACGCCAGCATCTACGCCAGGAACGTCTGCAAAATATCCTGGTGAGCGCGATGCTGCAGTCCCGGCAGGCCTGGCTGCCAGTCCTCCGGCCGCCAACCGCTTTCCGGGATGTTCTTGGCGGCTTGAGTTTTGATCGCCGGCTTATTGCCTGGTTGGGGGACCAGCCATCCGCCGAATATCCGAAGCCGGATGCATGCTCCACCCTGGTCCTGATCGGCCCGGAAGGGGATTTTACGCCGGAAGAAACGGCATCCGCGATAGGCCGACGATTTGTTCAGGTAACATTGGGAAATAACCGGCTGAGGACAGAAACCGCCGGAGTAGTGGCCGCCACGCTGCTGTGTATTGGTTGAGGGCCGTCATAGTGCCAGGAACAACAGACCGCATGACCAATCTGCTGTTGCCTGGGCTTACTAATTTGCGGCCCGAAGATAGGAGAAATTGTAATAGTGCAAAAGGGTTTTTTGGGCCGGCCGTCTAGCCTTTTTGGTACGCCCAATTTCTCGACTTTCCCTCCGTTACCCAGTCCACCGTGGTAGCTATTCGCTTGTCCCGGGTAGTGTCTGTCTTTGCTTCGGTGATCCATTCTATGTACTCCCGCCGGTGGGAAGGCGGCAGCTTTTCAAAATTGGCCTTCGCTTTTTTGTTCTTTTTTAGCGCCGCGGCCAGTGCGGAGGGCACGGCCAGCTCTGGTTTGGGCTCCCTTTTCGGAGCAGGCTTTTTGATGCCCTGCTCGTTGAGTTTCGCCGCTTGTTTGATCAGCGCAATGATAGTTTTGTCGGCCGGAAGATCCTTCAGCGATGTGATACGTTCGAGATGTCCCATCGAAGTCTTGTTCCTCACCTGCAGGACTCCCTCCGGATCATTGATCTTTGAGGCGTTCCAGAACCCAAAAGCACAGTGCTGTTTGAAGCTCGCCATATTGCATAGCAGGCCGCTGTATTCAAAAAAAGGCATCCCCCATTTCACGGTTTCGGTAGCTCCCGGGCAGGCCTTGTGCACCAGTTTACGCAAATGTTCGAGGACGGGCCGGGCAAATTCGGCGGATTTTGCGATATAGGCATCGACGCGCGGATCGGTAGTCATTTTGCCTTCTTTTTTATCCGGGAATTTAACAATTCTACTCCAAATGCAAAAGCCATCGAGAAATAAATATAGCCTTTATCGATATGCGTATGATGTAACGGTTCGAGACCATCGAAGACAAGGCTGAACCCGACCATCAGCAAAAAGGACAGGGCAAGCACTTTCAAGGTGGGACGCCGGTTGATGAATGCTGCGATCCCGCCGGAGAAAAAGAACATCAGGATCATGGCGATCACTACGGCCGTAATCATGATAGCCACGTGCTGCGCGAGACCGACGGCAGTGATAATGCTGTCGAAAGAGAATAGCGTATCCACCAGCACTATCTGGGCGGCGATCGCGGAAAACCTCCGCGTATCCAGCCCGGTGAGCGGCTTCTCTCCCGCCGGGTCGCCTTCCAGCCGATTGTGAAACTCGCCTACAGTTTTATACAGCAGGAAAAGCCCTCCGCCCAGCAGGATCAGGTTACGGGTACTGAACCCGCGCCCCGCGACCGACAGCAGCACCCGGTTCCCGTTCGTCACCAGCCAGCCCAGGCACAAAAGGAGGCCGGACCGGATCAGGATCCCCGCGATCATCCATACGAGGCGGGCATCCCGCCGCCGCGACACCGGTAGCCGCACGATGAGGATCGATACGAAGATCACGTTGTCGATCCCCAACACGATCTCCAGGAGGATGAGCGTGATGAGGCTGACCAGGGAATCCAGACTGAATAATGCATGCATGTAAGACGGTTAGCTTGCAAAAATAGGGGTTGGTGCGGAATGTGAAGAAGAGAAAGTTTCTGTTCTGATCAAGATCTTCTTTTCAGCTTCACCATTCGTGGTCTTGAAATCTTTCTCTCGTAATTTAACATGATAGCGTCTATTGATAAATGTTAGCAGAAGGGGCGTTTGTTTCTAAAAAGAAAATTAGTCCTGGTGGAATGAGCTCGGTAACGACTTGCAAATGCGACCCACAATAAACGGCCCCTCATAGATGAATCCGGTCCACACCTGAACCAATGATGCCCCCGCATCCAGCTTTTCCCGGGCATCTTCCGCGGTAATAATTCCACCCGACGCGATGATAGGAATACGGCCGCCGGTATTCGTGGCAAGATACCGTACTACCTCCGTGGCCCGTTCCCGTAAAGGAGCCCCGCTCAGGCCACCCGCTCCTATCGCCTCCAGGCGCTCCTTCGACGTCAGCAACCCCTCCCGGCCAATAGTCGTATTCGTTGCTACCAGCCCGTCAAGCCGGATCTCCAGCGCCAGGGCGATCACGTCATCCAACTGCTGCTGATTCAGGTCCGGGGCGATCTTCAGCAACAACGGTCTCGGCGCCGCTCCAGACTCCGCGGTAAGTTCCGCATTAACCTGCTGCAAACGCGTCAGAATCCGCCGCAATGCTTCCTTTTCCTGTAGCTGTCGCAGGCCGGGCGTATTCGGCGAACTCACGTTCACCACGAAATAATCCACCCACTGGTGTAAAGCCCGGAAGCAGGTCTCATAGTCCTTCCAGGCCTCCTCATTTGACGTCAGCTTATTCTTTCCGATATTCCCCCCGACGATCAACTTCGCCGCACCCGCTTTTTGTTTCGTGCGCCATGCCCGCAGCCGCGACGCAATCACGTCTGCCCCGTCGTTGTTGAACCCCATGCGGTTGATCAAACCCTGATCCTCCGGCAGCCGGAACAGCCGCGGTTTCGGGTTCCCCTCCTGTCCGACAGGCGTCACGGTCCCGATCTCCACAAAGCCAAATCCCAGGGCCGACAATTCGCGCAGATACAAGGCGTTTTTATCAAATCCGGCGCCAAGCCCGACCGGGTTGGGAAACACGAGACCAAATACTTCCCGCGACAACGTTTTCTCCGGTCCGTGGGGGCCGGCGCTTTCCTCCGGCTTGCTTGCCCATTCCACTAACCGGCGCGTCAGACCCAAACCGCATAGCCACTTTAAACACTGCATGGAAAAGTGATGGACACCCTCTGCCGGAAAAAAGAAAAGCACCGATCGCAATAACTTATACATTAGGATTTCGTCAAAAAATAGTTTTAAATATAATTTTTTAACTCAACATTGATAATGTCTGTCCACTCCGGCCTATGGCCTCGTGGACGTACCGGGCGCAGCCCGGTTGGGCGCGAAGATACGTATCCATCAAAATTTCTTACCTTTATAGCTATAAAGTTGCATAAACAACTAAAAAATAATCCTATGCAGGAAGCATATATTGTAGCCGGTTACCGCACCGCTGTCGGAAAGTCCAAACGCGGTAAATTTCGCTTCTACCGTCCCGATGATTTGGCCATCACTGTCATCAAGAGTTTGCTGGCATCTGTGCCACAGCTGGACGCGCATCGCGTAGACGATGTCATCGTCGGAAACGCTGTTCCCGAAGCCGAACAGGGGCTCCAGGTAGGGCGTATTATCGCCGCCCGGGCGGTAGGCATCCATGCACCGGGCGTAACCGTCAACCGGTATTGCGCCAGCGGACTGGAGACGATCTCCATTGCTACCGCCAAGATCCGCGCCGGAATGGCCGATTGTATCATCGCCGGCGGAACGGAAAGTATGAGCATGGTCCCGCAGGCCGGCTGGAAAACGGTGCCTGCATATTCCATTGCCGCAGACGAACCGGACTACTATCTCAATATGGGACTTACCGCGGAAGCAGTGGCCAAAGAGTTCGATGTGAGCCGCGAAGACCAGGACCTTTTTTCCTACCAATCTCATCAGAAGGCGATCAATGCGATCAAAAGCGGGTTTTTTAAAAGCGGCATCCTGCCGCTTCCGGTGGAAGAAATATATGTAGATGAAAAAGGGCGTCGGCAGCAAAAGACCTATGTCGTCGACACCGACGAAGGTCCCAGGGCCGATACTTCTCTTGAGGCGCTGGCAAAGCTCAAACCTGTCTTTGCCGCAGGCGGTTGTATTACGGCCGGCAATTCTTCACAGACCAGCGACGGTGCGGCGTTTGTCATCGTCATGGGCGAGCGAATGGTCAAAGAGCTTGGCCTGCAACCGCTCGCCCGCCTGGTAGCTTGCGCAAGCGCCGGTGTCCATCCGCGGATCATGGGCATCGGACCGGTGGAAGCCGTTCCCAGGGCGCTGCGGCAGGCCGGAATGAACCTCGGTCAGATCGACCAGGTCGAGCTGAATGAAGCTTTTGCATCACAGGCCCTCGCTGTCATCCGGCGGCTGGAACTCAACCCGGATATTGTCAATATCAATGGCGGAGCTATTGCATTGGGCCACCCCCTGGGTTGTACCGGCTGCAAATTGACCGTACAGCTGATCCACGATATGAAGCGGTTAAATAAAAAATATGGGATTGTCACCGCTTGTGTCGGGGGTGGTCAAGGTATCGCCGGGATTATAGAAAATCTTAATTAAACGTATCTATACTCATTTTTCGCGAAGGCCTCCTAAAAAGGGGGCTTTTTAGACCCTCATATCATAAATAGTTTTAACTTGCCTTGTAGTTGAAATACTTACGGAATCTACTTTTACACAATGATTCGAGTTTTTATTACCGATGATCATGAAATCTACTTAGAAGGTCTGGCTTTGTTGTTGAGCAAGCAAGAGGGCATAGAAGTAACCGGTACGGCAACCTCAGGCAAACAACTTCTGGACTGTGTGCAGAAGGGACTTGAAGCCGATATTTTGTTGCTGGATGTATATCTTCCGGATATGCCCGAGGAAGAGATCGTACAGCAGATCAGGATCGCGTATCCCGATTTGCGCATTGTGTATCTTACCTTGTTGCGTGGTACCCGCTATGTGCACAAACTGGCCAAGTACAATATCCAGGGCTATTTATTGAAGAACGCATCCCTCGAGGAATTGCTTGGGGCCCTTCGTTCAGTCCATGAAGGCGGCCGCTACTTCAGCAAGGACATCCATATTGGCGACCGCGACGAAGATTTCCGCAACACCATCACCATCGAGGACCGGCAGATCGATGAGATCCTCTCGCGGCGCGAGCTGGAAGTGCTGCGACTGATCTGCAAGGAATACAGCAATGCGGAAATCGCCGAGAAGTTGTTCCTTAGCGTGAGCACCGTGGAGACACATCGTAAGAACCTGATTGCTAAATTAGGGGTCAACAATACTGTAGGCCTCGTTAAGTTCGCCCTCCGGAATAATTTGACAGATTAGGATTTGCCGAAAGATGAGTATCTTGAGTGAAACGAACGATCTTTCGCGTGAAGCGTCTTCTACCCCTTCTGTTCATGCCCTTCACCTTGTCTCTTTACGGCCAGGCGGACTCGGTTAATATCCGGCATATTTACTACCACGCCATGAAGCTCACGGAAGCGGAGACCGATTCCATCGGCTATTACGCCAGATATATCAGCCACATTTACGATACAGAACACTGGCCGGAGGCCCATGCCATGTCCCTTCGCCTCTTCGGCTATTACTATGAGAATAAAGCCAATTATCCCCAGGCCATCGACTATTATCTCCAGGCGCTTGAAGCCGCCCGCCGGTCCGGTTATATCGAGCATCAAACGGAAATCCTGGCCGATCTGGCGGCCGTCTATACCCAGGATATGAAACAGCCCGGTAAAGCAAAGGAGATCTACCAGGAATGCATCCGGTTGAATCAGCAGCTCGGCAACGCGCATACCCTCCTGAACTCATATATCAACCTTGGCGCGATTTACAACAGGCTGGGGCTTTATGACAGCGCCCTGCTCCTCTTGAACGAAGGTTTGCGGATCGGCAAGCCCCTGGAAGAGAAAGGCACCGATGACCTGACCGACCTTTACAACAATCTCGGCAATACTTATTATTATCTGAAAAAGTATGAACAGTCCATTACTTACTTCCGCGGCAATTACAACCATGATCTGGCCGGGCATTCTCCCTCCCGGCTGGCCGATATCTGGCTGGATGTCCTGAACATGGCCGACTCCTATTCGGAAGAGGGGGTCTATGACTCTGCGGGGAAATATGCCGATCTGGCTTTGCAGCTCGCCCGGCAACTGAATTCCAAGAGCAAGGAGAGCGACAGCTACCAGGTTCTTTCACAGCTTTATGAGCATCGCGGCGATTATAAAAAGGCGTGGGAATACCAGCGTCAATGGTACAGCCGGGATACGGCCCTTGTTAATGGAGAGACGTACAAGGCCATTGCCGAACTGCAGGAAAAATATCAGGCCAGGGAGCGGGAGAATGAAAAGCTGCTGCTGCAATCGGAAATCAACCAGCAGAAATTCCATTACCGGACGCTGCTCATAATGGCCATCAGCCTGCTCCTGATCGCCATCGCCGGGGCTATTTCGTTTATTGTTAAGCGAAGGGCCAACCGGCAACTGCAGGCCACCAATGAACAGATCGTCAGGCAAAACGAAAGGCTTTCCGAGTTGAACTATGAAAAGAACTCACTGATCAGTATCGTTTCGCATGACCTCAGCACACCGTTCGCCAGCATCAGTATGTGGCAGCAGCTGCTCCTCAATGAAAAGGATAACCTGACGGACAGCCAGCGAAAAGCCTTGGAGAGGATCGCACAGGCAACGCATTACGGAGAAAAGCTCATCCGCCATATCCTCGACGTGGAGAAGGCGCAAACCAATCAGCATAGGGTCAAGCTGGAGAACATGGACCTGCGCATCTTTGCAGAGTCACGCCTCGATAATTTCATGCCCGTCGCCGCCAGCAAGAATATCCGGCTGCACCTGGATTGTCCGAACCGGTCCCTCTATTTTCTCAGCGATCCGCAATTGCTGGGGCGGATGCTGGATAATCTGCTATCAAACGCGATCAAATATACAGGGACAGGTAAGAATGTCTGGATGAGTGTCAGCGAAGACAGGGATGCCATCAGCATCCAACTGCGTGATGAAGGGGTGGGTATCCTGCCGGACGAGCTGCCCCATCTCTTCGCCAAATACAGTAAGATTTCATCCAAACCCACGAACGGCGAGGCGTCAACCGGTCTGGGCCTTGCGATCGTCAAACGCATATGTGAAGAACTCAATGGGCAGATCTCCTGCGAGAGCGCCGTGGGAGAGGGTTCGGTTTTTACCGTCGTATTGAAAAAGTAAGGGTGTGACCGTTTCAGGGGCAATAATCCGGCCCCGGATAATAATAATATTACATTATTTACGTTATTTAGGGATACTAACCCAACCCAATAGGCTGAATGAGGCCGTCCGATCTATCAGGACGGCTTTTTTGTGCGTAAGAGGAGAATATTGTGTAAGAGGAGAATGTTATGACCCAGGCTGTGCACTGTCTCCCTCCCCTTCTTTTGGCAGGAAATAGCTTTCGGATTCATAGTCGAATTTCTTTACGTTCGTTTGCTTATAGTCGGGATCGTAGCGGACAAAAAAGTACAGCCAGATTACCCGGCTCAACCGCATGAGCCAGGGTTGCAGAATGATGAGCAGGACCGCGTTGAATGACAGCCACCAGAAGAAGCGGTTATCCTGCGTGGACATGCCGATCACCAGCCACCAGGCAATGAATGTAGCTACCGAAAGCGCAAAGGACAAAGCGTAGCTCACATAGCCGGTGCCATACCAGAAACCGACTTCCAGCTCGAATGGCTGCTCGCACTCCGGGCATTTGTGCGGCATTTTGGTGATCTCTTTTAGTTTCCATGGATTGGGCTGCGTGAACATTTGTCCGCGCCGGCAACGAGGGCATTTCATCGTTAGAAGGCTCCAGAGAAAATTTGGTCGATCCTGTTTGGGCATGCGCAAAAATAGTCAAGATTTTTCACACCGTCCAGGTGGTCAGCCCGTGCCCGGTGAAGTTATAGGGCTGGCAGTGTCCGCCGAGCCCTGATAGCACCTCCATTACGCGGTACTTGGATATTCCGGGGCAATAAAAGGTCATGAAACCTCCGCCGCCCGCGCCGGAGATCTTTCCACCGGTCGCGCCTGCCTTTCTGGCCTGGTCGTAGATATTGTCGATGTAGGCATTGGTAATGCCTTCGGCCATTTGCTGTTTCTGCCGGAATCCGAAATCGAGGATCTCCCCGATCTCATGGATGCGCCCTTTCAACAGAGCCTCTTTCATGAGTTGGGCCTGGTTCTTTAGCTGGTGCATTGCCTCGATCGACTTCTCTTTATTGTCGACGACGTTGCGGCTCTGCACTTCGATTATCCTGGCCGACTCCCGGCTGGTCGCTGTGTAATAAAGCAAAAGGTTATTTTCCAGCTCGAAGAGGTATTGCTGTTTCACCCGCAGCGGGTTGACGATCACCCGGTCTTCCTTGTAGAATTCCATGTAATTGACGCCGCCGAATGTGGCAGCATACTGGTCCTGTCTGCCGCCGGCCATCCGCAGGTCTTTTCGTTCGATATCGTACGCGAGATGCGCCATGTCATATTCTCCCAGCGGCAGGCGCAGCATTTCCGAAAAGACGCCGATGATGGCCACTACGAGCGTGGAAGAGGTTCCCAATCCGGAGCCAGCCGGCGCATCGACGAAAGTGGATAGGCGGAACCCTTTACTGGTCCAGCCATATTCCTTTCGGATGCGGTTATAGACGCCTTTCAGCAGGTCAAGCTTTCCGTCAATGGGCAAGACTTCCATCTTCGCTCCTTCACCAAATTGCAGCTCTTCCTGCCGGTCGATACCCTGGAGAATGATCCGATCCTCTTCCAACGGTTCGATGGTCGCATGTGCGTACAGCGATAATGTGGCATTCAGGATCGCCCCGCCATACAGGTCGCTGTAGGGGCTGACGTCCGTGCCGCCTCCGGCCAATCCAATCCGCAAGGGCGCTTTGCTTCGGTATATCATGATAGTTCGTTGAGTTCGTCCTGGGCGCGCCGGTAGTCTTCCGGAATGCCGATATCGATAAAATAGCTGTCCTGTACCAGTCCATACAGCCGTTCTCCCCTGGTCGCTTCCAGGTAATCTTTCTCAAAGGAAAATACTTTCGGCCATTCTTCGCGCAGCAGGGCCGCTTTTTCGAGGGCATAGACCCCGCCGTTGATCAGACCCGCAGAATAGTACTGTTTTTCGCGGAAACTTCTCACGCGACCGTCATTCGTCATTTCTACAACTCCGAACCGGTCGAAGTCCCTCATGGGCTTCAGACACAAGCTGCAATCCGCTTGTTTTTCTGCGTGGAAGTCCGCCAGGGTCTTCAGCCCGATGCGGAAGAATGTATCGCCGTTCAGGATCAGGGCCGTCTTGCCTTCCACCAGCCCGCAGGCCTGGCGGATAGCGCCACCAGTGCCCAGGGGTGCTTCTTCCAGGCTGATATCATAGCCGCCGTCGGGAAATTCGGTCCGCAAGAATGTATCGAAATAATCGCTTTTATAGCCAAGCGCAAAGATGAACTTTTCGATGCCTTCCCGGCGGAAATGGTCGGTGACGAAACCGAGGAAGGGCCGGCCCCCCACGGGGGCGAGGCATTTTGGCAGATCGGGTACCGCTGACCGTAACCGGGTCCCCAAACCGCCTGCCAGGATGATGGCTTCTTTGATGCCACCCATGACTATGCGTTAAAATACTTTTCTTCCACGAGTTGACAAATAATATGTCCTAGCAGCATATGCGCCTCCTGGATGCGTGGCGTGGTGCGGGAGGGGATATCGATCAGGTGGTCGCTGAGCGCCGCCAGCTTGCCACCGCCCTGGCCCGTCATCCCGATCGTCGTAATGCCCTTCGAGCGGGCGGTTTCGAATGCCTTGAGGATGTTCAGTGAATTGCCGGAGGTCGACATGCCTACCAGTATATCATCTTTCTTACCGATCCCGTTGATCAGCCGCGAATAGATCAGGTCGTAGCTATAGTCGTTCGCTACCGCTGTCAAATAGGAGGTGTTGCAGTGCAGGGCTTCGGACGGGAGAGCTTCCCGGTCGATATAGAACCGGCCGGAGAATTCAGCTGCGAGATGCTGGGCATCTGCCGCGCTGCCGCCATTACCGCAGAAATAGAGATGCTTGCCCGCCCGGAACCGGCCAACGATCAGTTCGACGATCTGGCCTACACGGGTGATGAGGGAGGGGTCGTTCAGCACGGATGTCTTTACAGCGACGGATTCCCGGATGATATCGTTGATTTTCTCGTTCATGGGTGCAAAGATCAGATTTGGATCGCAATAAACATTATCTCTGTTGCATCTTCCTGAACAGGCTTTGCCAGTTGCCGCCATTGATGACGTGGGTCAATCCCGCGTTCCGCAGGACATCCATCGCCTCCCAGGCCCCGCCGGAAGGCCCGGAACAAAGAATCACCGGCTTTCGCAGGTCGCGGATGCGGTCGATATTGGCTTTGATCCGATCCACCGGGATATTCAGCGATCTGGGGATATGCCCCTGGTCATATTCATAAGCAGTCCGGAGATCGATCACCACCGCACCTTGCTGCAAAGCCTCACGGATCGCGCCGCCACCGCCGAAAAGTTCAGATAACCAGCTCATAATATTTTGATAAGGAGTATAAACATAGGAATTTTTTTATTTCGGGCCAATCCTTCGGTCCTGTGCACGGTGAGCCGCTCCGGAGAGTCCAAGGAGGTCACGGATGGCGACCGCCAGGAAGACCAAATTGCCGATGGTGTACCTTCGCCAGGTCCTTTTCGGCTCCTGACAGAATCGGTACAGCCACTCAAGACCCGTTCGCCGGAAAAAGATGGGAGCGCGCCTCCTGGCGCCGGAATAGAACTCGAAGGAGGCTCCCAGCATACAGACCAGGCAATTGAAATCTGCGATCCCGCTCAACTGCCGGTGCAGTTCTATCGCCATTTTCTGCTGCTTAGGCAGCGTAATGCCAATGAATATGAATTCGGGCCGCCAATCCCGAATGGCGACGATATTTTGCTGCACGAAATCGCGGATATATTCATCGTCCTCCTCATCGAAAACCGCCGGAACTGCATACCGGGCAAGTTGGTTCTCGGCGATCAGCTGCTCGCCCAGTGCGCGGTTGGAAAGGATAAAGAAAACTTTTTTCCGCTGCTGTATGATCGCCGACCAGAGCGGCGGGAAAAGATCACTGCCCGGTATCCTCCTCCTCAGGCTTTTCTTCCTGAGATGGCTCAACCAAACAATGGGCATCCCGTCCGGCAGCACCACCCCGGCATGCCGGAAGAACAAATAGAGATGTTTGTATTTGGTATGGTATTGACCAATATCGTATGCATTAGGCGTGATCAGAAAATTGACATTGTCTTTCGCGAAAAGTTCATTCGCCTCCTGGCCGACAAGAGCGTGAACCACTTCCTTTTCGTCGGAAGCATCCCAGAAGTCGAAACCAAGTAAATGTATCTTTTCCATCAATGTTCCTGATTCAATCCTTTTACCGGGGTCATCCAGCACCGCACGATCCCTTTGAGCCCGAACCAGAACGGTTTGACCCCCAGCCGGCTCCGGATCGCCGTCATCAATACCAGGGAAAGGCTGGCGGTGACGGCCGCCAGGAAGCCGAAGTGCTTTCTCGTCAGGATCAAGGCGGAACGGTTATAATAAAGGAAGAACAGATGCTTCCGGTTTGTCGTGCTGACGGTCCCTTTGTGGATTACGATACTTTTCGGGGCCAGCCCGTTCTCATACCCCAGTGACCTTGCCCTGATCTGCCAGTCGGCCTCTTCGCTATACATAAAGAACGTCTCATCCATCAACCCGATCTCTTTCAGCTTACCAAGATCTGTCAACAGGCTGGCCCCGATCTGGTAACGGGTAGCCGGATCGTCAGACCCTATCTCTGCGGCTGTGGCCTTATCCCAAACCCTATTCTTCAGGAATAGTTTCGAAACCCCAAGGTATTTATAATAGTTGACGCCGCAGCATTGCACGAGCCCCCGCTTATGGTAATCGAGGATCACCGATCCGCAAAAAGCCAGCCGGGGATGATCCTCCATCCATGCCTTCATCTGCGGCAGCGTCGCGCTGTTAATGATCGTGTCATTATTGAGCAGCCAGGCATACCGGAAGCCTCCGGCATCCACCAGATAACGCAGGATGACATTGTTACCGCCCGCAAAGCCCAGGTTCGAGGGATTCATCACAACAGTGACCTGCCCGGCGATGGCGCCGTCTCCCCGGCCCAGTTCTCCGGGTTCGCAGATGCGGTACGGCAGCGATCGCTCCTCAAAATATCCCCGGAGCCGGAGGATACTCTCATCCGAAGAATGATTGTCCAGAAGAAAGATATGGGTATCCACTAACGGCCAATGGAAGCTTTCCAGGCACTCGATGCTGTCCTTCCAGCCATTCCAGTTGATCATGATGATTGCGGTCTTCTCCATAGGCGGTCAATAGATCCTCAATAGTTTTCGTGTATACAGTTTGTACATCCGGAATGCGTTGTAGAGCCGCTGCCTGCCGCTCAAATAGGGTCGCAGGAACTTGCGCAGACATATCCCGTAGGTGACCAACTTCCGTTTGTCCGCCATCATACTCTGGTGACCTGTCCGGATATAGGTCTCGGTACCGGCTTCCGGCGAATAATCGAACAGGACGTCTGCAACTGCGCATCTGATCCAGTACTGCCAGTCTTCATAGCTTCGGTAGGTCTCGTCGAAAGTCCCCACCTGCGCGAAAAGGCTCGCCCTGGCCAGGGCACAGCTTACTTCCATAATATTGTCTACTACCAGTCTTTTCAGCATCTCTTTTCCCGAACCGCCGCCACGCAGCACATCCTGCCGGTCCTCAGAAGTAAGGCCCCTCGAAGGGTAAAGCCGCCCGGGGTTGTCCGTTTGGAAGAACAGGCTTTTGCCATAGGTAATACCGATCCGTTCGTCGCGCTCGAGGATCGCTACCTGGATGGCCAGCTTGTCCGGATGGATCAGATCATCGCTGTCCAGCAGCTGGATATACTTACCCCTGCTTGCCGCTATCCCGGTGTTGCGGGCGCCGGAAAGCCCCTTGTTCTCCTGCCGGATATAGCGGAACCGGGCGTCGCCGGACCGAAACTGCTCTGCTACTTCATCGGTATGGTCTGTCGAACCGTCATCGACCACGATGCATTCCCAGTGAGGATAACGCTGTCCTCGCACATTTTCGAGCGTATAACCCAGATAGTGTGCGTAATTGTAACAGGGGACGACAATGCTTACTAGTGCGGTGCTCATGAATCCCGGGTTTGTAAGGATCCGGTGGCAGGAACGGCCTCCTTTGCCCGCCGGAGATCACAAAAGATCAGCAGCTCGAACACCGATACCACCGACAAGTACTCAAAAAGATAATCGATCACCAGATAGCCTCCCAATAAAAAGAGGAGATACCGGCCGTAGCTGAGTTGCCGGAAGCGACTGATGAAGAACCAGGCATATGTCAGGAGGAATAGAGCCACCCCCACCAGACCATACTCGCCAAACAGTTGGTCCAGGAAAGAATTGGGAAAATGCTTGACCGAATGGAACTCCCGGGGCAGCGAATAAAGGGCTTTGTAGATGCGATAATGATTCTGCATGAAGGGTGGCGCCATATAGGTCGGGAGATACTTGAACAGCCTGGAGCCTTCTTCCCTGTCGGCATCGGACATGCGAAGCGCGAGGAAGGACGAGAACCCCCCCATCCCCGCCCCAAACAACAAGGGTCGAGGTCCGGAAGTGATATAACTCAAAGTCTGCTTGAAGGACTGCAGCTTCCCGGGCTTGCCGGTCAGCATGATTGCCGAATCGGGGATAGAGTCCATCGGGTAACCGATCAAGGCGTCCACATTTGCCGCCGAATAGGCCGGTACATCAGACCCCGAGTCCGCCATCCCGATGGTCGATCGCCTTTTCCTTTGCAGCAGGAGGGCTTTCTTTTCGTATGCGATCATCTCTTCCTGCTGCTTCTTAGGTACTAAGATCGAACTCCGGATATACTTTAAATTGCTGGGCGTAACGAGCAGATAAAATGCGGCGAACAGGGCGAGAAAGCCGGCCGCCCAGACCCTGGCCTTTTTCCGGCGGGAGAAGATCAGGAAGGCGACGAGGACCGGCAAAAGGATCATATTGCACAGATTGCTGGTGGTCAGCAGGATCACCAAAAATGCCGCCAACGCCAGCCGGTAGTTCTGCCTGACCAGGAAAAAGAAGAGGAAAAAAGAGCTGATCATCATATTGAGGTAGGAGGGGCCGAGGAAAATACCCTTGATCAGATCTCCGGTCGAATTCCCAAAATTCGTAGTCTTGAAATTATAAGGGTTGATGGTCCCCGAGCTATACATAGCCATCAGGAGTTGCAGAAGGGAGATTGCAGCATTGATCAGGAAAAAGACGGTCAGGGTGCGATCGATTCTTTCCGCTTTTACCTGATCCACGATCGACCGCATTTGATGCAGGCTAAGGAAACTGATTATCCAGAATAGAGCGCCCAACAGGAACGAGATGGTATGACCAGCGCTGAAATCACGATTCAAAAGCAGGAATTTCAACACCTCGAGCAAAAGCAGCAATGGATAGAACAAAGGCACTTTTCGTACGTCACTCCGGAAATTGAAGTCGGGATGCAACAGGTACAGCAGTGCAATGCCGGCGAATTTCAGCGTGATCTTGTCTATCGTAAAGACAAGCAAAAATAAAAAAAGCGGGAGATACATTTCCTTTAGCACGAATTCTTTCGCACGTGTTAGGTTGCTCATGGTATATTCAGGTATCTACGGGTTTGCGAGGCTGCGAATTCAAGGATCACCTTGTTATAAAAGCAGATGTGTTCGGAAACGGATTGCCGGATATCGAATTTCGATTCAATGGTTGACTTGCCGGTCATGGCCAGGGTATCGCGGAGTTTCGGATCATTGAGAAGCCGGGCGATGGCCTGGCTGATCTGATCGGTTTTGTCCGGATCGACGAGCAATCCGTTTACCCCATCGGTTATCAGCTCAGGCCCGGACGTGCGGTCGCTATTTATGACGGCGCAACCTGCAGCCATTGCTTCCATCGGGGCGAAGGCAAAACATTCCGCGTAGGAAGGGAATACCGCCATGACTGCCGTCGCCAGCTCACTGAACAGGACCTCCCGGGAAACGTGCCCGTGGAAGCGCACCGAAGCGGTAACATCAGGGTCGACCAACCGGCGAAGCGATTCGACATCCCCTTTGCCATAGACGTCCAGGAAGGCATCCGGAAATTCCCGCGCGACGTCATTCCAGGCCCGCAGCAACGAATAGATCCCTTTTTTGAAGATCAGTGAGCCGGTAAAGATAACTTTACCAGACACCTTTAGAACAGGATATTGCAGGTCCGGCAATTTAATACTATTATACAAAATTTCAATCGGAGTATTTAAACCAAAAAGGGCAGCAGTTCGTGCGGCCGTATACCGGCTGACGGCACTAAGCGCCTCCGCGCGGTGGAGAAGCGCCCGCTCTGAAGCGAAGACATAGCGGCGCACGCTCTGGCCCATCTCCCGCCGGAAGTAGGAATAGGAACCATGGAACTTTATCATCAATGGCGCCCCCAAAAATGGAACCCGGATGGTCAGAAAGCTGTTTTGAAAAAAGGTATTCCAGTCGGGCATTTCGATCAATTCGATATGCTCGTCCTCTACCAGCCGCCGGATGCGCCGGAAAAGCTTTCTGACCGAAAACCAGGTATCCAGCTGGAGGATCATCGAGTACTTCAGGATTTGCAGCATCCTCTTTTGTAACCGCGGGCCGGCCCGGCGAAATATGGGCAGGTCCGTCAGATAGCGCAGTCTCCAGATCCTAACCCCGCCGTCCTCTTCATAGCCGGCGCTGCCATAGCCATGCGGATAAAGGCCCATCACAAACACGGAGTGCCCCTGCCGGGCCATTTCACGCGCCAGCAGCTGCACCATCGTGCCAATCCCCCCGTTCTTGCCCGGCGGGTACTCCTCACATATGTATAATACCTTCATTTAACTATCTTTAGCCTAATAGAATGCCCTTTAGCCGCCGCAGATCCCTGAAGTGAAGCAAGCCAAAGGAGAACAACAGCACCAGATAGGCGCCACCGCTAATCAGTGCAATGGCAACCGGTCCGGCGGCGACCGCCCTGGCCAGCCAAAGACAGGCGGCGGCCATGAACATCCCGGCAAATAGCGGCAGGACTGGAACTGACAGCCTTCGCTGGTCGGTGAACGCTTTGTACAGGACGAACTGCGTTGCCGTACTGATCACATAGGCGAGAGCCGCGCCAAGCGAACCCCATTTGGGAATAAGGACAAGATTGAGGATCAGGTTGAGCAAAGAGGCCGTTGTAGTGAGATAAAAGGTCAACTTCAGCTGCCGCTGCGCAAAGGCCATGGTCCAAAAAATATTATTGAAATAATGCAACGGCACGCAGAGCGACAGAAGTCCATAGATGGGTGCGTCCACCGCTCCGTACTTACCGGCGGTAAGCCAGCCCATCAGCGGTGTCCACGTGCTATTGAAGAATAGCGGTATCATGACTGCGATCGCCGCTTCGAATTTCAGCAGCAGCCCCATTTCCTCTTTCTTTTTTTCCGGCAGGGATCCTCCATTGTCCAGATACCGGATAAACTTCGGCAGGATAACGGGTGCGATCACCAGCATGGGTAACCGCGAAATTTCGAATACCTTATATGCGAAGGAATATTCGGCTGTCGTTGCCGGTCCTTTTATCAGCCCCAGCAGCACCCAGTCCATTCGGGCCAGCGCAGAATCGAACAGCAGCACGCCCAGCTGCGGGAGTGACTCGGTCAGCAGCCTTTTATATTTCTTACCGTCCCACATCGGGCGGAGTGGCTTACCGGTGCTGGGGATAACGAGGATAGCGCCCACCAGCCATTCCGTTAAGGAGGCGACGATGAAGAACAAGACGACCGACCTGATGGAAAGCACGCCGAACACAACGGCTCCCAGAAGCAGGACAGCCTTGGCCGCATTGCCCGTGACCGACATAATAGCGAAATTGCGGAATGCTTCTTTGCCATTCGCGACTTGCTTGAACGGACTCGCGAGCATGGTCAGCAGCAGGCTGATCCCCACTCCGACCAACAGGGTATGATCCCGGAAAAACCCTGGCCAAATCCAGACACAAACCGATAGCAGCACGACAAAAGAGAAAGTCGTCAACAAAGTATGGCTCATGTGCAGTCCCCCGGACCGATAGGCATCCTGCCCCGAAGCGATCCACTTGACAATGAGGACATCCGTTCCCAGGGTCAACAAAGTAGTCACGACCGACAGGGTTGCTATCGACCAGTTCAGTTCGCCGAAACTCGTTTTGTCCAGGTATCGGGAAAGCAGATAAAAGATCAAAAGCCCGAAAAGCTGATTCAACACCACTTGCAAGGTTGAGGCCGAGAGATCGCGAAAGAGTTTTTTGGGAAACATACAATCGGCTGCAAAATAGGCAATAACAAATAGAACAGGTCGCTGTCCTGCCGTAAAATTTTCAGGACCCCGCCCCTGGCACACCAGAGGTTCCCGGCACGGCCTCGGTCGTGGCATACTTTCTTTCTCCGATCTGCTGCCTCCACATGGCATAATATAACCCCTTCTCGGCGAGAAGGCCATCGTGTGTTCCCATCTCAGCCACTACTCCTTTTTCCAGCACATAGATCCGATCGGCATGCATAATGGTTGATAAGCGGTGCGCGATCAGGATGGTGATCTGATCGCCGCCTGCCGAAATCTTCCGGATCGTCTTGGTAATATCTTCTTCCGTCAGCGAATCCAGCGACGACGTCGCTTCGTCGAAGATCAGCAGGTTCGGTCTCCGCAGGAGCGCGCGCGCAATGGAGAGACGTTGCTTTTCGCCGCCGGACAGTTTCAGCCCACCCTCTCCGATCATGGTATCGATACCTTTTTCCGCGCGCGCCAGCAGGCCGAGACAAGAGGCCTTGCGCAAGGCTTCCTGCAGGTCTTCCTCACTGGCATTTGGATTGACGAATAAAAGATTCTCCCGGATCGTACCGGCAAACAACTGCGTATCCTGTGTAACAAAACCGATCTGACGGCGGAGGTCTTCAAAGTTGATCGACGCTTCATCGAGGCCATTGTAAAGGATATTCCCTTCCCTGGGCCGGTACAACCCAACCAGCAGCTTCATCAGGGTGGTCTTGCCGCTTCCGGATGGCCCGACAAAAGCGATCGTCTCCCCCCTGCGAGCCTCAAAACTGATCAGGTCGATAGCGTTTTGCGGGCTTGTCTTATGCCGGAACACGACCTCGCGGAAGGCCAGATCGCGTACGGGGCCGAGCGGGCGCGGATGAGCGGGGGGCAGCTCGGGCTCCTTTTTCATCAGTGTGTCGAAATTGTTAAGGGAGGCTTCCGCTTCCCGGTAGGATAGAATAATATTGCCAAGTTCCTGCAGCGGACCGAAAATGAAGAACGAATAGAACACCATCGTCAGCACTTCACCGGGTGTCAATCTGCCCTGAAAGACCAGCCAGAACAACAAAAACATGATACACTGACGAAGAAAGTTGACAAAAGTGCCCTGTACGAAACTAAGTGACCGGATGCTTTTTACTTTCCGCAGCTCCAGATCGAGTATCTTGAACGTGTTCCTGTTCAGCCGCCTCACTTCCTGATCCGTGAGCCCAAGGCTTTTTACCAGCTCGATATTGCGAAGCGACTCCGTCGTACTTCCTGCCAGGGCGTTCGTATCGGCGACGATCTTCTTCTGAATGCGCTTTATCTTCCGGGACAAAAGACTGGTCAGCAGTGACAAGAGGACCATCCCCAGCACATAGATCGGCATGATCGACCAGTGAAGCCAAAAGGAATAAATGGAAACGAATACAACTCCGACCAGGATGCCGAATAACACATTAATAAAGGAAAGAATGAACTTTTCCGTGTCGGTTCGCACCTTGGTCAGGATCGAAAGAGTCTCGCCGCTCCGCTGGTCCTCAAATTCGCTGAATGGCAGCGCCATGGAATGTTTCAACCCGGTCGTGAAGATCGTGGCGCCGAATTTCTGCACGATGACGTTGCCGCAGTAGTCCTGGAACGCCTTCGCAATCCTGGATACCATTGCGACCCCGATCAGGATGCCGAGATAGCCGATCAATCCCCAGATGAATTCCGGCCTTGTTCGGCTCCCGTCCGCAATAAATTGCTTATGTGCATCGTAATGCCCGGTTTGATAAGGATGCACGCCGAACTTATCGAGCAGCTTGCCGAAGAAATAGGGGTCCAGCATGGAAAAGGACTGGTTGATCGCTGCCAGCGCCAATGCCATCGCGACAATTGCCCGATACGGCTTCAGGTATTTTAATAATGTTTTCATGCGATTCCCGCTTTCAACAACCGGAAGGCCATTCCGTTCAGCAATTTCGTAAAAAATGATCAAATCCGCTATCCCTTTGGATTTCGGGCTAACGGCGGGGCGCTTAGTGACAGGAGCGGGAAAAAGCAGAAAAGAAAGATGCCGTACTGCAAGGTCAGCGGGGCTTCCGGGATAAAGAACAACGCCAGAGTCAGCAGGATATACCCGGTTTCCTTTCTTCCATGTTTCAGGCGGGCTGCCAGCAATACACCGAAGATCGTCAGGAGGGACAACAATCCGACAAGACCGGATCGGACCCAGGTTTCCACATACTGGTTGTGGTAATTAAAGCCGAGAAAGCCCCTAAGCGTCCGATGAGGGCCTTCCAAGGGGTCGCCGATATCCATGTTGGCATCGATATATTTCTGATCCAGCAGGTCCTGGCTGTCGCCGGGGCTGACGCCGAAAAGCCACGCGTAGTGCTCTTTCATGACTTCTCCGGCAAACCGGTATTCCACCAGTCTCGACTGCAGTGAGCTGAAGACCATTTTGGGTTCGAATTTTTTTTGCTCCCACACGTCCAGGCTACCCTTCATCTCCCGGAAGCGCTCGCGCATCGGATTGTCTATTACCAGGAGCAGAACGACGGCAAGCAACATGGTCGATCCGGTGATCAGGAATGCCCGCTTGTTCTTCCGGTAAAGATACCGGCGAAGTAAAGTGTGGAGGAGGATCAGTAGAGTAACCACCATCAGCAGCCGCGAAGAAAGCAACACGATCATGCCGAGAAAAAAGAAAACCAACGCAAAGCGGATCACATTCGCGGCGACAGGCGGAAGCCACGGGATATCCGGTTTTCCATACCGGTGAAGCAGGAAAATGACGCCGAATAACACATACACGGTGAAGATAACCGCATTTTGCGAGATCGGCGAAGTAAGCGCGTGATAGAAAAAGACGGATTCATCCCCCGTTATCCGATAGTTATGCAGCGCTATGACGAGGCAATACAACGACGCTGCGAACAAAAGCAAGCAATAGCCGGTGATCAACGCACGATATCGCCGCTCGTCCGCGAACTGTCCGCCGCAAAAGACGAAGGCCACGGCCACGATAGTTGCTTCCTTGGTCATCACCCGAAGTTCCTCCGCAGGATTATGCGTGTACAGATAACCGAGTGCGCCAATCAGGAAATAGCTGAAGAATGCCAGAAAAAGGGGATTGGCAAAAGCTGTCCGGATATTGACCAGGGGCCGGCCATCGAAGAGGCGACAGGCCGCCAGGAGAATAAGGGCCCAGCTATTTGGGTTGAACCAGCCGAATAGGGTGGTCAAAAGTACGGCGAGCGTTACAAGAAAATTGAAGTTCTTTTCGAGGAAGACAGAAGATGGACCTGTTGATGTGCCGCCTTGAGGGTTTGTGATCGCCAACTTCGAGCTTTTGAGCGGCAAAACTATGGCTTTTTTATCGAAGAAGCGAGCACTGCCTTATAGGCATCCAGTGTAGCCGCGCCGGCCAGCGGCCACGTATAGCGCGCAAGTATCCTTGCCCTCAGGCATTCGGACGGCCCGTGCCCGGCCGCGAGCGTAATGGCTTCACGGATCGAAGCCGGCGATCCGGGGTCGCAATAGAACGCGTCATTTTCAAAATATTCCCGCGTATCGCCTTTGGCAGAGATCACGACGGCACAACCCATGACCGCTGCCTCGAGCGAACTAAGACCCGTCGTCTCGGACCAGCTGGGCAGTGCATGCACCTGTGCCCGGCCATAGTAGGCAAGCAATTGCTTTTGGCTCAGGCCTTCGATGAACGTTACCCCCGGACCCGCGGCGCGACGGCACTGATCATAGTAATTCGGTTGATGGACGGCCGGGGATCCCGCCAATATCAACCGGAAAGGCGAGTCGTTTACCGCCCGGATCAGGTTAAGCTGATTCTTTCTTCTCTCGATCCTGCCCGCGCACAGCACGAGACCGGGCTCGCGCTCCGGCAAACCGGCGAAAGTCCTGAAGATTCGGGTATCGATCCCGTTAGGTATTATCCGATGCGGAGGAGCGCCGCCATACCGGGTCTGCAGGCGCTGGTATTCGCTCTCTGAGTTTGGCAGCAGCATGGATGTTTTTTTCAGAATGTAGCGGATGCATCTCCGGTGACCGCGGAGCCAATAGGCCCGGCTGCCGATTCGCTCTCCGGCCAGGTACCGCTTGCCAAGCGCTTTCAGATATCCCGTCGTTTCTTCCGACACGAGGCTGAAAAAGAGCCTGGCGATCCCTTTTCGTGTCCTGCCTTCCGCCTCGCGATAATCTACCAGTACCGGGGACACTACGAATGGTTTGCCGGAAATGGTGACGTGTTGCAGGATGTCCGCGGGAAGGCTGAGATTGAAGAAATGAAGCAGGTCATAGGGGGAGTAATCAATTTCCTCCCCGGTTAGCCTGATATCCGCCTGCACGCCAAGCTGGGCAAGACATTCCACCGTCCGCTGCAACTGCACCGTATCTCCGCCGCGATCTGAAAAAAGCGAAGCTCTGGCTATAAAGAGGACTTTCACCGCTTAGGAAATGTTTTCAATGAATGTAACGCCTACCTCACTGGCAGTCGCTGGACTTGTTCGCTTCCGCAGGCAATGTTCCCCGAAGAGCCGGTCATAGCGGTCAACGATCCGCTCCCAGGTGTACCTGCTGCGAATCTTTTCAATATTGCGCTGTTTCCATCCATCGGCCTGCTCCGGTTCCGGCATATGCTCCAGCAGGCGGCTGATGCCGGCTGCGGAAGAGAAATAGGCCGCATCGTCGCCGAGGACCGCCATATTGAAGGGGTTATCGTGCGCAAAGATCATACAGCCGCCAGCCATCGCTTCCAGCAGAGAGGGGTTAGTGCCGCCTACCGAATGACCGTGAAAATAACCGGAAGAGTGATGACGCAAGGCATTGACGACGCTTTCATCATAGATCGCGCCAAGAAAAAGGAGATTTTTGTGCCGGTAGGTACGGAGCAGGTGGCGGCCGAATGAATTCGCCGTATTTCCGATCAGCACCAGTGGTGTACTTTCCCCCGATCGCAGCCAGCCACGGATGATCATCTCGATATTGTTCTCAGGCTCCATGCGTGCCATCGCAAGAAAATAATGATTCTTGACAAGCCCCCAGCGCTCCGGTACGTCGACCGCATATTGCCGCGGAATGACAGCCCCGTATGGAATAAAGACGGAATGCTGATCGTATTTCCGGTCCAGATAGTCCTTGATCCGCACGCTGTCCGCAATCAACAGGTCGCCGTGCCGAACCGCCCATCGCTCGGCCTTAAGCAGGAACTGCCGGGTAAGCGGGCCGTATTTGTCGCGCTTCCACTCCAGGCCATCCATATTGATCACGTTCAACGCGTCTTTGGGCCATAATTTATTCCAGATGGAATTGCTGGTATAACCCAGTTGATACAGCACGTCGAAACCCCTTTTCCGGGCGTCCTTCAAACAGTTGTAGTCATAAAGGAACTGACCGGCGGTGCCTATCCGGCTTTCCCAATCCTTACAGTGGATGATATGCACCCCTTTCCACTCCGATTCCCGGTAGGGATGATCGCTTGAACTGTATACCCAGACCGAATGCCCGCGTGTGGCCAGGCCGACCGACAAGTACTGCGCAAACTGTTCGAACCCCCCGTATGCATTCGGTATACCCCGCGTACCAAGAATCCCGATCTTCAGCGGCTGTTTAAAATCGATTGTAATCAAAGCGGACTTTAAGAAACAAAACGGCCATTTTTGCGCGGCGGTTGCGTACCGAAGTTTTCCTTTGCGGACCTAAATCGCCGATTTTCATCCCGTTAAAAATTTGGCAAATGTTGGGAATTCATGACCCCCGGTTTCGATTTGAATCGATTATTTATCATCTTTGCAATGTTTTACAATTTATCCTACTGAAAGTCAATCGATTTGCCTTTTGGGAGCATTGCTTGCCCACGGTGCCCGACCTGGAATTATATCGTTCAGGCAACACAATATCATTTATAAGTATCTGTTTAAGAAGATTTTTGGGCCGCGATTAAGCCATTTACTGAATTTATCGTCAAATGCCCGGGCAACAAACGGGTATTGAGTGGATAACTAAACTAAGAAACCAAGGTCTTATGCCAGAAACCAATGCCAGGGAGCTAACATTTATAACGGAACGGAAGAAGATCGGCACCAACCTCGTTAGTCTGAGAAATTTTATTGACAACCGGCGTAGCTATCTAATCGTTAAACGAGTGTTCGACATCGGGGTTTCGCTGTCAGTTATTGTATTCATACTCAGTTGGTTGCTTCCCGTATTATGGATATTGATCAAGCTGGACTCCCGTGGCCCCATATTTTTTGTCCAGAAGCGGGTAGGCTTTCTGGGTCGCTCCTTCCCTTGTCTTAAATTACGGACCATGTATGTAAATTCCGAGGCTAACACCAAACAGGCCACGGAAAACGATCTGCGCATCACCCGGATAGGCAGGTTCCTTCGCGGATCCAGCCTCGACGAGATCCCGCAATTCCTCAATGTACTGGCCGGTCAGATGAGCATTGTCGGTCCGCGGCCCCATATGTTCCGGGATTGTATCAACTTTTCCAGCGCGATAAATTCGTATAAATTTCGCAGCCTCATGAAGCCCGGCATCACGGGTCTTGCCCAGGTAAAAGGATATCGCGGACCGGCACAAACATTTGATAAGATCTTCCGGCGATATCAGTGGGATGCGTTCTACATCCGCAATGCCGGGTTATGGCTGGATATGCGGATCGTGCATCGCACCGCCGTGCAGACCTTTTCCTATATCTTCAGCAAATTCATTTCCTTGAATGACTTCAGCGACGTTGCTATAAGCAAGGGGTGGAAAGAGCCAAAAAACGTACTTAACTAATCTTTAACTTATCCCGGTCCCGCCTATCCGTTGCTTACCCCCGGGTGATTTTTAGATTCGGGCCCACGTATGCAACGTTTTAGTTCGGCAGTTTGTCAAAAGCCCGGAAGATCAGTCTGATCTGTTACCTTCCAACGATTGCCCTTAACCATAGATTGCTTACACTTCTCTCCGATGGCACCGTTATTGCTAACGGAGAAGGTGATGATCGGATCAGTTAAAACCAATCCTTCGTAACATGCAGAGCTCAATTGTTGAATCGACCTTATATTATCCGGATACCTGGGAAAAAGGAAACTGGAAATTTATCCGTGAATATTGGAGCGACAGATATAATTATTTGGTATACAAACGTTTCATGGATTTCCTCACCTCTGTGGTCGTGATGTTACTGGTCTTCCCCTGGCTAATTCCGATCATTGTCGTGTTGATCAAACTCGATTCGAAAGGACCCATTTTTTTCCGCCAAAAGCGCGTAGGTTTTCTCGGAAAGACGTTCTGG
Organism: Puia sp.; assembly: GCA_035948015.1. GTDB lineage: Bacteria > Bacteroidota > Bacteroidia > Chitinophagales > Chitinophagaceae > Puia. The sequence goes on from DASZJO010000186.1 coordinate 28,851, forward strand.
TGCTACAAGTTCAGGACAATGTATGTCAATGAATTTGCGGACACCTGCAGGGCGTCGGACAACGATCCGCGTGTTACCCGCGTTGGCTGGTTCCTCCGCAATACCTGCCTCGATGAGATCCCCCAGTTCATAAATGTCATGTTGGGTCAGATGAGTATTATTGGACCTCGCCCGCATATGTTGAAGGACACGCAGGAGTTCTCGAACCTTGTCTCCAATTATAACTTCCGCAATTTGGCCCGGCCCGGCATAACGGGTCTTTCGCAGGTCAGGGGTTATCGCGGCCCCGCGAATAGCTTCGAGAGTATTTTGCGCCGGTATCAATTGGATTCTTATTATGTTCGGAATGTTAATTTCCTGCTGGACCTGAGGATCATGCTCAACACCGGCTGGCTGATGATCAAATCCCTTTTTTATCGGGACCAACCTGTCCCGGTGGATCATTCGGTGTTTTCCCAGGAGCAGGAGCGGCTCATTACCGTCAAAAAGATCGCCTGATCGCCGGCAAAAAAATCGTAGATCTGCGGGTACTACAGGGCTAAAGTCTTATCTTTCGTCGGACGAAAACTCATTCGATGACGATCAACAGACGGACCGCTATTCGACAGCTGGCTCTCGTATCAGCCAGTGCCGCCCTGCTCCCCTCTTGCCTTGGCGATAGGTCCAGGCCTGACCTGGTGCTGAAGAACTTTACCGTGAATGACTCCGGACAACGAACATTGGATGCGCTAACGGCCACCCTCATTCCAACCACGGACACGCCGGGCGCGAGGGAGACGGGCGCATCGCTTTTCATTCTCAAGATGCTGGATGACTGTTCCTCCAAATCAGACCAGGATACATTCTTCAAAGGTCTCAGGCAGTTGGACGAGGCATCACGCAAGATGGCCAGCGTTGTTTTCACTGAAGCCACGGCAGTGCAGCGGGAGACGATCCTGACGGCCATTGGTGACAAGAAGCTGGCGGGAAACGAGTTGAATTTCTTCTATTCGACGGCGAGGAAACTAACGATCCTGTCCTATTCTTCCTCGCAATATTTTCTGACCAGGATTCAGGTATATGAATTGGTGCCCGGCCGATGGCATGGCTGCGTACCGGCGACGCAATCGCAGCGATCGGTTTCATAAATTCAAAATCGTATTTAATGGGAGATAATATCAGGAATGATCAATACGATGCGATTGTCATCGGTTCGGGAATGAGCGGCGGCTGGGCGGCAAAGGAATTTACCGAAAAAGGCTTCAAGACCCTTGTGCTTGAAAGGGGAAGGGATGTCCGGCATCTCAGGGATTACCCGACGACCAATATGATGCCCTGGGAATTCGAGCACCGGGGAGAGATCCCTTACGACATTCGCGAGGCCAATCCTGTCGTCAGCCGTTGTTACGCCTTTCGGGAAGACGCTATGCATTTTTTCGTGAAAGACACGGATCACCCTTATGTCCAGGAGCGGCCTTTTGACTGGATAAGGGGTTACCAGGTCGGTGGGAAGTCGATCATGTGGGCCCGTCAGACCCAGCGCTGGAGCGATTTTGACTTCGAAGGTCCTGCAAGAGACGGTTATGCGACCGACTGGCCTATCCGTTATAAGGACCTTGCTCCCTGGTATAGTTATGTTGAAAAATTCGTGGGTATTTCCGGCAACAAGGACGGATTGCCGCAATTACCGGATGGGGAATTCCTGCCACCGCTTGAATTGACCTGCGTAGAAACCTATTTTGCGGATTTCGTCCGGAAGCACTACAAGGACCGCCCGGTCATTTATGGGCGGTGCGCCCATCTCACCGAACCGACAGCCCTGCAACTGCAACAGGGAAGAGGGCAGTGTCAGAAAAGGAACCTGTGCCAACGCGGCTGTCCATTCGGCGGATATTACAACAGCAATTCTACGACCATCCCCTGGGCCGAAAAGACGGGCAACCTTACACTACGCCCCTTCTCCGTCGTGCATTCGGTTCTGTATGACGATAAGAAAGGGAAAGCAACGGGGGTCCGGGTAGTCGATGCCCATACAAAAGAGATATTCGAATATTTTGCGCCGGTCATTTTTGTTAACGCCGGAGCCCTCAATACTAACCTTGTACTATTGAACTCGGTCTCTGCCCGTTTTCCGCACGGACTTGGCAATGACAACGGGTTGCTGGGCAAATACGTAGCGTTTCATAATTATCGGGGACATATTTCTGCCGAATACCAGGGATTTGCAGACCGAACGACCGATGGACGGCGTCCGACCGGCGCATATATTCCGCGCTTCCGCAACCTCTTCCAGCAGGATAAGGATGCGGATTTCCTCCGGGGCTACGCGGCCGGCTTCTCCGCATTCCGGTCTTTCGATCATCCTACCGACGGTGTGGGATTGTCCTTGAAGCAGCATCTTTCGGCCGGCAGGCTCGGACCCTGGCATGTCGGCTCGCATATGATGGGAGAGACGATCCCGAAGGAGACCAATCAGGTCAGCCTGGACCCTGCTCTCAAGGATGACTGGGGCATCCCCCGGCTAAAGATCGATATCGGCTATGACGATAACGATGAAAAAATGCTGAAGGACTTTTTTTCGCAAATGACAGAGATGTATACTGCCGCCGGATTTTCCAATGTGCGGACCAGCGACACGGGGCAAGCTCCGGGCCTCGATATCCATGAAATGGGCGGAGTGCGGATGGGGAAAGACCCGCGGACTTCGCTGCTCAACCAGTGGCAGCAGCTCCATGCCTGTAAAAATGTTTTTATAACCGACGGAGCTTGCATGACCTCTACCTCAACGCAGAATCCCTCCCTCACCTATATGGCCATGACGGCCAGGGCGGTTGACTACGCGATCGGGCAGCTAAAAAGGAATAGCTTATGAGGACCTTGATATTGACCGTTGTCTCTTTTCTCCTGATCCTGCTGGCAATCAATACAGGCTTCTACGCCACGTGGTTCAAGACGAAACCCGTTCAGTACTGGGGTGAATTTTGGAAGGAGAAAGACGATTTGGACCCTGCGTCGATCATGAAAACCAGATATGGTATTTCCTATCTGATCTCCACGAAGGTAAAAGAGGTCATGGAAAAGAAACGCGTCGCTCATCCTGTCATACTCTTCGAACCTAACAGCTATTACCGTGACTCTTTGCATATCTATCCGAAAGTCCGTGCCCCGGAACCCGCGGTATTTTATTATTATACGGGACTGGAAGGGGTCTGGGTCAACTCGCCCGACGTAGAAAAAGCCAATTACCTGGTCAGAATATCGAAAAAAGGAGTGACCCTCGACGCCATCCATAACCAGGAAGAACTTCACCAGCTCCTTGCGTTCTATCGAAAATACACCCCTATACTATAAACCGATGTTGCTTATCTCGTATCTCCTTTTGCTGCTATTTTACCTGGTCACGGGGTACGGCGTCCTTACGCTATTCCGGCTGCAATTGAAGCCAGCGTATATGATCACGCTGTCACTTTTGTGCGGTGTTGCCGTTGCATCGGTAGTCCCGTTCGTTTTGCAGTTGCTGTATATTCCGCTTACTTCGGCTTCCGTATTTGGCGGGCTGGCACTGGCGGCACTAGGGCTCAATACACCGACCATTCTTCGCATTCGCCGGGAAGGTTTCGCGGCTGTCCGCCGGTCGTTTGCCGTTCCTCCCTTCAGGGTCTTTCCTTATGAAATACCCTTTCTGGCCATTTTCATTTTTTTTGCGCTGGTAAGTATCTGGAGATGTTACTATTTGCCGCCAACATCCCGGGATGCTCTTTCGGGCCCTGAAGCCATTGCTGAATTTGCGGTGCGTGAGCATACGATGATCAATTCCTTTTTCGGCATTGATCTTTCAACGACCAACAATCAATTCAAATCCCCTTTTCTGATCAGCCTCCAAATGATCTGTAAAATGGCCGGATTTCCGTTTGGTCAGGTTTGGCTAAGCGTTGTCTTTGTCAGCTTCAATGTTTTCCTGTATCATGCGCTGCGTGAACGCCTCCACCCCATCATTGCCGGTTTGCTGCTGCTTTTGTTCTTTATGACACCGGAAGTGTATGCATACACGTTCATGATCCTGTATGACTACAGCAACATGGTCTTCTTTTTTCTGAGCCTCTGGTTCCTGTTTGGCTACTTCAGGAATAAGAATCGGGCGTGGTTCTATTTCTCCGGTCTTCTCATGGGTATCGCTACCTATATCCGGTCCGAGACACTGGTACTGGCGTTTCTTTTTCTACCGCCCATCCTGCTGGTGCAGCGACGTGAGCGAATGGCGCCCGGGAAGATCGTTTTGGCCAATCTCTATTATCTTCTGCCGTCGGTCCTGGGGTACTTGCTGCCCGGTCCGCTGTATATCGGGCATTATCTTCCGGCACATTATGATGTCGGCAGTTTGGTGAATAAAAATCCGGCTGATCTGAGCCCGCTTTTCCAACGGTATTCGGATATCGTGACCCATCTGATCGCAAGCCCCTTCGGTGTCCAGCTCTGGGGTTATATTTATTTCTTTGCGGCTCTTGTATTGGTCGCCGAGATCTTCGTTCCCGGTCGGTTTAACCGCGAGGCCCGCAACTGGCTTTATGCCGTGCTGGTGCTATTCCTTGGTGTTGGTGCGCTCGGTTTTATTTTACCGCTTATCGACCTCAATGATACAACAAAAAGAGAGCTTTTCAAGATGCTGCCGCCGATGTTGTTGTACCTTGCCAATAGTGCCGCCCTCATCCGGATTTCGCAATGGATCTCCCGTTGGGAGGGAAAGCCGGTTGTCATTGGGAAACCGCTTGTTGCGGCTGCCGTGGGGGGTGCGCCCCCAAAGTCCGGCGCAAAACCGGGACCGGGTTCTTCGAAGAAGCGGCGAAAGCGATAACCGCTGCGCGACGCAGATACCGAAAGACGCGCCGGTGGCTCGCCGCAATTCACCCTGCCCAGCCCTCACGGTCGAGGTTTCTAAAATGGATTGCCTCCAGCAGGTGTTCCGGCCGGATCGGGTCACTCCCGGCCAGGTCGGCGATAGTCCGGCCTATTTTCAATAAGTGATCATGGGCCCGCATCGACAAACCCAGCGTATCCACCGCTGTCCCCAGCAGCTTTTGCCCCTCCGCATCCACGTTGCACCAGGTCCGCAGGAATTGCCCGGTCACCTGTGCGTTGCAATAGATCTCTGTCTGGTCATAGCGCAGCCGCTGACGCTCCCGCGCTGCCAGCACCCGGTTGCGGATTTGTTCCGAAGACTCACCCGGCTTATCGGCAGAGACTTCTTTATAGGGGACGGGGGTGACTTCCACCTGCAGGTCGATACGATCCAGTAACGGCCCGGAGATTTTGTTCAGGTAGCGGATCACCGCCCCCGGCGGACAGCTGCAATTCTTTGTCGGATGATTGTAATACCCGCATGGGCAGGGATTCATCGCCGCCACGAGGATGAAAGAAGATGGGAATTCTGCTGACTGCTTTGCCCGGCTGACCGACACTTTCCGTTCCTCCATCGGCTGCCGCATTGTTTCCAGTACGCTCCGGTCGAATTCGGGTAACTCATCGAGGAAAAGGACGCCATTGTGAGCAAGCGAGATCTCCCCGGGCTGAGGGATACTGCCGCCCCCCACCAGTGCAGAGCCCGAAATCGTATGATGCGGGCTGCGAAAAGGCCGTTGCGACAACAATGTCGTGTTCCCGGTCAATTTCCCGGCGACACTATAGATCTTCGTTGTCTCCAGGGCTTCCTGCAGGCCTAGTGGTGGAAGGATACCCGGTAGCCGTCGGGCAACCATGGTCTTCCCCGCTCCTGGCGGACCGATGAGGATAATATTGTGACCTCCCGCCGCGGTGATCTCCATGGCCCGTTTGATGCCTTCCTGTCCTTTGATATCCGCGAAATCGAGACCGGAAGACGGCCGGGCGGAGTAAAATTCGGCCCGCGTATCCACAATCACCGGCTGAAAGTTCGACTTGTTGCGGAAAAAGTCGATCACCTCCCGGATATGACCGAATGAAAAGACTTCCAGTTGATTGACGATGGCGGCTTCTGAGCCGTTGGACCGGGGAACCAGGAAGCCTTTAAAACGTTCCTTCCGCGACTGGATCGCGATCGGCAGTGCGCCTTTAATGGAATGAATATGCCCGTCGAGTCCCAATTCGCCCATGATCACAAAGTCCTTCAGGGTATCAGCCGGCAGCTGCCCGCTGGCCGCCAGCACTCCCAGTGCGATCGGGAGATCGAAGGCCGAGCCTGTTTTTCGGATGCCTGCCGGCGCCAGGTTGATCACGAGCTTGGTGCGCGGCATAAAATAGCCATTGCTTTTGATGGCGCTCTCGATCCGTTGAACGCTTTCCTTGACGGCACTATCAGCCAACCCGACCACATAGGTATGAAGACCCTCGGCCACGTTCACTTCGATGGTAATGGTGATTGCCTCTACGCCATATACTGCACTTCCGAATAACTTCACCAGCATACCGCAATTATTTAGCTGGTAAACCTAGAAAATAATTCAAAAATGAAAGGGAAAACCTGCGTTACGTTTCACGACCTGGTGTTTCACGGCAATGTCGGTGCAGTCGCTCAGGGGCGGCAGTACTTACAGCCTTTCCAGCATTTCGACCACCTTCTCCCGCTTGAGGATCAAATAGCCGATCCGGTCATTACTGATCCCATTCTTCAGCTGATAGCTGAATTCCAACTGATCGTCCACCACATTGGTCTCAAAATACCGGAATAAAATATTCGGATAGCCCTTAAGGTCATCCCCGATCTCATAGAGATGGGTCGAGAGGATGAACAGCGATCTGCGGATGCGGATCAGACCCTTGATCACTGCGGTACTGCATTTCATGGCATCCTGGACATTGGTGCCTTTGAAGAGCTCGTCGATCAGCACCAGCCACTTCTTTTGGCCGTTGATCTTTTCCAGTGTATTGCGAATGCGTTGCACTTCATTGAAAAAAAAGCTCTCCCCTTTACTGATGTTATCCATCACATTTATGTTGCTCAGGATCCCGTCGAAGAGGCTAAGCCGCATCGTCGCCGCCGGAACGCCCATTCCCAGATGGGCCAGGAATACCACGGCGCCAACCGCCCGGATGAAGGTACTTTTGCCGGCCATATTGGCCCCGGTAAGAAAGAGGAAATTGCTGTCTCTATCCAGCCGGACATCGTAAGCCACCGGCTGCGGCAGCAAAAGATGATAGAGCGATGTCGCTTCCACGTAGGGCTCGGCCTGATCCACAAATACCGGGAAACTCAGGTTGAAGCGCCGGGTCGCCATCGCCATCGAATACCAGGCATCCAGCTGGCTGTGGATCTCGATCAACGACTGCATGGCCGTCTTGAAGCGAACCCGGACAAAGTGACCGTAATAAATGATCTGGATGGGATTGTATTTGACCCCCGGCGTGGTCTTGATCATCCCCCGGAGAACTTCCTGGTCCAGGAGCCGTCGGGCCCGCTCCATCAGCTCGGTCAATAGACGGGGACTATCGGGGGCATCCAGCAGCTTTACCAACTGGTCCATACCCCTGACAAAATCCGCGAAATGCCCCACTGAATAACGGACCATCGCATAATCGGCGGAGTGGAAGATCTTGTAACCTATTGCGGCGGAGAGGTTATGCGCCGCCGGGATATCATCGATCGCCGTCTCATAGAACTTCTCCATCACCATGATGGTCCCGTTGCTGATGGAGCCGGGCCATTGGTCAAGCCTTTTCAAGATTAGCTCCAGGATCCGCTGGGTGGCGTAAATATCTTCCAGCTTGCTCAGGGGATTTGCGAAACATTCCAGCAGCAGGTCCCTGCCCGTCTTAGTACGCGTAAAATCCAGTTTATGAAAAATGGAGAATTCTTCATGCCGGCTAAAGAGCGACAGGTCTTCGTATGTGGTATTGTCAATTTCCATAATATCGAAATAGGTCGAAGGGTCCACCGCATACTTACCGGTCGAACCGTAACCGGTGGCCCCATTGAGATTCATCGAAGACTCCATTTCCATACACCAGGTGACCATTTACGAAGGTATGTGTCACCGAGGCCGGGAACCGGAATCCCTCCAATGGGCTCCAGCCGCATTTATACAGGATGTTCCCCGGCTCTACGACTGACGGCAGTTCCATGTCCACCATGACCAGGTCTGCAAAATATCCTTCCCTGATATACCCGCGTTCGGCGACCCGGAAACAAACGGCCACGGCATGGCTCATCTTCTCAACGACTTTTTCCAGGCTGATCCGCCCCTCCTGCACATAATGGAGCATCAGCAAAAGCGAATGTTGTACCAACGGCAGCCCGGCATGTGCCTTTTCATAGGAACCCGATTTCTCTTCAATGGTATGAGGGGCATGGTCGGTGGCGATCAGATCAAGCCGGTCATCCAAAAGCGCCGTCCACAGGGCCTCCCGGTTATTCGACGCTTTGATCGCCGGGTTGCACTTGATCTTATTGCCCAGCCTGGCATAGTCATCGGCCGTGAAATGCAGATGGTGGACACAGACCTCCGCGGTGATCCGCTTCTCCTGCTGCGGAAGCAGATTGGTAAAGAGCTGCATCTCTTTTTCCGTGCTCAAATGGAAAACGTGGAGCCGGCTATTGTGCTTCTTGGCAAACTGAATGGCAGTCAGCGACGATTCGAAACACGCTTCGGCATCGCGGATCAGGGGATGGTCGGCCGCCACCAGCTCTCGCCCCTCCTGCCTCAACCGCCCGAGGTTCTGCCGGATGATCTTCTCGTCTTCGCAATGCGTCGCGATCAGCACCTCGCTGTCCCTGAACAGCCGGTCAAGGGTCAGGTAATTGTCGACCAGCAAATTCCCAGTTGAAGAGCCCATAAAGATCTTGATGCCGCATACCTCCTGCTTTTTTTCGTTCGTGCGCAGGGCCTCTTCCGCATTATCGTTTGAAGTCCCCATATAGAACGAGTAATTGGCCAGCGAACTTCGGGCGGCGATCGCATATTTATCTTCCAGTAATTCCTGGGTAAATGCCGGCGGGATGGTGTTGGGCATTTCCATGAACGAAGTAACGCCTCCGGCCACTGCGGCCCTGGCTTCGGTATAGATGGTAGCCTTATGCGTTAGTCCCGGCTCACGGAAATGGACCTGGTCGTCGATGACGCCGGGCAATAAATATTTCCCCTCGCCGTTGATCTCCGTAACCGCAAAGGCGGGCCGGAGGTTTGACCCCATTTTTTCGATCCGACCGTTTTTAATAAGCAAATCTCCCGTACTAATCCTACCTTCGTTAACTATATAAGCATTCCTGATCAGATAATTACGCATAGAGAAAATTGATCTTACCCAATTTGAATCCTTTATGATGCAATTTATTAAAACCCTTCTAAGACGGAAGTTTATTTTAGCGGCCATGCTTTTTCTGCTACCTGGTGTTTGCTTTACCCAATCCAGTGTTCTTCCTCAGGGTTCTGCCTACGATCATTTCCTGGACCGGATGGAGATCCTCCAGCAGACCAATCCCACCCTGAACTTCAGCTCTGACCGGCCGATCAGCCGTAAGGTTGCCGTTCGGATGGCAGAAATGGCAGACTCCCTGTCCAGGCACTATCCATACGACGAATATTATCATCTTTCCCCTGTTGACCAGGCTACCCTCTACTCGCTGCTGCTCAACAATATCGAATGGACCCGGGTGAATAAGGACAGCTTCGCCAGTAAAAGGCCCTGGTTTAATACCTTCTATACCGAGAAGGCGAATTTTTATGAAGTAATGGATAACGATTTCTTTCTGGCGATCGACCCGGTCATTCAAGAGACCCAATCCGCGGAAACCGGCAATAACGAACGCGTCTTTCTTAACGCAAAAGGCCTTACGCTCCGGGGGATGATTGGCGGTAAACTAGGCTTCTCGGCCTATATCACCGATAACCAGGAGAGGGGTCCCAGCTTTTTTGAGCAGCGGGCGCAAGAATTCCAGGCCGTTCCCGGCGCCGGCTACTGGAGGTATTTCAAGACTACCGCCTATGACTATTTCGATAATCGCGCCTCGATCTATTTCAACGCTTTGAAATATTTCGACTTCCAGATCGGCTATGACAAGAACTTCATCGGCGACGGCTATCGCAGCCTTTTCCTCAGCGACTATAGCGCGCCTTATGCTTTTGTCAAGATCAATACGCGCGTCTGGAAGCTGAACTACCAGGTGATGTACCAGCAGTTAGTCGACCAGCACCTGGTACCCGACTCCAATTATCTTTACCCCAAGAAATATGGCGTCACACATCACCTTAGTATAAACGTTTTTCCCTGGGCGACCGTGGGGATCTTTGAGAATGTCATCTTTACCAGGAGTAACGGCTACGAGCTGTCTTATCTGAACCCTGTTGCCTTTCTCGTTTCCGCCCAGCAGCAAAATGGCAGCCCGGACAAGACAACTGCCGGGCTCGATGCGAAATTGAATATCGGCCATACTGTCCAGCTATATGGGCAATTGCTGATCGACGAATTCGTCCTGCATCAGATCCTGCACTATTCGCAAGGTAGCTTTGCGAACAAACAAGGTCTCCAGGCCGGCATCAAATATATCAATGCTTTTTCGATCCGTAACCTCGACGTCCAATTGGAAACCAACCTTGTCAGGCCCTATGTTTATCAGCACAACGATACCATCGACAACTACAGCCATTACAACCAGCCGCTGGCGCATCCGCTCGGCGCGAATTTTGCCGAGTTTATCGGGATCGTTCGTTATCAGCCTACCTACAAATGGACCCTGGAAGGCAAGCTGATTTATTACAAGCAGGGTCTTGATTCAGCAGGTATCAATTTTGGGGGAAATATTTTTGAAAATTATTTGACCCGCCCCCGGGACTATGGCTTCCAGATCGGTTCCGGCATTCCGGCAAATGTGATCAATTTTTCCGGATCGGTGTCCTGGCAATGGAAAGAGAACGTTTTCCTTGATTTGTCGGCTATGTATCGACGTTTTTCGGTCAATGACCCCACCGGCACCTATCAGTCATCCAGCTCGACGACGTTGACGGCAGGGGTCAGGATAAATATGTTCAGGAGACAATATGATTACTGAGGGACCTACTGAACTTCGTCGGGGCTGCTTCGCCACGCCCCTCCTCGTTCGCTGACCTACGGTCAGCCTTCGAAGATCAGGGAGAACACGATCATCCGTGTTTTGAGTTTGTCGATCACATTCGAATACTGCAGATTGGGATCACGGTCGTGGACATTTTTGATGCCTTCGCTGAACTTAAGCTCGGGTGACAAAATGAATACGGGGAAGTAGAACTGGAATCCGATCCCGCCTTCGACGCTAAAATCCGAAGGCGACAGCTTAACGAGATTCTGCGCTTTACGCGCGGAGGAATTGGAAGCCAGATCGTATTGGTAATTGATCCCGCCCAGCATATAGACCCGGAAATTGTCGATCCTGTCCGATAGGAATTTTACGTGTGCGGGGAACCCCAACAGTAGCGATTGGATTTGTTTTGTAGCCAAGGTAGTCTCGCCGTTCGGCGGATAGTTGACATGATAGGACAGGGAGTTGGAGGCAAAAATAAATTCCGGAAACGCGAGGCGGAACTCCAGGTGGTCCATCACGTGAAACGTGAACATCCCCGAAACGCCGAACCCCCCTGAATTTAAAGGATTGACATAGAGGACACTATCGCTTTGAAGGAATTTTGGATGCGCACTGACCTGGAAATGAGACTGTTCGTACATGAAACCAATGCCGAGGTAAAAAGGTTTTGAATCGTGATCCGGCAAATTTAATTCCGGAAGCTGTGCATCGGCCCGTACGACTGCGACCAATAGTCCGAAAAGAAATGCAATACCACGGATACCCCCGCTCTTTCTAATTCCAAATAATTTCATAATCGATTTAAGATCAATAATTTAAGCCAATAATTAAGCATTGGCTGGAGATCGAGGGTATATAGTCTCTATAGGCTTAACATTTGGAACAATTGATAACGTCAAACCGGTCGATTAATTGCGGCCGATAACCTTTTCTCCGGTATATACGGAGCAGACGCCAAGGCTTAGTCGCCTTAACCGGAGACGGGTAAATCCGCACTCGTCCAGGATGCGAATAAGGCGCTCGCCTTCAGGAAAGGCCAGAACAGAAGCATTGAGATATCTGTAAGCGGCACGGTCGCTGGCAGCGATCCCGGCGATCCGGGGTGCGATCCGTCGCATGTATGCCCTATAAAGCTGACAGATGACCGGGGTACGCGGTTGGGAAAACTCCAGCACCACCAGTTTGCCGCCGGGCTTTAGAACCCTTCTCATTTCCCGCAATCCATTCTCAAGGTTCTCGAAATTTCGGACGCCGAATGCGACCGTGATGGCGTCAAAACTATCCCCGGAAAAAGGGAGTGTTTCGCAGTCGCCTGGCTGCAGGGCTATCCGGCCGTCCAGTTTCAATCTCGCCAGCTTTTGTCGGCCTACTTCCAGCATCCCCGCTGAAATATCGACCCCCGTAATCCGCGCATTAGGAAGATATCGGGCCAGCAAGACAGCCATATCGCCGGTTCCCGTCGCCACGTCGAGTACCGAAGCATCCGCCGGGAGCCCCTGCAATTCGCGGATTGCCTGCTTACGCCAATAGATATCGACCCCGCCGGACAGAAAACGATTTAAAAAATCATACCTGAACGCGATCTTGTCGAACATTTCGGCGATCTGTTGCTTCTTCCCCAGTCCCGAATCCTTAAAAGGGACGATCCTGTCATGTGAATAGTTGGCCATTGCGGCGGTAAAGATACGCCGATAATGGTATCTTACATCCTTATTCAACCGTATGATCATTCGTTCCGCCGTCTACATAATCAGCAGCCCTGACCATTTGCAAAGTCCAAAGCCGGACAGGCCGGAGTATGCTTTTATCGGTCGCAGCAATGTCGGGAAGTCTTCACTGATCAATATGATCTCGGGCAGCGACAAACTGGCCAAGACCTCCGGCACTCCCGGTAAGACGCAGCTGATCAATCATTTTTCGGTTAATGACGAGTGGTATCTTGTCGATCTCCCCGGTTATGGCTTTGCCAAAGCTTCCCAGACCCAGCGGAAGAAATGGGAGAAAATGATCGAAGACTATCTCAGGAAACGCCCCACTCTGGTGACTGTCTTCGTCCTGATCGACAGCCGTCATCCTCCGCAGCGGATCGATCTGGAGTTCGTCAATACCTTGGGGGAATGGAAGATCCCGTTTTGCCTCGTATTCACAAAAGCTGACAAAGAGAACCAGCGGACCGTCAGCAAAAATGTAAAGGATTTTCTCGACAAGATGCGCGACAGCTGGCAGTTCCTGCCGCAGCATTTTGTCACCAGCACGGTAAAGAAAATGGGCCGGGACAAGATCCTTGGGCTGATAGAAGAAGGGAACAGGGAATTTGAAGAGGCGAAAGATGGGGGGGAGACAATTCCTTAGACCGTGTCGGGTCACGATCTGTCGTAGTGACGGGGAGAGTAGAACTGCCTGTCAGTTGACCACCTTGTTCGCGCAGCTGCTGCTGGCGAAGGCTTCGGGCTTGGCTTTGAAGGCAAACCCCATTCCAAGGATATAGCCCATCGCTTCCTTCAGGGCGTCGTTGCTCTTGAAATGCGGGTTGGTATTGATGTCGGCATGCACTTCCATGTCAACGTTATACCGGCTGAAGAGATTGCAAAGTTCATATGCGATCTCGATGCTCTTTGCCACTTCAACCAGCATCCGTTCTTTGATCGAGTACTGGTGCCTGGTCTTTTCATTGTGGATGAACATGAATCCGCCATGACCTTCGCGCAGGAAGACGATCACCGTAGCAAATTCCGTTTCAAGACCTTTGACCTGGGAGTCAGTACCAATGCAGACTTTTAGCCGGTAACCTTTTTCGGCTTCTCGTCGGATGGCATGCTCGACGGCATCAACAATGGGGAGCTCGATCGGGTCACCATTAAATTTTCGCCATAGCATAAATAAGGATTTGTCGAATTTACCAAAAAACCTTCTATTACCAAAATCGGCTGTTTGTTAATGTATTATTAAGTCCATCGAGGCATTGCCCTTTGTGATCAATATTGACCCGTACTGAGCAATACAAGTGTGCAGGCCTCGACCGGCTCGATGCCATGAGCGGAGGCCAGGGCTTCCAATTCCGGGTTCTCAGCGCCCGGATTGAAGATGATGCGCCTGGGGTGTAACGAAAGGATATAATCGTAATATTCCTTCTGATTAGTGGGGTTTAAATAGAGCGTTACGGTATCCACATCGGTTACTGCCTCCCGGTCCGTAATGACCTCCACATCACCGACGGTTGCCGGGTTCCGGCCTATCGCCGATACGGGATGCCCCGCGTTGCGCAGTCTGCGTACGGCCATGTTGCTGTATCGTTCCGGGTTGGCGGAGGCGCCGAGGACTATTGTCTTTTTTATCGATAAGGACATACATAACCTATTACAATTTTCCCTCGCATCTTGTTTGGATCACCTGTAAGATATTGTTTTGTATGTCCTTCATGATCCACCTGGCCCACAAGGCGGCATAGAAATTGAACGTTGTTTTCAACGTAAAATGACTGTACAATTGCAGGCGGCACGCGCTGTCGTTAAGTCGCTCCAACTGATACGTGCCATCCAGCACATCAAAATAGTCGCCGCCGATGACCACATGTTTATCCATTGTCGTGGAGGGGATGTCGTGTGGATTAGCAGTTATGCTGAAACGCATTTTCTTTTGATCTGCATACTCCAACACCACTTCTTTAAAGACCAGATCCTTGCTGAAGATCGCTTGACGGCTGCCGCCGACGCCGGCATAATCCAGTTCTGCACGGATGGGGCGGGGGAATCCCAGGAATCGCGTCAAGGTCCCATGATCCGCCTGCTCCGGGATCGTCCTTACCCGTACCACGTTCGCCCAGATCCTGGCCGCCGGCGCATGGATATCGGCGTAGGTATATGCTTCATAGCGAGCCGGCAGATTGGGCAGCAGCGTCTCGCACGGCGCCAGCACAAACGGAAGCAGCATGACCATGCTGACCTGTAGATTGTTGGGTCTTTTCTTCCGGCGAATGACGAGATATCGGGCGAAGAGGCCGCCGAAAGTGGCAAAAGCCAGAAAGACCGGCAGGATCATAATCCAGCAGGCCAAGCCTTCTATCGCCAGGGCCACCGTGACGAAAAAGAAAACGCCGATTGGAACCCATGGTGCTAACGCTGCATATTTTTTTTTGGCCGCGTCCTGCCGCGGCGAGACGATAACTGTTAAGAAACCGATGACGAAGGGCACGGCCAAAAAGAATGTGATGGACATGACCTTTACAAAGTCTTTTATGATGTCCAGCCCAAAGATCACCCGCATCAGCAGGGCGTATCCTGCCGGGAACGCGATGATGATCACGGCCGTTTTTGCTTTTTGATTCATAGACTGTCTTTTAAAGTTGAAAGCGCTTCTTCCAGCCTTGGGTGCTTGAAACGAAACCCGGCCCCTTCGGGTTCTTTACCGGGCGGCGGCGCCGAATAGCTTGACCAGGCTACCCAGGAACCAATGCTCATCGGCCCGGATCATCGTGTCCAGCGTCTTGTCGGCCTGTTCGCTGAACTTCCGGATATTCTGGATCGTGTCCGTGAATGTTTTAACGGCCTTATCCCGACGGTCTCCGTCCACTTCACTCAATTCTTTCAAAACAGGGATCATCTGGTCCAATTCCCGCTTCTTCCGTTCCTTCACGATCTGCCGGGCCACTTTCCAGATATCCTTCTCCGCGGAGAAGAATTCCCGTCGTTCTCCCGGGATCAGAACCTTCTGCACGAGACCCCAGTCGATCAGTTCCCGGAGGTTCATATTTGCGTTACCCCTGCTGATACTCAGTTCCTCCATCACCTCTTCCGCACCCAGGGGATCAGGGCTAACCAACAACAGCGCGTGGATCTGTGCCATCGTCCGGTTGATCCCCCAATTCGTGCCGAACCGGCCCCAATCCGCGATAAATCTTGCTTTTGCTTCCGTGAGGTTCATGAAGTAAAGGTATGGAATATTTCTGAACTTTCAAAATGTATTGAAAATTAAATAATAACCCAAGGGTTGACCGTCAGCCGGGCGGCCCATACGTGAACGAGGTCAGCGACTTTCCAACGAAAAAACGATTGGTTGTCGCTTATAGGATTTTACCAATCGCCCTTTAAGCATCGCCGGTGCCCAGGCCGGACTATTCGCCATGATCCGGATTGCCTCCTGATCGATCGAGAAGCAGACCGATCGGTATATCCAGGCATCTGTTTGAGGGACATGTCCGGTCGTATCAACTAAAAATGACACCACTACGGTTCCCCGGATATCATTGATAACCGCGTCATCCGGATAACGTAAGGTCTTATTGAGGTAGTGCAGCCACCCGGCGGAGCCTCCCGGGAACGCGGCGTCGGTGTCGCTGGGACTTCTAAGACTATCCCGCACTGCCTTTGCCGAATCCGCTTCATGCTTGGCTGTTACCGAATCCTTCGTCCAATACAACACACCATTTTTGTAGAACCGCAATTCGAGCAACCGGCCGGTGAGAGTAAAATAAGACCATTCGCCCGAGCGCAAGCCTTGGGTATAGTGACCAATCGAATCCGGCCGGCCGAAAGGCGAATAAGCGATAAACCGGCCATTCCACACCTTGCCTTCCGCATCGCTTGACCGGACAGAGGTGATCCTGGGGCCGTTCTTTCGGTAAAAATTATATTCCCACAACGTGTCGTCGAATTGAATGACCTGCTCCAGGAATGAGGCTTTTTTCTCCTTTACCGGTTGACCATTGTCATCCAGATAGATGATGTTTTCCTTTTGGCGGGTTTGAGCTACGCTCCAATGCGGTAAAGCCCCGAGGAGGGCAAGGACGGTTAACCATTTCATATAGATCAGCGTTTAAGGTTGCGGGGAAAGGCTATTGCAAGCTGAAGACGATCGGTTGCTTCTTATAAGATTTCACTTTTCGGCCGTTCTGCACCGCCGGGATCCAACGCGGCGTGTTAACCATCGCTTTCAGCGCTGCTTGCTGGAGCAGGGGATCACCGGATAACGCCTGCACATCATAAACACTCCCATCCTTATCCACGATGAATTGCAGCACCACCGTGCCTTCGATTCTTTTTCTTACGGCTTTATTCGGATAGACAAGATGTTTCTGCAGGAATTGCAGCCACGCGCTGCTGCCGCCGGGGAACGAGGATTCGATATCTACCTTAGTGAAGGCCTTGTCTCCATTTGGCGCGTCCATCGCGGAGGTATCCTTAGATGTATCCTGTGAAAGCGCGATGGCGGGGGAGAGCATGGCGAAAATCGCCAGAAGAACAACGGTAATAGGTCTTTTCATAACCCCAAAATAATACAAATTAATTTTTCGGGCAAGTGTACCGCTTCTCTTCCCTGAACGAGAACCCTTTTCCCGGCCGGATCACCAATGCCATATAGATCCCGCCATTGGCCATTTTGGATTTGGTGAACAGATCGGACCAGTTGTCGATCCCCATCAGGAACGGGCCGGCTTTAAAAGCTCCGCCGACCCACACCCTTCCGTCGGTCGTCATTTCCACAGGCAGATAGGCCCCAAGCCGTTTCAGCTCCCAGCGGGGAGTGACCGACAGCAGCGTGATCTCCTTGGTGAACAGCCGTTGTCCGGTATTGGACCCGCCAAGATTTAGCGTAAGATTGGTATTTACCGCAAAATGATCGGGCAAGGGTCGATCCACGTTGATCACCAGTCTTGCCGGATTCCATACTTTAAATTTTCCCGTGATGGAATTGAATTCGTTGACAATGGTCGACATGCTGTCATTAAAGCCTGCAACACTCGAGATACGAGCGAACTTTTCATTCAGCGCCGAATCGGTCACATCGGTGCTGGGATTACCGATCACCCGGCTTTGCGATCCGTACACGTATTGATTGAAACCGACGTCCAGCAGGGCAACACCGATCTTCCAGTCATAGTCATAATAGCTATCCCCTTCGCCGTAGACATTCACCGTTTGCGGCTTCACCAGGTACTCGACCCCCATATCGACGGCCGCTCCGGGTTTGGTATGTCCCAGGAAGTCGTCCAGGTTCCGGATCGTGCTATTGCCTTTTTTCCAGTAATCAAAATTAGACGAATAGGCATATCGCCCGCTGCCTGCCGCCAGATCGTAGACCGTGAGCAGGCTGCCGGTTGGTACCGTGCGATTCACCGAGCCGTCATTTAGCCGGGCATATGCTCCTGAAATGCCGCGCATACCTTTCAGCGTTATCCCGCCGTTCAACCGGCCATAAGCATTGTCCATCAGGGTTCGGCTATAGGTAATGAACCCTTCCGCCCAACTGCTGCTGACCATACCGGCATTGTAAACGGTCCCTTCATTGACATTGAAGAACTCGTTCATATTCTTCAGCGTATCGTTGTAATTGACCGGCCCGGTACGCGCCGAACCATAGCCCCGGATATTCGCGCCGAAACAGATCGCCTGTTTCCGGCCCAGCGCCAGTCGCACATTCAGCAAGTGCACATTGAAATTAAATGCGGCATATCGCGCCAGCCGGCCACTATTCCAGGAATAGCGGATCGTGTCCCTGGTCAGATAACCGAAATCGGTGAGCCTGATCGCGTTGGTTGTATTCTTTTCTTCCATCGAAAAGACAGTGATATCCCAGGGGTAGGGGGCATTGACGATAGAAGCCGGATTATTGGCGACGCCGATCGCGCCTGCATAGGGCGAGCCTTCTATAGCATGATAGTCCTGGGCCTGACAGGAGAGTGAAAGGATTAAACCGAATATAAGTACGGTGTTAAAATGGTTCGCCATGCGTCTGACGGATTAAAAATGACACCAATTTTGGGAAAGGCTTTAGCGAATATAGTAAAAGATTCGTGCGTCGTTCGCTGCCAAACCAGGCTTGCAAAAGCCTGCCTACCCATAGTCGTCTGCCGAACTGTCTGTTCCATTGATCGGTATACTCCTGCTCCATTTCGTAGCGGACTGTCTGCCCCTTCAGGTAGGTATCGATGCAACGATATGCGATCTTACTCCCATGCAAGGCCATGCTCATCCCGTTTCCTGCTAATGGTGGGATCATCCCGGCCGCATCACCGATAAACAGGATATGATCCTCCACCCGCGTCCTTTTCTCAAAACTGATCTGAGATATAGTTACGGGCTGGGGAAAGAGAAAGTCAGCTGAGGAAAAGATCTTCTCCAAAAAAGGATTCCGCCGAAGGATACGCTTTTCCATTTCCTGGATGGAGTTACCGCTTTCCCGGAGGTTGCGCGCCGCAGTGATATAGCAAAGACAGCATTTCCCGTCTTCTATCCGGGAGATACCGCAATAACCGTCCCTGAAATTATGCAAGCCGATCATATCGGCCGGAATGTCCGCGCGTACATGATATTTTACTCCAACATAATTGTTAAGCCGGTCAGACTTTTTCAAGGTGAATTTTCGCCGCCATTTGATGTCCAGATTGCTGCGTTTGCCGTAGGTCCCGCAGGCTATTTTCGAATACAGGGCTCCGTCACTCGTAAGGACCGCGAACATCGAACGCTCGAACTTCATGTCTGTCACCTTTGCCGATTCCCGCAGCTCCACTCCTTCCGAGCGGGCAATTTCTGCCAGCGCTGAATCGAGCTTATAGCGGCTGATCCCGAACCCGCCCAGCGGGAGCTCGTGCGAGATCGACTCGCCATTCGGTGCGGATACCAGCAGGTTGCGAATGACCGGCAGGTTCAAGTCGCTTAACGGCAGCCCCAGCTCCTCCAGGAAATTCCAGCTTTCCAGGCTGATATACTCGCCGCAGACCTTGTGATAAGGATAGGTTTCTTTTTCCAGAAGGGCAACGGCATAACCGGACCGGGCCAGCTGGATGGACAGCGCCAGCCCCGCCAGCCCGCCGCCTGCGATGATCACATCGTATGACTTATTATCCGGCAGCATAAGAGACAGTTAACCCGGTGGACCTGTATAACAGCCACCGAAAGGCCCATTTCCATTGTAGCCGGTACTCTGCTATTCCCGCTTCTTTTAAGATCTTTTCCCATTCCGTCCGGGTAAAACCCCGCAGCACCGATAAGGGGGCATCATTTTTCACCAGGTATGAATGAGACCACCACGTGGTCATCCACCGGATAGAATGATATGCCAGCGGATGACGGTGCAGATCGTTTACATACCACCCGGTGGTACTGTTGCTGTCCATCCAGCGGATCATCCAAACCAGCTCTTCATCCGTAAAATGGTGACAAAACAACGACGAGAAGATGATATCAGGTTTTCGCCGGTCGAATAGCACGTGACGGTAGTCAGACTGTAGCCATTCCGCCTGTCCGTCCTGCCATTTTTCCCTGGCCACCGCAATGCAATGCGGGTTGATGTCCACTCCGACCACTTCCGTATCGATCCCGTGTCGGCGACAATATCGACTCAGTACCCGAAGATTATCTCCGCCTCCGCAGCCGATCTCACAGATTCGTATCCGGCGCCTGCCACCGAGAAGTTGTTTCAATCCCAGGATGCTGATCCGGTGACCGCCCAGCCAGGTATTGATAAAATCCAATTCCCGCATGTTCTGTTGGATGTCGATAAGAGGGATGCTGTCCTGATCGAGTATTTCCTTCTCGTAACTCCGGTTGGAAAATCGGCTCATGCTATTTCGTTTCCGCGATAAAAGTCTCCATCGTAAGCCCCGGACCAAAGGCGGCGCCGAAGATCCGATTGGACCGGCCATATTCGAGCCTGGCCATCATTCGTTGCAGGACAAAAAGGATCGTTGGGGAAGACATATTTCCATATGATTTAAGGGTTTCATAGCTGTCATCGAGGCGGCCGCCCGGCAAAGAAAGGCCTTTTGAGATGGTATCCAATATTTTTTTGCCTCCGGGGTGGATACACCAATGGCTGATCTCTTCCTGGCGCAATCCGCTCTTCTCCAAGGCACGGCGCACCAAACCGGCAAAATCGGCTTCGATCAGATCGGCCACATAATGACTCAGCGTCATTTGGAATCCTGTGGAGGAAAGATCCCAGGTCATTTCGCCTTTTCCCTTGGGCACGATCTCGGAATAGAATCCTCTTAGCGTCAACCCGCCGGCGGGGTCACTATCCGACGTCATCAGGACTGCGGCCGACCCATCGGCAAAGAGCAGGCTGGACAGCATATTATCTATAGTCTGGTCCTGCTGAAAATGCAGGGTGCAAAGTTCCGTGCAAACGATGAGAACCTTTGCGGAGGGGTCGGCGCTGATCAATACGTCGGCCAGCTTCAGCGCATGCACTGCGGCGTAACAACCCATAAAGTTGACCGAAGTACGGAATGTGGTGACTGGCAGTCCCAGCGATTCCACCAGCTCCAGATCCAATCCGGGTGCACTTACGCCAGTGCAGCTCACGGTGATCAGATGGGTGATCTGTGTGGCTTTCAGCTTGCCGTCGAGACAGCGCTGAATAGCTGACGTCGACAATGGCGCAGCATACTCCCGGTACATCGCCATTCGCTTTTCCAGGGAAGGGAACGGTTCCAGGTTTTCTGTGGGCGGATAGAATTCCCATTCCGATATCGGCCGGGTATAATCAGGGATCACCGAATATCTCCAGTCAATGCCACTCTGCTGATACAGAAATTTTAACGTTCTGTTTGCCTGACTGTCCCACGCATAAATTCGTTGCATGAAAGGTAGAATATCTTCCTGGTGATGCCGGTAGGCCGGGACAGCCGTTCCGATAGAAATGATCTTACTCAAAATATACTGCTTGTTTATCTATTTAATTATCGCTGCAAAGATAGGACCAACTACAAGCCGCCGATGATCAGCACCAACACGAATCCCAGGTTTAAACAAATGGAACCCAGGAGATTCATTCGGATGGAATTGGCATAGCTCGCCTGGGCGGGATCCGTCCAGACCCTGACGGCCCATATGAAAAAATAAACGATTACCGGCAGCATGCAGGTTGCCAGCACATAAAATTCTGTGAACTGCAAGGTTGAGAAGAAATAATGGGCCAGCAAAAGAACGGCGATGAGATAGAGCAGACCGGTGAAGATAAAGCTGCCGCGATACCCCAATAACATGCTCATCGTCACCACGCCGTCTTTGCGGTCAGCCTCATGTTGGTATACTTGTGTCAGGGGATAGAACCCGCCCAGCAGCAGCGAGCTGATCACCATAGGTTCCCAGTATTGATGCAGCTCCAAACTGACATCAATCACCGCATTTGAAGGATGGCTTCCCGTGAACACAAGGAAAAAGACCAGCGCACCCTGGCAGCCGGCAACGGTCAACCAGCCCATAATCGGATATTTTTTCAGCCTTATCCTCCGATAGCTGTATGCTCTCGACGCCAGGATATAGATCAGCAGCCCTGCAGCAAAATACCAGCCGATCAGCAGGCCGAGCAGCAACGCGAGGATATCCATCCCCAATGTCACCACGAAAAGCTGTCGGGTGGGCGCGAGCGGATGTTTCAGGCCACCGATAGGACCTTCGTCCCGGTCCATATAGCTGTTGTATCCGTTGCTTGCCGGATATACCAGTAGATGCAGGATCAGGAAGACCAACAATGCCCGGCCACGGTCCCGTTCCTGCGGGTCCACCTGGCCAAGGGCAAACCAGTATACCGGCATCAGGAAGATCGAGAACTGCAGTCGGAGCAGCTGCACGGTCGAACGTTCGATTCTCATATATTATGCGGCGGCGATTTTAGTATCTAATGTCTGCCCTTTCGGGCGAACCGCTTCCAGCGGTTCCTGGCATCGTCAGTTGTTCAAACACGATCCTGACCCAGATCACGATGGCCATGACCGCTTTGATCCCATAGGGCCTGATGAAGCCATTGCGGATGCCGGCAGGTACCAGGTCCGACACTGACATGGTTATCAGCAGGAAGGAAAGGATCAGCAGCACGCGGTCCAGCCGATCGCGTTCCAGGGAGAAATACCAGATCCCGATGCCTGCCATCACGATGATATAGGTAGGCGACTCGGCCTTGTGGTTGAAGATCACCATCCAGATCAGCGTTGAAGATAGATATAACAACCGAAATGTCAGGTCCGGGTAGAGCCGCCAACGAAGCAGCGGCACCAGGAAAAGGACCAACCCCCCTATCGTCACGAGGTTTTTCGCCGAGGCGAGGTGGAACCACTTCTCCAACAATCCCATGACCGACAGTCCGATGGAGGCCGAACGATCGTTTAACAGCAAATGCAGCCAGCTCTGATACAGGAAGAGCAACTGGTGCCCGCTCACTGCCAACAGCGGAAGAACGGCAAAAAAGAGCATCCAGAATATCGACCAACCTGCCAGCTTCCCTTTGCCCGGATACCACAGGTAGAAGATGAAGGCCAGCGCGCCATAGATCTTTATATAGAACGAGAAGACAATGCAAAGGGTTGACAGCACATAACTCCGCCGTTCCGCCAGGGCAAAGCCCAACACTATGAGCCCTGCCATTAGCCCGTTGCTTTGCGTATTCTGGACCGACAACAGCATTTCCAGCAGACAAAACAGGAGTATCCATGCCTTCTTTTTATCGTCCATCCCCGGTAACAGCCGGACACCCGCAAAAAGACACAGGGAATTGATCAGGTTCCAAAGCAACAGCCCGATCGGATCGGGCATCCAGGACAGCAGCCCGAAACATAAGGCAAATCCGGGACTGTATTTGTATAGGTCCCAATGGTCGTCCGGGAACCATTGATAGATATCCTTTCCCTGGATCAAATGGTAAAAGGAGAATTTAAAAATCCGGAAATTATTATAGTCGATATAAGGACGTCCACCCGGGAAATAGACCTTGGTACCGGCCAACAGGCCCTGTGCCGTGGCAATCACCGCGATCGCAACATAAGCGATCAGCGCGATCTGTAGACTTTTGGATTGCCAGGTCCGGAGAAGATTCGCTTTGGTCAGGTTCATAATATCGAAGTGAGTGAACGCGCGCATTTACTGGCCATAGGGCGCCATCCCGGCGCAGTCACAATCCTTTTCGACCGTCACTTGCAGCAGGCCGGCAAAATACCGGTAGTGCCCGATCCGGTCTTCACGCTCTTTCCGGCCGGCCGGGGATTGTGTATGGCATTCCATATTGCCGTTGATGATATTGATCGTCATGCCGAATCCGGGTCGTCTTCCAAGCCGCAGATCTTCTGTGTCCGGTTGCCATTTCCCGGTCATGACCGCATGGCAGGATGGCTCCCCGTCATCTTCCCGCATCCAGAACCAAAGTGCGGTTCGGAAGGCGATCACTCCGTCGTGACTCACCAGTTCAGGACGGGCCAGCAACGGCAATTTAAGATCGGCGCCGGCCTGCCCGTAATTGTAGGGATAACTTAGCTGAATGGGTCCGCGGCCAAAGTACGTCTTTCCCGGTACCGCCTTATAAGGGCCGCCGTTGTCGGAGTTGTATTGGCCGCAGTGTCCGTCTGCGCACCCAAGCTCCTCTGTATAATAAAGCCCCCATGCATAGGGACCACCCGGCGC
The DNA here is from genome assembly GCA_035948015.1 of Puia sp. Classification (GTDB taxonomy): domain Bacteria; phylum Bacteroidota; class Bacteroidia; order Chitinophagales; family Chitinophagaceae; genus Puia. The sequence goes on from DASZJO010000186.1 coordinate 53,244, forward strand.
TCCGGCGCCGCCATTAGTTGTCTCGTGTGCGATTTCCGCGAAAAACGCTGCCAGCTCGCGTCGGCGTACCGTCAGATCCCCTTCCGCGGCGAACAGCGGGAAGCCGGCTGCTGCCTTGATCAGGGCGTCGTAACTGTATAAAGGATGGTGATGCGGGAAATAGTTTTCGTATTGCGACCGGGTGAGCAACGACGCGAGACCCCCTGCTGATGCCGGACTGGCGGATCGATCAGGCACATCACTATAGGATCGATCTGAAAAGAAAAAAAGCCCTGAGAACAACAACAGAAGAAAGGATCGCATGATCGCCCAAATTAGGCAAATTCTACCACTTTTCGTCCCCCTCGCTTCGGTTGATATCGAAAGGAAAATCGGTAGGTTCGTATGGCTTGCGTGCGTCGGGCGGTTTGACCTCTCCGTTGCGTCGCAGTTTTACAAGGCGTTTCTGCTCGTCGGGCCGTTGAGGTTCTTCATGTCGTTTCTGTTCGGCGTGCCGTTTCGGTTCTTCATGTCGTTTCTGTTCGGCGTGGCGCTTCGGTTGCTCCGGCTGTTTGACTTCCTCTTTCCGTTTAGGCTCATTGGTCCGCTGCACTATGCCATTGCGTTTCATTTGAACGTTTCGCTGAATCCCGCTGTTCCGCGCTGGTTCTTCACGGCGTCTTCCGGTTCCATGCTGCTCCCTGCGTTCGCCGCCATTCTTCCTGGCAGGTGCGGAATTAGCCACTGCCGGTGCCCGATAGGGCAGTCCCCCGACCATCACATGCGGGTGATCCTCCACGACCGGAATGGATCGCGCGATGAGCTTTTGAATATCACGCAGGTATTCTTTTTCTTCCTGGTCACAGAACGAAAGCGCGGTGCCGCTTGCTCCGGCCCTGCCGGTCCGGCCGATCCGATGGACATAAGTTTCCGGTACGTTCGGCAATTCGAAATTGATGACATGCGTCAGTTCGTCGATGTCGATGCCCCGTGCCGCAATATCCGTAGCCACCAGGATCCGCGTATGCCGGCTCTTGAAGTTCTCCAGCGCCCGCTGACGTGCATTCTGGGATTTGTTGCCGTGAATGGCTTCGGCCCGGATACCCGCCCGGACCAGCCCCTGTGCGACCTTGTCGGCGCCATGCTTGGTCCTGGTAAAGACAAGCGCGGTAGGAATGGAGCTGTCTTTCAGAATATGCAGCAACAAAGACCGCTTGTCCTGCTTTTCTACGAAATACAGCGATTGTTGTACCGTCTCGGCCGTCGTGATTTCAGGAGTGACCTCCACCTTCTGCGGGTTGACGAGAATGGTGTTTGCCAGCTTCTGGATCTCCAGTGGCATGGTGGCGGAAAAGAACAGCGAGTGTTTTTTTGCGGGCAGCTTGGTCAGCACTTTCCGGATATCATGGATGAAACCCATATCCAGCATCCGGTCTGCCTCATCCAGTACGAAGTACTTGATATGTTGCAAATGAACATACCGTTGGTCGATCAGGTCGAGCAGCCGGCCCGGCGTTGCTACCAGGACATCCACGCCCTTTTGCAGGGCTTGTACCTGCGAATGTTGCGGCACGCCGCCAAAGATAACTGTGTGCCGGATGCCGGTGAACTTGCCGTACGCTCCAAAACTTTCGTCTATCTGGATCGCCAGCTCACGTGTTGGTGTAAGTACGAGTGCCCGGATCGGGCGGGGAGAGCCCGGGCGGGTTGCTTCGCTGACACCCGCCGCATCTTCACATAATAATTGTAATAACGGTAATGCAAAAGCCGCGGTCTTCCCGGTTCCGGTCTGCGCGCAGCCCAGAAGGTCTTTTCGATTAAGGATGATCGGTATAGCCTGCTCCTGGATAGGCGTAGGGATGGTATATCCCTCATTATCCAAAGCCTTTAGCAAAGGCTCAATAAGATTGAGATGTTTGAACGACAAAATAATATCTATTTAATATTGTAAAAAGCCCGTCTACACAGCAATATCCTTCAGGAGTTATAACAGAAGGTTGTCACGAAAGTGAATAGAAAGGAGTATAACGGGTGCAAAGTTAAGGGAATTCGGCGGAATAGCAAACTAAGGAATCATCAGTTTATGGAATTACTATTGGTAATCAACTGTTTGTTAAATAAGAGAGGGGAATTAAATTATTTTTAAGAAATTATGGTCTTTTTAGACCGCATTTCAAAATTCTTCCTATATTTGTCCTCGTTAGCGCGGTTTTGATTTCACATTTCCAACCTCCCTGGTTAAGGCTCATCAACAGGTTGGACCGGTAACAGGATTGGCGGGTTATTGCAAGCTTGCCGGTATCCTACCGGCGATCAGTAGCAGGAATCCGCCGCAAAAATTCCTAAAAAAGGATAGACCAAGCAACCTATCCGATCGGCCTATATCAACTTTTTAAGTTTGGTTGGAACAGCAAGGACACAGTTCTTAAGGGCAGCCTGTTTCTACAGGAGAGCCCAATAGGATAAGGTTTAAAGGGCCGCCTCATTTCTATGAGGCGGCTTTGCTTTTGTTGCAGTCGATTGACACCAGCGATAGGACCTAGAAGAAGCTGACGAAGAACTGGCCCTCGATCTCATAATAATAGGAGCGTTCCTGCCTTGAGAATCGGATAGGGGCACCCAGCTCTTTTAATACTTTGAGATACTCGTAAAGGCTGCGTTCGGAAATACCCATTTTTCGGGCGAATTCAGGCGGAGATCCCGTCCTTTTCCGCCGGATAAATTGATCCAGCTGTTGCAATAGGTTAAGGTATTGTTTCATAACAGTAAAATTTATTACTACTTGAACAGGCCTCAACCGAATGAATCAGCAATATAAATATAGAATAAATGAACTTCCGGCGAATGCCAGAGCGCAGAAAAATCGACAGTGTAAGAGATAATACTAGGTTCCCTGCAATATAAATTCACCGAACTGCGACCATTCCGGGAGTATAACCCACGGGCGGTCATCAGATCATCATCCGAAGCGGCTCTTCCAGCAGACTTTTGACCGTTTGCAGGAAAGCGGAGCCTGTCGCCCCGTCGACGACCCGGTGGTCACAGCTTAGCGTCAGCTTCATGATATTGCCCGGAACGACAGCTCCATTTTTGACGACCGGTACTGCCTGGATGGAACTAATGGCAAGGATACATGCATCAGGGGGATTGATGATCGCGGTGAACTCATCCACGCCAAACATGCCCATATTGGAAATAGTGAATGTGCTTCCTTCCCAGTCGGCCGGTTGCAATTTCTTGTTCTTCGCCCTTTGCGCCAGGTCCTTGACTTCCGCAGCGATCTGCGAGAGGCTTTTCGTGTCGGCAAACCGCACCACGGGAACCAGCAACCCATCATCTATCGCAACCGCGACGCCGATATTGACATGGTGGTTGATCCGGATCTTATCGCCCAGCCAACTGCTATTGATCGCGGGATGCTGTTTCAACGCCACTGCGACGGCCTTTAGCACGATATCATTGAAGGAGATCTTTACCGGTGATACTTCGTTCATCCGACCGCGGCTTTCAATGACCTTATCCATATCGACCTTCATGGTAATATAGAAATGCGGGGCGGTAAATTTGCTTTCTGCCAGCCTCTTGGCAATCACTTTCCGCATTTGCGATACGGGGACCTCCTCGAAGCTTACCTGGCCAGCCGGAACGGAAGGTACAAGCGTCTTGCCAACCGGCGCCGGCTGCGGTGTTGCGGCAGTTCCCGGGGTATAGCTGTCCACATCTTTCTTGATGATCCGCCCGTTATCGCCGCTCCCCGTGACCTTGGTGATATCGATGCCCTTTTCGGCTGCTAGTTTCTTTGCCAGCGGAGAAGCTTTTATGCGGCCGTCGGCACTGACCGATAGCCCGCTGTGGGTGGGGTCAGCATCGGCAGTCACTGCTGAAGCCGCCGCAGGGGTCGTGCCGGATGCCGGAGCGTTGCCGGAAGCCGGAGCCGCAACCGCGCCGCCTTTGTTGATTGCCGCCGCAAGGATCTTGTCCAGGTCTACCTTCTTTTCATCCCCAATGACGGCCAGCAGGTCATTCACCGCGATCTTTTCGCCTTTCTTTGCACCGACGTATAATAATTTTCCTTCTTTATAGCTTTCCAGTTCCATGGTGGCCTTGTCTGTCTCGATATCAGCCAGGATGTCCCCTTTCTTCACCGGATCGCCAACCTTCTTATGCCAGTCGGCTATCACCCCTTCGGTCATCGTATCGCTCAACCGCGGCATCAGGATGACCTCCTCCTGTTTGGACAAGTCGAGACCCGGCGCCGCGGTGGCCGGGGCAGGCGCCGACCCCGATGCTGCGACCGGCGGGGTGCTCGATGCCGCCGGCGCTGTGTTCGATGCCGCCGGCGCTCCACTCTTCACCAGGTTTGAAATATCCTCTCCGGGGGCGCCAATGATCGCCAGCAGGTCGTTGACCTGGATCTTGCCGCCCTTGCCCGTCCCTGTATATAATAAGGTCCCATCCTTATAGCTTTCCAGATCCATCGTTGCCTTATCCGTTTCCACTTCCGCCAATAGCTCGCCTTTTTTGACGGGATCCCCAACTTTCTTGTGCCAGGCGGCGATCACTCCTTCCGTCATCGTATCGCTTAAACGGGGCATTAAAATAACTTCAGCCATAATGTTCCTTTTAAATCGAGCCGTAAAACTAAGACATTTTGGGTGAAATGTCCCCTCTGTACAATTTAGAACATTTCACTCAACCATTGAAGTCTGTCCTTGCGGACAAGCTGCCTCCGGCAGCTTCAGGCAACCTTCACATTCCCTGTGCGCTTCAGCACACCCCAGTGTTGGAGCTCGCCTTTCAGCGCCCGCCTGACTGCCCTGAACAGCACCAGCCAGGTCAACCAGCGCCAGATCAGCCGCTGCGGGATCAGCCAGATCAGCCGCGAGAGCTTCTCGCGTTCGAAACAGAACGCCAGCAAGGCTACCAAAAGATCCACGACCATAAAGACGAGGTAATAGCCTCCTATCTTGGATGCATTGCCGGTTAAGAGCCCTACAACCATAAAGAAGTCGGCCAAGGGGATCACAAACGGTATGATATATTGAAAGATCAGCACATTCGGCAACGCCGCGTAACCCAGCCACCGGTATCTCCAATTGAGCAGGGCGTCCCGGTTTTTCCAGAATGTCTGCATTACACCATAACTCCAGCGGAATCGCTGCTTAAAGAATTGCTTAAGGGTCTCCGGGGCTTCCGTCATTGCGATCGCCATATTGTCGTTCTCCACGGTGTAGCCACAGCGCAGAATGCGGATGGTCAGATCGCAGTCCTCCGCGAGGGTGTCCGTAGTAAAGCCGCCGGCTTCCTCTATCGCCTTTTTCCGGAAAGCGCCGATCGCCCCTGGTACTACGGTAATCGCATTCAGATAGGCGAATGCTCTACGGTCGAAATTCTGACTGCTGATATATTCGATCGCCTGCCACCGGGTTAACAGGTTCACCTGGTTGCCCACCTTTACATTGCCCGCTACCGCGCCGACAATACCCCTGCCGGCCACCCCGGCCGCACCCCCCGACCGTTTCTTCCGGTACTGGTTGTCGCCAAAATGCATCACTAGTCTCGATACCGCATCCGGGAGCAGCTTGGTATCCGCATCGATACAGATTACATATTCGGCGTCGGACCGACTTATCCCATAGTTCAGTGCCGATGCCTTTCCGCCATTCGGTTTCGAATATACCTTCACCTTCGGGTTGTCTTCAAAAGCCGTGCAGACCTTTTCATACGTGGCATCGGAGCTGCCGTCATCGACGAAGATGATCTCGAAATTGGGGTAGTCTCCCTTTAGCAGGCTGTCGACCGAGCCGACTGCATTGACCTCCTCATTAAAGGCCGGAACGATTATGCTCACCAGCGGCGCTCCAACACCCTGAGGTGTCCACCAGGCCGTCAGCGCATATTTCCGCTCGCGGAAGAACTCCTTGGTGGCGATAAATGCAATGAACAGCACCCGGCCTACCGACAGGATCATAAAGACCACGAAGGTCGAGAACAGGATATGGCTGCTCCAATATCCAAGCTCCGCAAAATAGTAGTTGATCTGCAATAGGTAGTAACCGCTGCCTTTGGGCACAGGCGGCATCATCTCATCCCGGGTCTTGCCGAGGATATCCGCTACCGTTGTGAAGTGAAATCCGCGCTTCTGGAAATAGTCGATGATCCGCGGCAGCGCCTCTACCGTGGCTTCCCGCCCGTCGCCGCCGGCATCGTGGAGCAGGATGATACTCCCGCTCAACCCCTGCCTCGTCATTGCATCCTTCCCGCGTACGGTTCGCTCGAAGATGGTGTCCGCCGTTACGCCCGGCTCCCAATCCAGCGGGTCGATCGATTCCCCGATATCCAGATAATTCTTTTTTCGGGCGATCGCCACAGGTATCAGCTCTTCCCATTTCTCGGGCTCAAAGTCCGCATTATATGGCGCCCGGAACATGATCGTCGACCGTCCCGTGATACACTCGATCAGCAGCCGCGTAGATTCCATCTCCAGTATGGCCCTTCGCTGACTGACTTTGGCAATATTGGGATGGGTAAAGGTGTGGTTGCCGATCTCATGTCCTTCTTTGAATTCGCGTTTGACAATAGGGATATTGTTCTCAGCATTGATGCCAACCACAAAAAAGGCGGCGGGCACATGATATTTGCTAAGGATGTCAAGGATCCTCGGCGTGTACTCCGGATCGGGACCATCATCAAAGGTCAGCACCATTTTCATCGAGTCCTGAGTCCCATACTTGCGGGCCACGAACCTCGACGGCAGGCTGTCATAGCTTTCTTCGCTGATCAGCATTTCTCGCTTATCCACTTCCGGCGTGATCCGGCCATTGGTCGGTGTGGCAATGATGTCCAACACTTCCCCCGACCCTTCGTAGTCCACAAAATCCGCATTTGCCTTGGCATCTACCTTGGCGAACGCGGAGAAGTCGAAATCGGCTACCGCCGACTTTCGCATGTCCTGATCATAGAAATACCAGACCCGCGGGTCCTCATCACCAAGACGCCAGAGCGCTGTCCCCGGCAACCCATACTCCGTAGCGAACCGTAATGCATTGAAGACGGTGGCTGCATCGGTGAATTGTACCTGGTGCTGCACATTCTCGTCATCGTCATAGACATAGTGAAGGTCATAGGAATCGTTGTCAAAATCGATCGTTGCCTCTTCATCCTTGGCAGTGAACAGAGCCTCCTGGTAGCTGACCGTCCGGCAGGACATCTCCTTGCCCAGCCGCCAGTCATAGCCATAGGCCGCCAGGCAAAGGATCAGCTTTTGAATCGGAATATTCTTTACGGCTGCATCCACCGCCCCCTCGATCCATTTCTGGTGGCCTATCGGGCCTGGCCCCGAAGCGTCGGAATACTGGTCGTAGGCCATCAAAAAGATATAGTCATTATATTTTGACAGCTCCTTGAAATTGTAATCTTCATTGAATGGAATAACGTCCTGGGTGACCAGCAGACGCTGTGCATGCAACTGCTCATAAAGGTCTTTCTGGAACTCCACCAGCTTTTCGTTGTTTGGCTCCTGCAACTCCTCGAAGTCCACATTCACGCCGACAAAATCGTCTTTATCCAGGATCCTGATCACATCAGAGATCAGCCGTTGCTTTTTTACCGGATCATTGATGACCCGGTGTACGGCATCGCCCCGGAACACCTCCTTATAGTTGTTGGAAAGGATCGGCATTATCTTAACGCCTGACTTCTTCATTACCGACCAGGCCCGGGGATCGATGTCAGTCGTAACCGTATCCGCCGTCGGGTCGATAAAGATCCATTCCGGGATCACCAGGTTCATTTTGTCGATATATTGCTGCAGGGACAGAAATGACTGGGCATCCCAATCGACATAGAACGCTGCCCTAATGCCTGTCGGGAATTTGGTGAAAGACCGAAAGCTCGTATCCGCCTTCACCACGGCTGCGCCGGGACGGTCAGAATCCCGTTTTTGCCCGGGGTATGCGCCCCCCCGGTAAGGTACTTTCTCATTTATATACTTTCGGAATCCTCCATACTGTTCGATCAGGCTGTTCTTGATCAGAAAAGTCCGTCCCGTGTCCAGCACTTTCTTGTATAACTGGCTTTGCTCCTTGATCCGTGGAAGCGCGGGCGTGTAATTGCGGGAGATCGTGATATAAAGGATGACCACGCCCAAGACAAGAAACAAAAGTAAGATCCTCCCACCCCATTTTAGTCTTTG
>DASZJO010000187.1:0-12704 GCA_035948015.1 Puia sp.
GACCAGATAGAAAAGGAGGAAGATCAGCGGTAACAAAACATTATTGATGCAATACTTCAAAAAGGGATTGGTCGTCGTCGCCAGGAACCGGAAATGCCGGCTGAAAAGAATGAACGTGGTGATATTCCAGCTCATCACAAAGATCCCCGCAGCCATCCCGACAAAGGCCGTGCTGACCGGACTGACATTCCCCAGGTATTCAGGCGACAGGAACAACGCCGCTGCGCCATAGCTGCGCATGAATCCGCCATTCACCGTACTGAACAGGATCGCCCAAAAGATCAGGAGGACCTGATGCCTTCTGAGCTGCCCCAGGAGCAGTTGAACCGGAAAAAAGTAATAAATGGCTTTTAGCATTCGCATCATACAGTTACAAAACGTCTAACTGGCATCAAAAGATATAAAATTCCGACCATTGTCATCAAGAATAAGAGACCCGTGATCTGATGGAACTGCGCCAGCCAATCAAAAGCTACCCAATGCCCGGGCAGGATCCATGGACTGGTCAGCAGACTGCTGATGCCCAGAACGATCTGTACCCCGACCAACAGAAGCGGCAGCCATCGAAGCGGTCGGAACCGATCCGGGACGCCGGGAACCGAGACCGCCTTTGCCGTCCAAATCACGACCAACACAAATAGCAGGTATGCCAGCGTCCGGTGAATGAACTGAACCGTGATCCGGTCGCCCACCGCAGCCTCGAGAAAGTGCCCGCGGAACATTCCGGACGGAAAATAGTCGCCGTTTATATCCGGCCACGTGGAAGCAACATTCGCCGCTTTGTGACCGGCCATCAATGCCCCATACACCAGCTGAAACAATAACACAACAAGGATCGCAACTGACCAGCGCCTGAGCCCCGGCGCCGCCAGCTTCGCCGATTCCGGCACCGAAAGCTGGAGCCCAACCCAAAACGTATAGACGATCAGGACCAACGCAAAAATGAAATGCATCGCCAGCCTTGTCGGGGCGACATAGATCGCATCCCCCACCAGACCGCTGGCCACCATTATCCAGCCGATCACCCCTTGCAGCGCACCCAATAGGAATAAAATGATCAACGGCTTGACCAGGCTCCGCCGGATCTTGTTTTTCAAAAGCAGCCAGACGAATCCAACCAAAAAGACAACTCCTACCATCCGGGCCCACAACCGATGGAACCACTCCCAGAAAAAAATAAATTTGAAATCCGACAAACCAAACCCGGAATTGATCAGCCGGAACTGCGGCGTATGCTGATATTTCTCAAAAGCATCCTGCCACTGCGCGGCATTCAACGGCGGAATAACCCCTGCCGCTACGTCCCATTCCGTGATCGAAAGCCCCGAACCCGTCAATCGCGTAATCCCGCCCAGGATCACCTGGACCAACAACATAAACACGCCGGTGTAAACCCAGATCGCGACCGGACGGGAAGAAGAATTGGATGACATGGCCGCAAATTTACTCACTTATACCTATTTTTGAACCTGCGTCACTAATACCAATTTTTTCGCATGGAAAACCCGCTGCGAAGCCACTACCAGGAAAACCTCACGGAAGCCGGCTGTGATGAAGCCGGGAGAGGTTGCTATGCGGGCCCTGTATTCGCAGCAGCTGTTATCCTTCCGCCGGCGTTTTTTCATCCACTCCTCAATGACTCCAAACAGGTCACCGAAGATAACCGCAACTTGCTGAGACCGTACATCGAATCCAACGCCCTGGCCTGGGCTGTTGCCCGCATAGACCATGACGAGATCGACCGCATCAATATCCTGAAAGCCTCTTTCAAAGCCATGCACCTGGCCCTCGATCAGCTCAAACTCAGACCGAAGCTCCTGCTCATCGACGGCAATCGCTTCATCCGCTACCGGCGTACCCCTCACCGTTGCATCGTGCAGGGAGATTCCATTTTCGCCTCGATTGCCGCAGCAAGCATCCTTGCCAAGACCTGGCGAGATGAATACATGCGCCGGCTCCATATCGAATTCCCCCACTACGGCTGGGAAAGCAATAAAGGATATGGTACCAGGGAACATCGCGACGCCATCGAAAAACACGGCCTGTGTAAATACCATCGGAAAAGCTTTAACATCAACCCTGAGCTATCTCTTCCCACGGCCCAAGACCTCTTCGAATAACAACAGGCTCGTCACCGGTACAGTCGACGATCGTAGAAGGAAGAATGCCGCCGATACCCCCGTCAACGACGATATCTACCAAATTGCTGAACTTGTCCTCAATCATCTCCGGATCGGTATATTCTTCCACCCGTGGCTCCGGATCGCCAATGACACCGCCGGGCAGCGACGAACTCAATATCGGATGCCCAAGCTCCTTTACCAGCGACCGCGCAATGACATTATCCGGGATCCGCAACCCGATAGTATCTTTCCTGCTTTTTAATATCCTTGGCACTTGTTTGCTCGCCGGCAGGATGAACGTATAAGGACCGGGCAGATGGGTTCGGAGCAATCGATAGAGTGGGGTGGATATACTCTTGGTATAGTTGCTGAGATCGCTGAGATCATGACAAATAAAAGAAAGCCGGGATTTTGCAGGATCTACACCCTTGATCCGGCATATCCTTTCTATCGCTTTTCCCTGAAAAATATCACAACCTAATCCGTAAATGGTGTCGGTGGGATAGACTACTACTCCTCCATCGAGAAGGCATTCAACAATGGTTCTGATATTTCTTGGCTGAGGATTGACGGGATGTAGATGCAACAACATTAGTGAAAGATAAGCAAATCAACATAGGGAAAATCGGCTGAATTAGGATAAATTTATTATTAAATTTGCGCCCATGGACCTGCAATCAGTAGACCGGGTGGAATGTATCGGCGCCGAAGAGTTCAGGGAGCGGTACTATAACCCGATGAAGCCATTGGTGATCAGTGGTATGGCAAAGGCTTGGCCGGCGTACAAAAAATGGAACTGGGATTTCTTCAAATCGATTGTCGGAGAGGTAAAGGTCGGCGTTTACAATAACGTGAAGAGCGATGCCTATACGCCCATCAATTTGGCGGACGACTATATGAAATTCGGCGACTATATCGATATGGTCCGGAAAGGACCTGCTGAATGGCGGATCTTCCTCTTTAATATCTTCGAACATGCCCCGCAGATCACCGCCGATTTCGAATGGCCGGAAGAGTTAATGAAGCGGTTTGTGAAGCGCTACCCCATGCTCTTCGTCGGCGGAAAAGGCTCCGTGACCCACATGCATTTCGATATCGACCTTTCCCATATCATCCATACCCAGTTCGTCGGCCGAAAGCGGGTATTGCTGTTTCCGTTTGAGGAACAACATAAGATCTACCGCAAGCCCTGGGAAGTCCTGAGCATGGTCAACTTCGAAAAATATTTCGATAAGACCCTGAACAAGCTGGACCTCGACCGGTACCCTGCCCTCAGGCTGGCGAAAGGATATGAGGTCATACTCGAGCACGGCGACTCCCTCTTCATGCCCGCCGGCTATTGGCATCACATGGAGTACCTGGACAGCGGATTCGCTATGAGCCTCCGGGCGCTGCAATCCTCTTTTAGCGGAAAATTGAAGGGCATCTGGTACCTGGTAGGAATGCGGAATATCGACACCCTGATGAAAAAGACAGCGCCGGAATGGTGGTTCAACAGAAAAAAAGAAAGGACCTTTAAAGCCGCCGTAAGGGAACTTGAAACCCTTGTCCAGTAAGATTTTACGAAATTTTGAAAAAAAATATTGCTTATTACCAAAACTGTCTTTATTTTTACCGGGCTTACAACCGCTGAATCTTGTATCACCCGATACAGAAATACCACTTCACAAAGTCCAATCTCCATCTGCATCCAGACCGTCCAATTTCCAAGCCGAAGACTCCAATTTCCAGTAGATTTCCCGTTTTCCATTGATATCTTATGAAGTCAACACTTCATAATCTGATGATCTATCCCCTGTTCTGATTACAATCCCGTCGTTACCCTGTACATTCTTTCGTTAGCGAACATGAAAAATATTCGAACTTTTTCTTTTTGTGGTTTCAGAGGTAAGCACAGGCCGGCGATGTCTATCGCTGGCTCTTTTTAAAAGATGTCGGCGACCAACCCAGCCAGGCTTGATCCTCCCCGACTTCACTTACCCGTGGTGAATAGTTCAAGAGACTTCACTGTGAAAAAACCAAAAAAAAGAGGCAGCATGTCGGGCTAGCCTCTTTTTTCATTATGTGGGATCACATCTCACGGATAACCGTGAGACAGTCCTTTTGTCTCCTTTACGCGATGGTCCAGGTTTCATTACCCCTTAGCAGCTTGTCCAGATCCCCCACACCCTTACTCCGGATCACCTCCTCTATCTGCATATTCAACACATCCTCGTAACAGGGCCGGTCGACTTCATAAAATACGCCGAAAGGCCGCGGTAAATGCCCATCGACCCGGGGATTGTCAAACATCCGAACCAGAATTTGCGCCTTATAAAAATCATGCTCATCATGGATCCAGAGATCGCTTTCCCCAAAGGCCCCACCCAATTCCACTATCGTGGGTGTGAACCCCTCCAGCCTGATCCCTTTTTCCCGCTGCGCGCCAAAGACCAGCGGCTTGCCCTGCTCAAGGAACAAAGTTTCCAGCGGCTTGGTGCCCTTCTCGGTAAATATCTCAAAAGCGCCGTCGTTGAAAATATTGCAATTCTGATAGATCTCCAGGAAGGACGTCCCCTTGTGCGCATGGCTGCGGAGCAGCATCTGTTGCAAATGCTTGGGGTCCCTGTCCATGGTACGCGCTATAAAGCTCGCATCCGCACCCCGCGCAAGCGCCAGCGGATTGAATGGGTGATCCACACTCCCATACGGTGTCGACTTGGTGACCTTCCGCTCTTCCGATGTAGGCGAATACTGCCCCTTGGTCAACCCATAGATCTGATTATTGAATAACAGTACATTCAGATCGAAGTTCCGCCGAAGCAAGTGAATGGTATGATTGCCGCCGATGCTCAGACTATCTCCGTCTCCCGTCACAACCCAGACGCTAAGCTCCGGCCGCGTCGCCTTCAATCCTGAAGCGATCGCCGTAGCCCGCCCATGGATCGAATGCATCCCATAGGTATTCATGTAGTAGGGAAACCGGCTGCTACAGCCAATCCCTGAAATGATCACAATATTCTCGCGGGGAATACCCAGGGTAGGCATAATCTTTTGTACCTGGGCAAGGATCGAATAGTCGCCGCAACCGGGACACCAACGAACTTCCTGATCGGTAGCAAAGTCCTTTGAGGTCAGGGCAGGCGGAATCGTAGTTAAATCGCTCATATACCTCAAATTTAATGCTTATTTGGGGAAATTAAGCTACAAGATAAAGCCCCCGGAAGCAGGTAGGTCGCGTGGCATGTTTTTGGCCTTTTTAGCTATGGAAAGAAAGGCACGTTAAACTTTGAAATTATGAAAAAGTCACTATTTATCATTGCAATAGCCGCCTCCCTGGCAGCTACGGGCTGCGCAGCCGGCTACATCGACGAACAACCCGCGGATGTGGTATATGAGCAGGGCGTAGCCCCGGGTCCCGACTATATATGGATCGACGGCGACTGGACGTGGAGCGGCGGCAGATATGTCTGGCATAACGGCCACTGGGACCACCGGCGTGAAGGTCACGCCTGGGTAAAAGGGAATTGGGGACATACCACCCGTGGCTACCGCTGGAACAGAGGCCACTGGAATTAAATGACTTGCCGTCCGAACGGCATGAGCGACAACTCCATCAGCTTTAAATGCTGCCGCGCGAACGGTATCCCGATGACCGTAATGGCTAACAATGCGGCAAAACAAAGATGCACCACCGCCGTATATAGCCCGCCGCAGATCAGCCAAATAACGTTACAAATAAGCGAGATGCACCCCATCCTGCTGCGCGTGGCAACGATCCGCTTGCCAAAAGGCGAAAGTACCAGACCCGCGAGCTTGAAACACTGCAACCCGAACGGGATACCGACAATGGTCAGACACAACACAAAGCCGCCGACAATATAACCCAGCGCGGCAAACAGCCCGCCACATATCAACCATATAAGGTTTCCTATAAAATTCATTTGCTGAAAGTACCGATTTTTGAAAATAAATCCTCCACCGGCACATGATCTGATGTCCCGCCGCGTTATCTTTAAGTGATTAAAAGCAGCTAATTCTAAAATCCTGTATCAATGGCTACTGATTTGTATACCCCCATACTTCTCCATCGATTTGTGGACGAATTAATGGCTGGACTTCTCCCCCGCGCCGTAAGCCGAAAAACAATAATAATCAACCAGATTGACCGGGACCTCGAACTCGGTGCCGACGAAAACCTCCTGGCTTTCGTACTCTGGAACCTGCTCGACCGCGCCGTCAATAGTACCCAGAACGAATGCATCCATATCGAATCCGTCAGGAACGGCCACAACACGATAATCCGCGTCCGCAATGCCGGTGTATATTTCTACCGTACCCTCTCCAATAATTTCCGCCAGGTCCAGCACGCAGCCGAAAAGCTCGGCGGAACCATCACCGTCGACTACACCGAAGATACCTGTTGCACCACCGTGGCACTCTCCCTCTGTATCAAATAAAAAAGGACCCGGTCGGAGTCCTTTTGCGGTTCTAAACTATCTTTTTTGATTAATACCTGCTGCTGGAGAAATTGCTCCGGCGCTGGTAACCGCCATTACCACCCTTGTTGCCACCTTCACGATCCTCTCTTGGCTTCGCCACAGATACGCCAATGGTCCTTCCATCAACGGTTGCGCCGTCCAATTCTTCGATAGCCTTCTTTGCAGCCTCATCATCGGACATTTCAACAAAAGCAAACCCCCGGGACTTGCCCGTGAACTTGTCCATGATGACCTTGGCAGAGGAAACCTCGCCGTATTCTGCAAAATAATCCCGTAAGTCTTCGTCCGTAACGTTAAAACTTAAATTAGAAATGTAAATGTTCATGCTAAAAATAACTGTTTAAAATTTGACTCGGCAAACTGCTTAAGAGTTTGACGGCGCAAAATTAACCCATTCCACCCAGACTGCCAGCAATAGGCCGGGCTTTTTTGTAGGTAGCGAAATAAATTAACAATGCCAACACCGTCAACAAAGCTCCCGCGAGACATACTCCGGTCCATCCCCCCTTTTCCCAGGCGAAAAGTCCCACTGCCGACCCAAGCGAAGTGCCGATAAAACTTATGGTCATATATACGGTATTCAAACGGTTCCTAGCAGCCGGAATTAATGCATACACCCTGCTTTGATTCGATACATGAATACATTGCATTGCGAGGTCCAACAATACGATCCCGGCGATCATCCCGGGAACGGTATCCGCAAATACATAGAAAAGAAAAAAAGATGTGAGCAACAATCCCAGACCATATCCTATCGTGATGCGCGGATTTCGCTTGTCCGCAGATCCGCCAACCAGCGGCGCCGCCAGCGCACCCGCGGCTGCAGCGAGCCCGAATAGCCCGATGAGATCACTGTTATACCGGAAAGGAGCACCGGACAAATGCAGCACCATCGTCGTCCAGAACATCCCGAACGTTGCAAACGCAAGCGCATTGATCGCCGCCGCCTCCCGCAAGACGGGCTGCTCTTTTGCCAGTGTCAGTAGAGACCGCATCAGCGAACCGTACGAACCGCTAAAACCCGGCTTGCTGAGTGGAAAGGTCAATCTGATAATGAGCAAAAGGGAAAAGGTAATACCCGCCGCGACCCAAAACATTCCCCGCCAACCCAGCCATGCCCCGACCAGCCCGCTCAGCGTCCTCGATAATAAAATGCCGATCAGCAGGCCGCTCATGATGGAACCGATCACCTTTCCCGTCCTCGAAGGCGCAGCCAGATGCGCCGCCATCGGCAGGATGAGCTGGGGGATAACGGAAGTGGCGCCGATCAGTATACTCGCCGCCTCAAGAACAACCAGACTTGGGGCGCTCGCCGCCAGAACCAATGCCCCCACCGCGAAGCCAGCCATCCAGATGATCTGGCTCCGCCGCTCCACTTTATCACCCAGGGGAACAAAGAAAAGCAGGCCCAGCGCATACCCAAGCTGCGTCAGAAAAGGAATCCGCCCCCCTTCGCTCGCGGGGATTCCAAAACTCCCGCTGATCAACACTATGAGCGGTTGACAGTAATAAATGTTCGCGACGATCAATCCGGTACAAATGGCCATGATAACAATATGCCCCCTGCTCAAACCGTCATTCCCAGGCTGCTTTTTCATGGCGCAAATTTACCGCTCCTATTGTCAAAATATTGTCAAAACTTCCACCATTGGTACGGCGCAATTCGCTACCTTGGTGGACCAAAATTTCCCATATGTTGCATTACAAAAAAATCGCAGTTGTTTCCGTCCTTTCTGCCCTGACGGCAATCGGGATTTTCGCCATGCGCCCCCCCGATGACAAGCCGCCGAAACGGAACCTGAAGGTCCTTCCAAAAGACATCAGCAATGATGACCTCGATAAAACGATGGACTCATTTAAGGCCGCGCTGGGCGTCAAATGCAACTTCTGCCATGCGCCGTTCGCCGACACCAGCAATCATCACCTCGACTTCGCCAGCGACGCGAAACCTGAAAAGAATATCGCCCGCAAAATGTTCAGGATGACCGGCCGGATCAACAAGAAATTTTTCGGTGAGAACAAGGATGCCAATGGCGTGACGGTCCCGACGATCTCCTGCGTGACCTGTCATCGGGGCAGCCCTCATCCCGATGAGGTGAAATAACGGATGAAGCTGAATAAATAATAAAATAGTAATAATGCAGCTACCCGCCCGCTTCAGCATCAGAGGCGGGCGGCACTGTCATAAAATGCCCTAAATTTGGACCATGGCAAACACTACTTATAAATTCGGAATGATAGGCCTCGGCGTGATGGGGCGCAATCTGCTGCTCAACATGGCCGATCATGGCTTCGCGGTAGTCGGCTTTGATCTGGACGCAACAAAGACTGCTGCGCTGGAATCCTCGGCCACACCGGGAACGACAGTGAAAGGCTTCAATACCCTGGCGGAAATGGTCGGGGCGCTGGAGAAGCCGCGCCGGATGATGATGCTGGTCCCCGCCGGCAAACCCGTCGACGACGTGATCAATAGCCTGCTGCCCCTGCTCGAAAAAGGCGATATCGTCATCGATGGTGGAAACTCCCACTATACCGATACCCTGAGACGCGTCAAATTCATGGAGGGTAAAGGATTCCACTTCATGGGCGTGGGCATTTCCGGCGGCGAACAAGGCGCCCGCACCGGCCCGAGCATTATGCCCGGCGGCGACCCGGAAGCCTACGTTCACGTCCGTCCACTGCTGGAAGCCGTGGCTGCCAAAGTCGACGGAGAACCCTGCGTCGCCCACCTGGGTAAAGACGCAGCGGGCCATTACGTAAAAATGGTTCATAACGGTATCGAATACGCGATCATGCAGTTGATCAGCGAATCCTACGACCTCTTGCACCGCGGCCTGGGCCTCGATAACGATGAGTTGTATAAGATCTACAAGAACTGGAACGAAGGTGAGCTCCAGTCCTTTCTCATAGAGATCACCCGCGATATCTTCCTGAAAAAAGACGACAAGACCGGCAACCGCCTCGTCGACATGATCCTCGATAAGGCCGGGGCAAAAGGCACGGGGAAATGGACCTCGCAGGACGCCATGGACCTCGGCGTTCCCATTCCCGTGATCGATATGGCCGTCTGTATGCGCGAGCTGTCCGCTTACAAAGAAGAAAGGACACAGGCCGCCGCCCTCTACAAAATGTCGCCCACCGATATCCCCGTACCGTCAGAAGTCTTCATCCAGCAGGTCCGGGATGCCCTCTACTTCGCCATGATAATCAGCTACGCCCAGGGCCTTGCTCAGCTGCATATCGCCTCCAGAGAGCTGAATATGGACATCCCGATGCAGGATGTCGTCAAAGTCTGGCGCGGCGGCTGCATTATCAGATCTTCCCTGCTCCCCATATTTTTTAAAGCTTTCCAAAAGAACAACCAGCTCCCGAATTTGTTACTCGAACCGGAGATCGTTCAACTGCTCCAGGCTAACCGGCAAAATTTACGCAACGTGATCATCCACGCCGTCCACCTCGGTTATCCCGTGGCCGGTCTGATGTCCGCCCTTAGTTATTTCGACGCCTACCGCAGCGAACGCATGCCCACTAACCTTATCCAGGCACAACGCGATTATTTCGGCGCCCATACTTATCAA
Source organism: Puia sp. (assembly GCA_035948015.1). Classification (GTDB taxonomy): domain Bacteria; phylum Bacteroidota; class Bacteroidia; order Chitinophagales; family Chitinophagaceae; genus Puia. The sequence continues at coordinate 10,183 of DASZJO010000187.1, forward strand.
CGTATTGACGAGCCAGGAAGTTTTCACACGCAGTGGGAAAACAGGCCGTAAGGCCCATCATTGGCCCCGCTAGATGCCGAAGGCATCGGTTGAGTCAGGAAGGGAACGAGCAAAACAAGAACTACAAACCGACAGTCTGAATATGGCAAACCATAAAAAACCACCTGCCTCCCTTATCTTTATCTTCGGCGGAAGCGGTGACCTGAACTATAGAAAACTCTCCCCGGCACTATATAATTTATTCATCGACGACTGGATGCCGGAGAAATTCGGGATCGTTGGGATCGGTCGCAGCCCGTATAACGATGAGGACTATCGCACCCGCCTTTTCAACGGGATCAATCAGTTCAGCCGCCGTAAAGGCCAGGCCGACGGGCAATGGGCCGACTTCTCCAAACACGTCAGCTACCTCCAGATGGACGCTGAAAAGGACGGCGACTACGGCAAGATCGCGGAACTCGTAAAAGCTAAGGAAGCCGAAATCGGTGAGCATCCCAACGTGATCTTCTATCTCTCCGTTGCACCCCAGCTGATGCCGGATATCGCCAAAAAGCTCGGCGCGCTGAATATCTGCTCCGAAACTTCCACCACCCGCCTCGTCTTCGAAAAGCCGTTTGGCCATGACCTGAAGAGTGCCCATGAGCTGAACCAGCTGCTTATGAGCATGTTTAAGGAAGAACAGATCTACCGCATCGATCATTACCTGGGAAAGGAGTCGGTGCAGAATATCCTGTCACTTCGCTTTGCCAACGCATTATTCGAACCGATCTGGAACCGAAACTATATCGAACATGTCCAGATCACCGCCGCCGAAACCGTCGGCGTGGAAGGCCGGGGCGGCTATTACGAGCAATCAGGAGCCCTACGGGATATGGTGCAAAACCACATCCTTCAGCTCATGTGCATGATCGCAATGGAAGCGCCCGTCAACTTTGAAGCCAACGAGATCCGTAACAAAAAAGTAGACGTGCTCAACGCCATCCGGAAGATCAACAAGGAAGATGTCAACCTGTTTGCCGTCCGCGGCCAGTATGGCGAAGGTTGGATGAAAGGCGAAAAGGTCCCGGGCTACAAACAGGAAAAAAGCGTAAACCCGGCCTCCAACGTCGAGACCTTCGCAGCCGTGAAATTCTATATCGACAACTGGCGTTGGCAGGATGTCCCCTTCTATGTCCGCACCGGGAAACGCCTGAATCAAAAGGCTTCCAACATCACCGTGCAGTTCAAGAAGGCGCCGAGCTATGCCTTTCCGCCCGAAGCCGCAGAGACCTGGCGCGCCAACCGGCTGACCATCAGCATCCAGCCCGAAATGGAGGTCCGCCTGCGTTTCCAGGCCAAAAAGGCAGGCCAGTCAGTGACCCTGGCGCCCGTAGAGATGATCTATAACCCCAAGGATAACGAACATGAACCGGAAGCCTACGAAACCCTGCTGCTGGACGTCATGGAAGGCAACCCGACCTTGTTTATGCGCGCCGACCAGGTAGAGGCTGCGTGGAAGATCGTAATGCCTATCCTGGAGGCCTGGGAGACCCGGGCCCCGGGCAACTTCCCGAATTATTCCCCCGATTCCTGGGGACCGGAAGACGCAGACGCACTCATTGCCAGGGACGGCCTCAACTGGATCACCATCCAGCCTGCCCCCTAACCCAAGCAAAAACATCGAAGATGGAACTTCAAGTTTACAAGAACCCGGACGAGCTCAGCCACGCAGTGGCCGGATGGATCGCCGACACTATCGCTGCGACGCTAAAACAACAGGACCGCTTCACGATCGCCCTCTCGGGTGGCAGCACCCCAAAAGCGCTGCATAAGCTCCTGGCCGCAAGCCCCTATAAGGAAAAGATTGACTGGTCAAAACTTCACGTCTTCTGGGGCGATGAACGCGCCGTTCCCTTTGACGACGATCGCAACAACGCCAAAATGGCCTACGACACCCTGCTCAAATTTGTCCCTATACCCCCTTACCATATCCATGTCATGCGAACGGACATCGGCCCCGAAGAGTCGGCCGCGGAATACGAGAAGATCCTGCATATGTATTTCGATAATACGCCGCTGAGCTTCGACCTTGTCCTGCTTGGCATGGGCGACGACGGCCATACCCTTTCCCTCTTCCCCGGCACCGCAGCCGTTCACGAAGAAATAGCCTGGACGATCGCCTACTTCCTCAAAGCCCAGGATATGTACCGAATCACACTGACCAAAACGATCGTCAATAAAGCTGCAAAAGTCGCCTTCCTCACTACCGGGGCCAACAAGGCTCATGCCCTGAAAGAAGTGCAGCAGGGCGCCTATAACCCCGATCTCTATCCGTCACAGGAGATCCGGCCCACCAACGGCGAATTGCATTGGTTCGTCGATGAAGCCGCCGCCGCAGACCTAAAATAGCCGCTTTACCAGTTCGTCCGTCAGCTTTCTCTCCCCCCGGGTCCAGATTTCATTCGGCGGCGGGAATTCATTGATATTATAACCGCCATGCGTCTCGAAGTCAAATAGAGCATGACATTGCACATCGACCACCA
>DASZJO010000188.1:0-9124 GCA_035948015.1 Puia sp.
CGGCTGGGGGTTTGGATGCGGGGTGGGTGAGCAGTGGTTGGCGTTGGAGCCATCGGCCGAAGTCATGAAGGTCGCCGGATGGGTGTGAGAGGATGTATTGCTCCCAGCTTGAGATTAAGGGGATTATAGACATAAATACAACGATTTTGATGTAAGTTACAAAAAAATAATACGAGTTTGATCTATATTAGAGCGGATTTGTTTAATTTAGAACAATATTGTTCTAATATGGAGACCATGATCATTCTTTTTTTAGTTCGGGTTTGGCTCCGGGTCCTGGAGTGGGCGTGTGTGCTCATAGAGTGTATCTTTCCGAAAAAATATTAGGTATGGCAACACGAATATGGGTAATGGCGGCCATTTTGCTGATGGGGCGGGGACTTATGGGGCAGGAGGTGGTGGCGGATACGGGGGTGCATTTGGTATCGCGGCAGTTCAGCTTTACCGAGGGTGCGTCGGTGGATAGGAGGGGGGATGTCTTTTTTACGGATCAGCCAAATAACCGGATCTGGGAGTATGATATACATGGCCGGTTAACCGTCTTCCTGGACTCTGCGGGCCGGTCGAACGGGATGTATTTTGATCGGTCTGGCCGGTTGGTTACTTGTGCGGATGAGAATGAGCAGTTGTGGGCTATAAGTCCGGATAAGAAAGTGCAGGTATTGTTAAGGGATGTAGGCGGCCGCCGGTTAAATGGGCCGAATGATCTTTGGATAGATGGGCGGGGCGGGATCTATTTTACCGATCCGTATTATCAACGTCCCTATTGGACGAGGACGAAGGGGGAGATGGATGGGGAACGCGTGTATTATCTTGCTTCGGGGGCGTCGGAGGCCAGGGTGGTGGCGGCGGACGTCGTAAAACCTAACGGGATCGTAGGGACGCCGGATGGTCAATATCTTTATGTGGCGGATATCGGGGCGGGTAAGACTTATAAGTATCGCATCGGGGCCGACGGGTCGTTATCGGACCGGAAATTGTTTGTCATGCAGGGATCGGACGGGATGACGCTGGATGCGCGGGGGGATGTCTATTTAACGGGGGATGGGGTAACGGTGTATGATAAGGCAGGCAGGAAGATCGGGCGAATCAATGTGCCGGAGTCGTGGACGGCGAACCTATGTTTTGGCGGCCGGGATAAGAAGACTTTATTTATTACTGCTTCGCAGGGGTTTTATCAGATCCGGATGCGGGTGCGCGGGGTGGAGTAGAAATTGGGCTTATATTCGTGGGAATTAACTTAGCGAAATGAGAAAATTAATCGGGTTTTTGTTGTTGGCCGTCCTTGGCGGCCGTGGTCTTGGCCAGCGGCCTTCGGCAGGCCGGGTTCTGAATGTCGATTCGTCGGTGACGACGCATGCCCAGGTAACGATCAATGGGCAAGTGGTACCGTATGATGCGATAGCGGGAACGATCCCGGTCTGGGACGACAGCGGCAAAGCGATTGCCGGGCTGTTCTATACCTATTATATGCGAACGGATATCAAGGACCGGGCGGCGAGGCCGCTGGTGATCTCCTTCAACGGAGGACCCGGGACTCCGAGTGTATGGATGGAGATCGGGTATACCGGTCCGAGGCGGCTATTGTTGGATGATGAAGGGTACCCGGTGCAGCCTTACGGATTAAAAGAGAATAACTCGTCCATTCTGGATATCGCGGATATCGTTTACCTCGACCCGGTGAATACGGGGTTTTCGCGGGCAGTGAGCAAGGATGTTCCTGCCGCCACCTTCTTCGGCGTCAATGCGGACATCAAGTACCTCGCGGAATGGATCTCCACTTTTGTTACGCGGAATAATCGCTGGGCTTCACCCAAGTTCCTGATCGGGGAAAGTTATGGGACCACCCGGGCGGCGGGGTTGGCTCTGGAGTTGCAGGAATCGCAATGGATGTATCTCAACGGGGTGATCCTCGTGTCGCCGACGGACCTTGGCCTTGTGAGGAGTGAATTCGTTCAGGCTTCGCTGCGGGTGCCCTATTATGCTGCGACGGCCTGGTATCATAAAGCGCTCGCGCCGGACTTGCAGGCCAAGGATTTGACGGAGATGTTACCGGAGGTCGAGAACTTTACGATCAACGAGCTGATCCCGGCGCTGGCGAAGGGCGGATTCCTGGAGGATGGCAAGAAGAAAGAACTGGCTGCCAAGCTGTCGAAGTATATCGGGCTCTCGGAAAAGTCGGTGCTGGAATCGAACCTGATCATCCCCGATCAGTTTTTCTGGAAGGAGCTGTTGAGGGACAAAGGATTTACGGTTGGCCGGCTGGATTCGAGGTATCGGGGAATCGACAGCAAGGATGCGGGAGATGCGCCGGACTACAATGCCGAACTTACTTCCTGGCTGCATGCCTTTACGCCGGCCATCAACATTTACCTGCGGGAGGATCTGCATTATAAGACCGATCTGAAATATAATATGTTCGGGCCGGTACATCCGTGGGACAACCGGAACAATCATACGGGTGAGGATCTCCGCAAGGCTATCGCGGAGAATCCTTATCTCCATTTATTGATCCAATCGGGCTATTATGATGGCGCATGTGATTATTTCAATGCGAAATACAGTCTGTGGCAGCTGGATCCCAGCGGCAAGCTCAAGGACCGGTTAAGCTGGGAGGGGTATCGAAGCGGGCACATGCTATATTTACGGAAACCGGATCTGGCTGATGCTAATGAAAATTTGAGGAAGTTCATCCGGGCCTCATTGCCGAAGCCTGGCGAGCCGGCAAAATATTAGGGGGTGGCTATGCGGGGTGGAAATTAGCAGATATGCAGTATATTGGGGGATGAATAAACTGATGACGATTTTGCTATGCGGGCTGTCGTTGCAGGGCTTTTGCCAGTATTCGGGTGCTGATCGGCAGCGGTGTGAGGCGGAGGCCAGGAATGTCACGATCATCCGGGACAAATGGGGTATCCCGCATATTTACGGGAAAACGGATGCGGAGGCTGTTTTTGGATTGATGTACGCTCAATGTGAGGAGGATTTCAGCCGGGTGGAGAAGAATTACCTCGAGATGTTGGGTCGGCAGGCGGAGGCGTACGGGGAGGGTTACCTGTACAATGATGTCATGATGCGACTGATCTACGACAGTGCGGCCGCCGAGGAGGATTATCGGAAGAGCCCGGAATGGATGCACAGGCTGCTGGATGCGTTTGCAGACGGGGTCAATTTTTTTCTTTACAAGCATCCTAATGTGAAGCCGTTGGTGCTGAAGCGTTTCGAGCCGTGGTATCCGTTGATGTTTACGGATGGGAGTGTGTCGGCGACGAGCACGGGTGGGGTGAGGGTGGATGAGATCAAGAACTTTTATGGTGGAAATATGGGAGGGACGGGGGCGCCGGTGCGTCGCCGGTCTTCGTCGATGACTGATGTCGAGAAGATGATATTGTTGGATCGGGGAATTAAAGTTCCGGGGGATGGGGGTGGAGACGGCGGGGGTGGCGAGAATGGTGGGGACGGTTGGATGCCTGACGATGCGGAGAATGGCAGCAATGGGTTTGCGCTGGCGGGGTTCCGGACAGTTTCGGGGAATACGGAATTGTATATAAATCCTCATGTGCCGTTCTATTTCAGAATGGAGGTACAGCTGGTCAGCGATGAGGGGTTGAATGCCTATGGAGCGGTTACGTGGGGACAGTTTTTTGTCTACCAGGGATTCAATGCGCATTGCGGATGGATGCATACGTCCAGCCTGGCGGATGTCGCCGATCTGTATGCGGAGAAAGTGGAGCGGCAGGGTGATGGCTGGGTGTATACTTATGAAGGGGACGCGCGGCCGGTGCGCCCAAAGCCGTTCACGGTGTATTACAAGCGAAATGACTCGGTCCTGGCGCTCCCGGTCACCGGTTATTTTACGCATCATGGGCCGGTACTGGCAAGTCGTGATGGCAAGTGGCTCAGTGTGCGCGAGTATAACCGGTCGATGAATGCGTTGCTCGAGGCCTGGCTCATCACAAAGGCGAATACGTTTGACGACTACAAGAAGGCGATGGATTTGCGGGCGAATACCACGAACAATACGGTCTATGCGGATGATCAAGGCAATATTGCGTACTGGCATGGGAATTTCATGCCACGCCGGGACACTACGTTCGACTGGTCGTTACCGGTAGATGGGAGTATAGCGGCGACCGAGTGGAAGGGGTTGCATGAGCTGGATGAGATCGTGCATTCCTATAACCCCGCGACGGGGTGGATCCAGAATTGCAATTCAACGCCGTATTCTTTGTCAGGGGGCAGCAGTCCGGAGCGGGGAAAGTATCCGGCCTATATGGCGCCGGACGGGGAGAATTTCAGAGCATTGAATGCGGCGCGGTTATTGGCGGGGGCGAATGACTTTACGCTGGACAGCCTAATCGGGAAAGGATATGACCATTATCTCACCGCCTTTGATGTTTTGTTGCCTGCGTTGTTCGAAGCCTATGGCGGATCACCTGACTCGATGCGGAGGGCCTTACAGGAGCCGATCGGGATATTGCAGCGATGGGACCGGCGGTCGGCGGTGCGTTCGGTGGCGACGACGTTGGCGGTGGAGTGGGGTACGCGAATAATGCGGTTTGCGCCGAGGCCGGCTACGGCGGAAGCGGGTTCGAATGCTGTCGGCATGGTCCAGGCGGCGCTCGAGCATTCCACGGCGGCGCAGAAGACGGGGGAGCTGGTGGCGGTGCTGACCGAGTTGCGGCAGCGGTATGGCAATTGGAAGATCGAGTGGGGAGATATCTGTCGCTATCAGCGGCTCACGGGGAAGATCGTGGAGAGCTATGATGACAAGAAGCCCAGTTTGCCGGTGGGATTGGTTGCGTCGTCGTTTGGACAGATACCGTCTTATGTAAGCCGGGTGATGCCGGGGACGAGCAAGCGGTATGGGGTGTCGGGGAATAGTTTTATTGCGGCAGTGGAGTTCGGGAAAAAGGTCTTGGCGCGGACGATCGTGACGGGTGGGGAGAGTAGTGATCCGGCTTCGCCGCATTTAACGGATCAGGCGGCAATGTATCTTTCGGGCAGATTTAAAGATGTGATGTTCTATCCGGAGGATGTGAAGGCGGGGGCGGTGAAGACGTATCGTCCGGGGGAGGAGTGAATGGTGCCACAAGTTGTGGCACTAATTGTTTTTTTACATTATTCAAATTTTTGATATCTTGCAATTGCTTTCGATGATTGTATAGAAGTGCAAGTGGTTTGCAATAACGCTTTAACCTTATCTTTTCTTTCGCAGCACTAACTATACCTTCATTTTGATTGGAGCTCCCTTAAAAGAGACATTAGAGAATCTTGCGTGTTTTCATTTAACGACATGAAACATGGTCGGATTTCTTTTATCAAAATGAAGTAAAAAATTATTGAAGCTATGTCTACCAAAGACAGCATCTATGGGCTATTCAGCCCCAAAAAATTGAATCCCAATCTATTATTGGTTGTTCTTGCTATCGTGGTTATTACCGTGGTATTGGTATTTTATGGCCGGCACAGCAAAATTACCGTTGCGAGAGTTGTGTCCATCGAAACAAACATCCCGCATTCCGATCCGGATAGTTCCTCCAAATAAAATGCGAGGCCATAAATTAGACTCGGGATTGCTAGTTCACGATTAAAATCTGCGTAATGGATCTTCATAAAGAGGACTATAGAGACCTCATCAGGAGCATTGGAAATTTATTGGCGACCGCAAGGGAAAAGGTCGCGTCGCAAATCAATACCGTATTGGTACAGACCTATTGGGAAATAGGGAAATATATTGTGGAGTATGAGCAGAACGGTAATGAAAAAGCTGTATACGGAAGTCAGTTATTCGAAAGACTTTCAACAGATCTCACCCGTGAATACGGTAGAGGGTTTGGTAGATCTAACCTGTTATACATCAGAAAACTATATATTAAATTTCCAAAAAGTGGGACACTGTCCCACAAATTGAGCTGGAGTCATTATTATGAAATACTCAAAGCTGACTCCGAGCTGGAAATTGGATTTTATGTTAAGCAATGCGAAAAGGAAAGATGGAGTGTACGTGAACTGAAGCGTCAAATGAAGAGCATGTTATTTCATCGCCTGGCGTTGAGCACAGACAAGGAAGGGGTGATGAAGTTGGCAAACCAAGGTCATGAAATTCAGGAGCCGGAAGATTTATTGAAGGACCCATTTGTACTGGAGTTTTTGAAAATGCCTGAACAACGCCAATACCTGGAGAGTGAACTGGAAGAAAAATTGATCGATAATCTTCAGCATTTTTTACTTGAATTGGGTAAAGGCTTTGCATTTATTGCCCGTCAATATCGCATGCCCATAAGTGGCAGGCATTTTTATTTAGATCTTCTTTTTTATCATCGAATATTAAAGTGCTTTGTACTGATCGATCTGAAAAGGGGTGAAATCGATCATACTGATATTGCGCAAATTAATCTTTACCTAAATTATTTTAAGAAAGAAGAAGCGACAGAAGGGGATAATGAGCCGGTAGGTATTGTGCTAGGTGCATATAAGGATCACGTTTTGGTAGAATATGCCACTTCCGGAATCACTAACAAAGTACTGTTGGCTAAATACCAACTTTATTTGCCTAACAAAGATCAATTGGAAGAAGCGCTTAATGACCTGCTGGATACTGAATCTAGAGACAAAGATCATAATAAATAGTAATTTACGGCCTGGGCAACAAGCATTAAATGTACAATAACAAAAAGCCGATGCGGGTGTTATGGTTTGCCAATACGCCGGGGTTGAGCGCAAGTTATTTAAAGATCAGTCTGGCGGCGGGCGGATGGATATCGTCCTTGCAGCAGGTGGTGGAAGGGGTCGAGAGGTGTCAACTGGGGTTTGTATTCTATACGGAGCAGGCGATGACGCCTTTCGAATATGGGAGGACGTGGTATTATCCGGTGCAGCCGTTGGGGAGCAGCAAACGGAAGAGGCTGGTCAACCGGGTCGGGGGCCGTGCGGAGACGGACGAGAATCTTCCGGCATTTCTGCGGGCGATCGAGCTGTTCAGGCCGGATATCATTCATGTGCACGGGACCGAGTTCCCGTTTGGGCTGATCTTGCGAAAGGTGCGGGATATTCCGGTGGTAGTGTCGATACAGGGTAATCTGACGGCGTATCATGAGAAATATCTTTCGGGATTGGAGATGCCGGGGTTATGGAAGGGATGGCGAACGGGGTATCCGTTCTATGGGGCGGACTATAAGATCTGGCGCCGGCGGATGGAGATCGAGCAGGAGATCCTGGGGCGGGCGAGATTTATTTTTGGCCGAACGGATTGGGACAGGAGGATCGCTTTAGTGCTGGCGCCGCAGGCGGAGTATTTTCATGTGGATGAGGTGATAAGACCGGGGTTTTATGAGTTGGAGTGGAAGGGAAAGCGGGGAGCGGTGCCGGTATTTTTCACGACGTCGAGTCCGTCGATCTATAAGGGATTCGAGACGATCATTGATACGGCGAGGGTATTGGTTGGGAAGGGTTTTATTTTTGAATGGGTCGTGGCGGGGTTGAAGGACGATGATCCGTTGGTGAGGCTGACGTGTAAAGTAAGAAAGGTGGGTGATCTGGCGGCATTGAATATCCGGTTGTTGGGAAGGTTACAAGAGGAAGCGGTGGCGGGAAGGTTGTTGAGTTGCGATGTGTATGTACAAGTATCACACATCGAGAATAGCCCGAACAGCGTTTGCGAGGCCATGCTGGCTGGAGTGCCCGTGATCGCATCGTTTGCCGGCGGGACAGGATCGTTAATACGGGATGGGGAGCAGGGAGTACTGGTACAGGATGGCGACCCCTATGTGCTGGCGGGGGCCATGGAGGAAGCAGCCAGTCAACCGGAGAGGTATGCGGCGATGGCGGCAGAAGGAAGAAAGGTGGCGCAGCGGCGGCACGACCCATCGGCGATTGTAACGGCGATGCTCGATCGATATCGGGAGATCATTCAGAAATATTCAGGCAAATAATATGGCGGCAAGGAGAATTTTTCATCTATTGGATTCGGCCAGGTTGCGGTGGAGGATTGCCTGGGGAAATTATTATAAGTTTTTTGCCCGGTGTCGCGGGGTGGAGTTTCTGGGTTCGTGTCAGTTTATGGGCAGGCCGAAATTCAAATTGTATCCGGGGACGCGGGTGATCGTGGGGGATGGGTGCAAGTTCCTTTCTGGGCATACGGATAATCTGATCGGTATCAACCGGCCCTGTATCGTTTCGGTCTATAATCCCGGAACGGTGGTGAAGATCGGTGAGGATACGGGTTTTAGCGGGACGGTGATCGGGGCGTTTGCGGGGATCACGATCGGGAGTCATGTTAAGTGCGGCGCCAATACGCTGATCACGGATGGGGACTGGCATCCGGAGGATCCGCGGAGCGGGGAGCCGAGGCCGGTAGTGATCGGGGATAATGTTTGGCTGGGTGTGGGGGTGGTGGTGTTAAAGGGGGCGAAGATCGGGGATAATACAATTATCGGAGCTAACAGTCTGGTGACGGGGGAGATCCCGGCGAATGTGGTGGCGGCGGGGAATCCGTGTAAGGTGTTGCGGACTTTTGGGTGAGGTGTTGCGGCCTTTGGGGTAAGGGGGGAAGGGGGGAAGCTGTGTAGTCTGCAACCTATTTCATATTTCTTCGGATTTTTTGGAGGTAATCCTTTCAAAGATGGCGGCATATTGTTTGGCGATGATGGACCACTGGTATCTGTTCGTCAGGGCCTGGTAAGCTTTGGCGGCAAAGGTCTGCATTTCCGCGGGGTCGGCGAGGGCCCAGGTTAGCTTTTCGGCCAGGTCCGTGTCAGAACCGGCGCGGAAGAAAAGCATTTCGTCGCGGTCAAAGATATCGGTATTCTGGATGATATCGGAGCAAACGATCGGGGTTCGGAGGGAGGCAACTTCGAGCAGCATCATCGACATGGCTTCATAAGTGGAAGGGAAGACAAACAGGCGGGCGCCGGCGATCCAGGCGTTGAGCAGCGGCTTTTCTTTTATGAGGCCTTTGAATTCGACGTCGAGTCCTTCGGCAAGGCCGAATATCTCCCGCTGGTAGTCTTTCCGCTGGCCGTGGTCTCCCAGGATGATCAGTTTGCCATCGTATCGGACTTTGCGAAGGGCAGAAAGAAGGTAGTGGGCTCCTTTTGAAGGTACGATGCGACCGGCTGCGAAG
>DASZJO010000189.1:0-30490 GCA_035948015.1 Puia sp.
AACGTAAGCACGCCGCCAGCATAGATCAGCAGAAAACTGACGCTGCGTACAAAAAGCCACAACAGCCCATACCGGTTACCAAAGGCCAGCTCGCAGACCAGGTACGCTGCACCGCCCAGCAGCACCGTATAAAGAGAATGACGCGTGAAGGGCTGCAGCTTGAACTCCCGATAGAGAAAGATGCAGCGGATACCATTGTACACCGCGAAAGTGAAGAAGTCTGCAAGCGCCGGTCCCACCATCCCGATATATTTTGCCAAGAAAAAGTTCAGCGGCAGTGTCAGCCCCACCAGGATCAGCCCGGAAATGAAATCAAAGCGCCAACGCGTAGAGGTGGCGATGATCTGGCCATTGACTCCTGTACCCAAATCGACGATCCGGGCCAGGCCGATAAATATAAATGCCAACCGCGAATCCAAGTAAACCCGGGGGAACCCAAATGTGGTAATACCGTCCCGGAAATTGATCAGTAGCAGCACAAACATCCCGACAGAGAAGATTAGCAGGGTGATCGAGGACCTTCGGTAGATCCGGCTGATCCGCCCTGTATCCTTGTCCTTCCAGGCATGTGACAATGGCCCAATAGAGGCGGCCGCTACTCCCCGTTGCGGTGCCTGGATCAAACTCCCGGCAAACTGAGCCATCTGGTACAGCCCCACTGCTGTCAGGCCCCCCGGGACCACAGCTGCAATGATGATCTGGGCAAAAAAGAAAGCGACATTGTAGACTACCCCGCCGCTCCAGGCAAGCAAGGCCAGCGCTTTCATCCGCGTAAAGAATTTTCGCGTCACGATGCTGGGCGTGAATACCGGATGCAGCTGCCCCGACCTCGCCAAATAAATGATCAGGATAAGACTGATCAGCAAGTAATTGAATGCATAAAGCTTAATCACAATACCGAATCCGCGGATAACTCCGCAGAGGTACAGGGTCAGCAGCACGAGCGTTATCAACCTAAAAACTACTTCTCGTAACAAGTTGGTCAGGACCGCCTTTCTCAGCTGCCAGGCATAATTCTCGAGCAAGGTATAGACGGTCAACCCCAGCGCAAAAAGAAAGATCCAGTAATAATAAGAAACAAAGGCCGGTGATTTCTCCTTATAATAGTAGACCATCTGCCCGCGAAAAGCTACTCCGGCGATGCTGACTAGCCCGAAGCCTGCCAGAGTGATCAGCAATGCCCAGGTGATCAGATCATTTTTTTGAGGCGAAAGATTGTCTTTGTAATAAGGATAGAATTTGGCGACGACGGAGGGCATACCTACACTCGCCAACGAATACAGGATCATGCCAAGCGAAAGGAACATCCCGCTGATCAATCCATACTGATCGGGACTGAACTCACGGGTCAGGATCACGTTGGTGATCGCCCCCAGGCCAAAGCCCAGGTATACTACCCCGGAGGAAATGATGCTTTGCTTGCGGATCGTGGTCATAACATTAAAAGCCCGACCCGGAAGGCATCAGGCTGCTCAGATCTTGTTTGCCCTCGTAATGGAAAGACCGGTTGAATGTAAAAAGTCCCTTTCTGACCTTCACACGCCCATCCACCACCAGGTTAGCCTCCCGCTTTCCCATCAGCATTTGCAAGGCATTACTGAATAACCCCTTCATATCGAGCTGCAAGGTCACCGGCACATAGAAAGTATCTCTGCCGGGAATGAAGATAGTCGTGTCAAGCAGCGAATGGCCGGAATGCTGCCCATTGACGGTGATATCCGCTTCCGCCCGCTTTAGCGTGAGCTTGAATGTATTTGGGTTATATAGCTTGACGATAGCCGAAAGATTGGTCTTCCCCCCTACTACCTGCCCGACCACCAGGTTCTGAAATCCAAAATATTCCGCGGGCTCAGGCTGCCTGCATCCGGTTATCCAGGCTGCAAGGATTATTCCAATCAAGACTAATCGAACCGACATAAGTTGGCGCATAGCCTGCAAGATAAGGGGCAAAAACAAAAAAAAGCACCCACGGACCTAAAAAGCCGGTGAGCGCTTATTCCGGTGCAGTCATCTTATCGGACCACAGCCAGTTTCTTGGTATCCAATACCTTTCCGTCGACGACGAGCGCGTAGATATACATCCCGGAGGCCAACTGGCTCGTATTAAGTTGCGCCTGGCTTTTACCCGGGGACGTCGGAAGTGCAATGGTTGCAACGGTTGTTCCGTTCAGAGTGTAAACCTGGCAAAATGCCGCCCCCGACCCCGCCGGAAGCGAATATTCGATCGTGGTAGAACTGTTAGCCGGATTTGGGTGGACATCGCCCAGGTATCCCGCGGTTTCGTTCTGCAGCTTCTTAATCTCCGCCTGATTCAATGCCAACCTGCTAGCGAGTAGTGAACGCATCTCATCCAGCTGATTTCTCATTTCTTCGATCTGATTCTGCATCTCCGTCACCAGGGGGTTATTCACTTTGGCGCCCGCCTGATTGCCGGTATCCCGATAGACATAGCCATTGTTGTCGATCACCAGGAATGCCCCGGCTCCGCTCTGCAGATTTTCAAAGCGGATATTCGAAGGATTCGTCTGACCCGCCAGAGCGGTACACTGCACATCGAGCCGGGCAGAAACGTTCGGCTGACCGATCCCTACATAGCCGATCTGGTTGACCCGCATCCGCTCCAAACCATCACCCAATCCAGACAGGTTGGTCGCGAAGAGAATGCTGCGATTCGAATCGATATTCTGGATAATAAAATCTCCGGCGAGAGAGCCTCCGCAAAAGCCATTGGTCGAGGTTGCGAGCCCCAAACGCCCCACCGTCAGTTGAGTCCCTTCCGTACTGCCGATGAAAAAGCGCAGGGACGGAGCCGTTCCCGAAAGCGCCAGGTTATTATCGCCAACTGAGGTGTTGATATGCAGCAAAACTGATGGCGTAGTTATCCCTATGCCTACGTTTCCGCTTGGCAATAGTGTCATCCCTTCAACAGCGTTGGATTTGAACACAAGGCGCTGGTTGTCCGTTGTGCCTACAAAATTGGTTGGGGGATTCGTGCCGGCATTACCGGTGAGCGACCAGCTTTGAGCGAAGCCCGTAAAAGACATGACAATCCCGATGAGGAGAAAAGAGATCTTTCTCATAATTTTTTGGTTTAACAGTTAATAAATTAGTGCGGGATCAAATTAGGCTTTTCAGGAATACGGCTAAACGATAGTTTACCGGCGTGCAGGATTCCCACACAAGTGCGCACGCTCAGCGCATAACTGTGAAACCATTGAACCCCGCGTTCCTCGTGACCATGCCTTCGCCCGGGATTTTCTGAATTCAGCTACATTGTTTACCTTTCTAAAAAAGTAAGCCCGTGTCGAGCATCGCCGAAAGAATCAAAGAATTTAACAGTACCCGTTTGCCAGCCTATACTGCCTTGAAATATCAGTTGATGGCGGAGAACCCTTTCCGGTTCTACCGGGGCACCTGTCACCTCTTCTACGAAGACCTCCACGGCAACAACGCACTGCCGGTTTCCCCGCTCAGCTGGATCTGCGGCGACCTCCACCTCGAGAACTTCGGCAGCTACAAGGGCGAAAACCGGCTGGTGTACTTTGACCTGAACGACTTTGACGAAAGCATCCTGGCGCCCGCGACCTGGGAGATCGCCCGGATGGTCACCAGCATCTTCACCGGGTTCGACTCCCTTGGCATCAAAAAAAAGGATGCCGCCCAGACAGCTCAACTTTTCCTGCGGGTCTTTTCGGAAACCCTCACGAAAGGTAAGGCCAAATACCTGGAAACCGAGACCGCCAACGGCATAGTCCGCGTCTTCCTCGAAAAGATCTGCGAACGCAAACAGAAAGAACTGGTCCGCAGTCACACCGTGGAGGGAAAGAACGGCAATCTCCAGTTCCGGATCGACCATGTTCGCTTCTTCCCGCTGGAAAAGCCGCTGCGCAAACAGTTGATAACCCATTTCAGTCAATTGTTACACCGTTATTCGCTGCTGCAAGGCCGCTTCCAGGTCATCGACGCCGCTTTCCGCGTCGCCGGCACGGGCAGCCTGGGAGTAAAGCGCTATGTTTTTTTACTGAGAAATACCAAAGACCCCAAAAAACACCTTCTGATCGACATGAAACAGTCTCCTCCTTCCGCCCTTCAGCCCTGGGTAACCACCCCCCAGCCGGCATGGACCTCGGAGGCAGAACGCGTCGCGGCTGTCCAGCACCGGATGCAGAATGTCAACCCGGCTCTGCTGAGCGTCACCCAGTTCGACGGAGACTCGTATGTCATCAAGGAAATGCAGCCCGTCGCCGACAAAATAGACTTCCTCGTCATCCGTGATCGCTACAAGGATATCGCCTGTGTGGTAGAGGATATGGCATTTCTAACCGCCAGCGCAATGCTGCGCAGCGCGGGCCGGCAGGGCGCCGCCCTCCCTGATGAATTGATCGCCTTCGGAGCGGATACACACTGGCAGCAGGGAGTGATCGACTATTCGAACGCCTACGCCGCTCAGGTGAAGAAGGACTACAACGCCTATTTTAAAGACTATAAAGCCGGCTATTTCAACCAATCCGGCCAAAAAAAGGGATAACTATGAACCTGGTATTGCCATCCGATATCGTGATCAAACTGATATTGGCCGTGCTCGTCGGAGGGCTGATCGGCGCGGAACGGGAATATCGGAGCAAATCCGCCGGTTTTCGAACGCTGACGCTCATCTGCCTGGGCTCGACCATCTTCACTATCTTTTCCCAGATCATCGGTGGCGCCGGTAACCCTGACCGGATCGCCTCCAATATCGCGACAGGCATCGGATTCGTGGGTGCGGGCGTCATCTTCAAGGGAGACTCCTCCGGCAGTAAGGTCAGCGGCATCACTACCGCGGCTATGATCTGGGTGACCGCGGGCCTGGGTATCGCCATCGGTGCAGGCTACCTCCTCGTTGCCATCCTGGCGACCGTTCTCACCCTGGGGGTATTATTTGTCTTTATGCTGTTGGAAGGCTGGATCGATCGGACCAACCAGATCCGGGTCTACCGGATCGTCTGCCTTTTCGAAAATGAACCCCTCCATCGCTACGAAGAACTGTTCAAATGCCACCACCTGAAATCCCGGCGGAGCAGCCAGCGCAAATCATCGGAAAATATGTTGACCGGCGAATGGGTCGTACAGGGTTCCGAAATCAACCACCGGCATTGCATCCACGAAATTCTGCGCGATCAGGCGGTTAAGGAATTTGAATTTTAACATCGGCGGCCCCTCACAGCAAACTCGCCGTCCAGGTCCTCTGGAACACACCGCCCCCCTCCAGTTGATTAATCCCCTCCTTCTCCACTAACTGCTGATCACTGTCTACCGGATCGGCAATCCCGCACCACGGTTCGATACATACGAAATCCGCATTCGGCGCCGCCCAGATCCCAAGGTAGGGAAACCCCGGGAAATCCATTCGCAACCCCCGCTCCGTCTGGCCGGAACGCAGCGTCACGCCATTCGAGATCGGATGCTTGAGCACCAGTGCATCTTTTGCGAAAAGCTCCTTCCGGAGCGGAAGGACCGCCGTATCCTGCAACAACGGCTGCGGTTCCCGCTCGATCAACCCGTCTTTCGAGATCGGCCACCGGGGCGTCTCTTCAATGCCGTCGAACTCGAGATAGTAGTCGGTATATTCCATTCCCGGGACCAACGGCACCCGGAATGCCGGATGACCGCCGATAGAAAAATAAATTGGCTCTGTCGAAGGGTTCCTGATCTGATAAGTAACCGATAGCTTATTTGACACCAACCGATAACCTACCCTCAATTCGAAATCGAAGGGATATACGGCACGGGTCTGCTCATCGCTTTGCAACAGGAAGGTGATGGCATCGGGACGCTGCGATTCCACTGCAAATTCCCTGTCACGGGCAAAGCCATGACGCGGCAGAGAATAGGCCTTCCCCCCGTAATAGTAGATATTACCCTTCAGAGTGCCGACGATTGGGAACAACAGCGGCGAGTGCTTGCCCCAGAACGCCGGATCGCCGCCCCACATATACTCCAGCTGGTTATCTTTGGAAAAAAGACTTTGCAGCTCCGCGCCTTTTGGATGAATGCTGGCTCTTAGCTCCTGGTTTTCGATCGTGAACATGTCCTGAATTTGGCGGTAATTTAGTACATTCGGGGCATGTTCCGCCACCTGGAGATCGTCTGGACCAGTTTCAAGATGGCCCTTCAGGAGTTCCGCAGCAATAAGCTCCGGACCTTCCTGTCGCTGCTGGGGATAACCTTCGGTATCTTCTGCATTATCAGTGTGCTGTCTACGATCAGCAGCATGCAGCTGGCGGTAAACAATGACCTAAAGTCCTTCGGCGTAAAGACCATCTATATTGACAAATGGCAATATTCCGGCGGCCCCGATTTTCCCTGGTGGAAATACATCAAACGTCCCGTGCCGAAATTCGAAGAGGCCAGGCTCCTGCGGATGAAGGTGCCGGATGCAGAGCATATCGACTACGAGATCGACAACACCGGTAACGTGGACTACGGCGACAACACGCTGTCCGGCGTGAACTACTACGGAAATACCGAAGACTTTGACAAGATCGAACAGGTAACCGTGAGCGCGGGCCGCTATTTTCAGCAAGCGGATTTCGACCGGGGTACGCCCTATATCGTCATGGGCTACCGGATCGCCGAAAGGCTGTTCACTTCGGCCAGCCGGGCGGTCGGCAAATCGGTCAAACTAAAGGATGGCAAACTCGCCATCGTCATCGGCGTTATCGAGAAGCAGGGCCAAAGCCTGATCGGTGGCTGGGATTTCGACAACAGCATCCTGCTCACCTACAATTTCATGCGGCAGATCTTCCGGGAGGAATACAGCAATCCCAAGATCCTCGCGCAAGGCGATTCAATCATCACCTCCGCCGCGCTGACCGAAGAGCTCCGCGGCGCCATGCGCTCTATCCGCAAGCTGAGCCCTACCCAGGATGATAATTTTGCGGTCAACAATATCGACAACCTGAGCAAGTTCCTGGAACCGATCTTTGCCGGAATGAATATCGGCGGCTGGGCCATCGCCGCCCTGTCCCTGCTGGTCGGTATGTTCGGCGTGGCGAACATCATGTTTGTTACCGTTCGCGAACGAACCTCGCAGATCGGGCTGAAGAAAGCCATCGGCGCCAAACGGGGATCCATCATGATGGAATTCCTGCTGGAGTCGGCCTTCCTCTGCATCATCGGCGGGCTGATCGGCATGGCTGCCGTTTTCTTGCTGACACTCATCTTTTCCTCCATGCTGGACTTCCATGTATTCATTCCGCTGAACATCATTTTCCTGGCGGTCTTCATTTGCCTTATCACCGGAGTACTGGCAGGCATCATCCCCGCATTCATCGCCGCCCGTATGGACCCCGTCGTCGCTATCCGGTCGAAATGACGGTCCCGCCCGGCCGCTCTCCCGCGCCTTTTCCCTAATTTTGCGCCCATGACCAAACCCGTCACCATCCTGGCCATCGAATCTTCCTGCGATGAAACCAGCTGCGCGATCTGCAGGGACGGATCGATCCTGTCCAATATCATAGCGGGTCAAACGATCCACCAGCAATACGGCGGCGTCGTCCCCGAACTCGCCAGCCGCGCCCATATCCAGCATATCGTCCCTGTCGTGGACGCCGCACTGAAGAAAGCCGGATGCGAAATGAAGGACCTCACCGCCATTGCCTTCACCCAATCCCCCGGCCTGATCGGTTCGCTGCTGGTGGGATCGGAATTCGCAAAATCGCTTGCCCTGGCCCTCGATATCCCCCTGCTGGCCGTTCATCACATGCAGGCGCACGTGCTGGCCAACCTGATCCCGATCCCGCGCCCCTCCTTCCCCTTCGTATGCCTCACCGTTAGCGGCGGCCACACCCAGATCGTCCTTTGCCATTCCCCGCTGCATATGGAAGTGATAGGCGAAACACTCGACGACGCCGCGGGCGAAGCTTTCGACAAGTCCGCCAAACTTCTCGGCCTGCCCTATCCCGGCGGCCCGCTGATCGACAAATATGCCCATGAAGGTAACCCGTTGAGATTCACGTTCCCTGAACCCAAGATCCCGGGTCTGAACTTCAGCTTTAGCGGCCTTAAGACATCCATTCTCTACTTCATCCAGGATCATACCGCCAAAGACCCGGACTTCATAAGAAACAATCTCCCCGATATCTGCGCTTCCATCCAGTCGCGCATCATCTCGATCCTCCTGAATAAACTGAAAAAAGCGACGCGTCAGACCGGCGTCAAAGACTGCTGCATTGCCGGGGGCGTCTCCGCCAACAGCGGCTTGCGTACAACCTTTCGGGAAATGGGACTGAAAGAAGGATGGAATACCTTTATCCCACCCTTCGAATATTGTACCGACAATGCAGCCATGATCGCCATTACCGGTCATTACAAATACCTGGCCGGCGAATTCGCTCCCTTATCAGTTTCGGCCAGCGCCCGCGCCGTCTGGTAAACAATGAAAGCCTGATCCTATGTCCAACACCTATTTTCAATTCAAACAGTTCACCGTCCACCAGGACCACTGCGCGATGAAAGTCTGCACCGACGCCTGCATCCTCGGCGCCTGGTTTGCCGACAAAGCGCCGGCCTGTGCGCGGGTGTTGGATATCGGGAGCGGGACTGGGCTGCTGATGCTCATGCTCGCCCAGAAACACAAGGGCGATATCTGCGGTATCGAGATCGACCTTGACGCCTTTCACCAGCTAAAAGAAAATATCGGCAATAGCCCATGGCGTCAACAACTTAAGGTCTACCCCGGAGACGTTCGGACTTTCTCCGTCCCGGAGAAATTCGATTTCGTTATCTGCAATCCGCCCTTTTACGAGAACGACCTTCCTGCATCGACGCCCGGCGCGAACCTGGCCCGGCATAGCAAGGAGCTGACGCTGTCGGAACTGCTGGAAGCCATTAACGCGAATCTATCCCCCGGCGGCTCCTTTGGCGTCCTCCTGCCCTTTCATCGCACCACATGGTTCGAAGAACAAGCCACCGCCAGACACGGATTTACCCTCAAAGAAAAGCTGCTGATAAGACAGACGCCCCGACATGACTTTTTCCGGAGCATCCTCCATTTCTCCCGCCGGAAAGACAATTTTATCCCAACTTCCGAGCTCTGCATCCAGGATAACGCCGGCGCCTATACGAAAGATTTTATTGAATTAATGAAAGATTACTATCTTCATCTCCCGTCGCGTAGTCAGCCAGATACTGGTAAGGCGCTGTGAGCTCCCCCTGCCGCACCATCGTCGCGCGATCGATGATGGTAGATCCGCCCCGAAGTAAATCATTTAGGACATGTTTGATCAGCTGCTCGCCGAAATATCTCGACGCATCCCGCGGCAATTCATTGGGGAGATTGCCGATCGCCATCACGTCGACCGAGCCAGGCAGATACGCGGCAGTCCGCTCCCGGGAAACCCGGTCCACTCCATAAACAGGCTCCTCCATCGAGGCGTCTCCCAGGTTGCATGGCACCGAACCTTCCTTGTCGTCGGTGATATCGGCGATCGTCCGGATGCGGAACTCATCCCGGGCCAGATCCTCCCACTCAAACAGCCGCGGCATGGTCCGTTCCCAGTATATTCCATTCATCAGGATATCCGCCTTCCGGCTAAACGGCAGGAATTTACACCGGTAGTCCTGCGGATGATGATGAAAGTCTTCCCGTTTGTACCCTCCCGACCGAACATGCTCATATAGATCGCTGCCCTTAAGCTGCGTAAAGACCGGGTACCTGAACTCGCGTTCAAGGAATTCGTCCGGCTCGACTTCGACGACCTCGAGCAGGTTCATGACCTCCACTGCCCCGTGCGCGACCCGGCCCGAGCCCGTAACGACCACCTTAATCTGCGGCAGCCGGAGGCCGAAATAAGTATGGATCAGTTCCCGGAAGCTCTGCTGGCGGAGCACCCGGCCCAGCGTATACCCGCCCGTTCGAAGCCCATAGGCCATGATGCCGTTATGCGCGCCCACCACGCCCGCAAAGAACCCAAAGCCCAGTATTCGCTGACCGTCATCGTGCTCAAGACACTCATAGTCGATCAGCGTGATCTTATGCTCCAGGATGGCCCGGAACATCTCCTGATTATATGGCTGCTTTTTCTTGGTATGGGAGAAGAACAGGTAGGTCTTGCCGGGCAACAGCTCCTTTACCGGCACCTCCTTGATTCCAAAAAGAATATCGCAATCCCCCAGCTCATCGCGGACTTCCACGCCCGCGGAGCGATATTCCTTGTCCGAATAACATCGCTCGGACGAGGTCTGCACCAGCACCCTGATCTCCAGTGCGTTCTTTTGAATCCACTTACATTGTGCGGGCGTCAGCGCCACGCGATTATCTGCCGGTACCTTGCTTTCCCGTAATAAGCCTATCGTTATCATCCAAATCTGATTTAGCCGCGACCTTTCACCCCTTCCCTCTCATCCCTCACAGGTCGCGCTAAAGATAGAATTTTTTATCCCTTTTTGGCCGGGCCACCCCAATTCCGTAATATTGCGTCCCGAAAATCGCCCAGATGGCGGAACTGGTAGACGCGTCAGACTCAAAATCTGGTACTCGCAAGGGTGTGCAGGTTCGATTCCTGTTCTGGGCACTTGGATGCTAAAACCCGCTATTGTGGCGGGTTCCTTCCCTCCACCGCTGTCAACTCGATCACCCCACTGGTCATCGCTTCATTGCCGGAAACACCCAGACCTACGGTGGTCAGATATTCACCCGTAAGGACACGGCCATTCTCCGGTAGCAGGGATACCGCTCCCGGATAAAGATTGATTTCCCTTACCATATACTGACGCCGGGGATCCAATCCCTGTAACCGCACGGGAGGCCAGGTGATCCCATACCGCGGATGCAGGTTGTAAGCAAACACAACCGCATGGTCCAGGCCGCTATCTGCATATAGTACGACAGCTCTGTCGTTGTGATAAGGGTCCACCAGCCGATACTGGTCGCCCTGCCAGATCAGGCCGCTTAGTCGCTTGTAGTTTTGGACGGCCTCCTGGCTGAATGCGAGGTCTTTGGTGGAAAGCCGTGCGATATCCAGATCATACCCCATTCTCCCCATCATGGCCACATCCGTTTTAAATTTGAGCGACTCCTTTCCAGTGGACGTAATATGACAGGCTATCGTTTTAGCAGGAAAGAAATAGGAATAGCCCCACTGGATAAAGATCCGCTCGATAGGTTCGGTATTATCGCTGGGCCAGAATTCCGTAAAATACCGCAATGCCCCGTAATCGGTGCGGCCGCCGCCGCCCGAACACAACATCATGGGCAGAGTCGGATATTTCACCCGCAGCCTGGACAACACCGAATAAAGGCCTTGTACATATCCTATGAACACAGTCGATTGGTCCGCGCCGGCGGCGGGAGACCATGTGTTGGTCATCATCCGGTTGCAATCCCATTTGATAAAGGCAAGGCCGGGACTGCGTGTCAGCAGATCGTCCACGGTCTTGTACACGAATTCCTGCACGGTTGGGTTCAGCAGGTCAAGCACAAGCTGATTGCGGAAGTAATCCTCCGGCCTGTTGGGTAGCTTCAAGATCCAGTCGGGATGTTTTTCATACAGCTCACTTTTGGGGTTAACCATCTCGGGCTCCATCCAAATGCCGAATTTTATCCCTTTTTCAGTGGCCCTTTTGACAAGATACCCGATGCCGTGCGGGAGCTTGGCCTTGTTCTCCTGCCAGTCGCCAAGACCTGCGTGGTCGTCATTGCGCGGATACTTGTTCCCGAACCAGCCATCATCCAATAAAAAAAGGTCGACGCCAAGCAGCCGCGCCTGGTCAAAAAGACTATCCAGCTTCCTTTCGTTAAAGTCGAATTGCGTTGCCTCCCAGTTGTTCAAAAGGGTGTACCGGCTGCCATTCCCATCCAACACCCGGTAATTCCTCGCCCACCGGTGCAGGTTCCTGCTGGCTGCACCCTTCCCTTCGGCAGAGTAAGTGAAAATAAATTCGGGTGTGATAAACCGCTTCCCGGGCGCCAGCCATTCATCGGAAGCGTAAGGATTCATCCCGGAAATGACATTCAATTTGTTTTCATTATCGATCTCGAACAGAAATTGGAAATTTCCCGACCATGCTAAAGTTCCCGCAATACACTCCCCCGTAATTTCTGTAGAAGGCGCGTTCAGCGAAAGAAAGAATGCAGGCGTCTGGTACATATCGGCGCGCGTTCCTAGCCGGCTATCGATGATCTTGATGCCACTGGAAAGCCGGCTTTCCTGCATTTGCGCCTCCTGCTCCCAGTCGCCGTGGAATTGGGTGAGCCAATAACTGTCCGCATTGAAATGCAGCATCGAAGAAGCAAAATTATATAAATGAACGGGCTTCCCCTCAGCATGCGACACCTCCGTCCACGTGCTGATGACGTTCTCCCGATACCAGGCCGAAAAGCAAACTTCCACCGTCACCGGGTAGATCGGGTCCTGAAGGGTAATACGCGTGACGTTGTTGTCGGCATTCACCACCTGCGTCGTAGAATTGACTACTACGAGATCGAGGGATGGATTTCCGTCTGCATGGACGATCCTCATAGCAGGTTCAAACAGGTTATGGCCACCTGCCGCCACATAGCTTTCCACGGCTTGGGACAACGTCAGCCCCTCCATGGTAGCTGAAGACAGCCTTTTTCCAAAATACGACTGATACAGTTTTTTATCGGCGCCAACGGTGAGGATGAGGCTCGAATATTGGGTATGTACAGCAATCTGCTTTTGCGCAAACAAAATGCCGGGACATAGCAACAACAGCAGGAAAGAATATTTCATGGGCTGAAAAATAAAGAAATTTTTTGAGCTGCGTCATACATCATCTTCCCGACCGGTTCTTTTTTCGGTATTCAACAGGCGAATACCCCATGAGCCGGGAAAACATGCGGGAGAAATAATATTGGTCCTCTATACCCATTTCGAAAGCTATTTCTTTTACGGTCATTGGAGTGAGCACCAGGTACTGACAAGCCTTCTGTATCTTGAGATGGTTGAAATATTCTACGGGGGCGTACCCCGTGCGCTCCTTGAATATTGCGGAAAAATGGGAGACCGACAGTTTGGCGAAACCGGCAAGCTCCTTCAGGCTGGTCACTGAATGGATCTTGCGCTGCATCTGCTCGATCGTCCGGGCAATGATATCATCGGCGACCCCGTTGTCGGCATGACTGAACTTGTCTTCATACAGCAGCGAAGACAAAAAATGGTAAAAGATCATGTTCACATAACGCAGGTTGTCCTGACTGTATCCTTTCTCGAGATTGGCGTAAATTTCTTCAAACAACTTGATCCGGTTTTCATCATAGATGATCGCCGGCTGGTAATTCCGCGTACGCTGGAGGATGAGATCTACAACGAAGGCGGCGATCTCTCCTTTGAAATGGAACCAGTAAATAGTCCATGGATCGTTTTCGTTTGCGCCATACTTATGGACGGTATTTGCCGGTATGGTAATGAATTGGGAGGGTGTCACCTCTATTCTTTTCCCATCAATGAGGACCCAGCCGCTGCCTTCCACGCAATAGATGAGGATGTGTTGCCCAATACCACCCGGTCGCTCCACATAGTGATGTGCAGCCTTGGGATAGTACCCGATATCCGTAATATAGATCTGCCGGGTCACCAGGTCCCTGACCAGGAATTCGGTGGTGATCTTTTTGGGCAACACGATAAGCTTTTGCCCTTTAAAGCCCTGCCGTTTACGCACGACGCCTGCCCGTTCCATGCCGATACGATTTTACCCAAGGTACACAAACCGGAAGAAAATCCATCCTTTTCATAAAAAACGCTATTCTTTTTCCTCCTTAAGTGTTCGATTTTTGGGATATCAAAACGATTGCTATGCCACTACAACCTTACAAGACCGGTCCGGTCTGTCTTCAACTCTTCCTGGTATTAGCGCTGACGTGCTGCGCTTTGATCCCCGCCACGGCCCAGCAGAGACAGGTGCAGGGCGAGGTGCTCGACGCGGCAACCCGCAGCCCCCTGCCGCTGGCCACCATCAGTATTTCGGCAAAAGAAGGCCCGCCGGTTACAAAGATTACCGATAGCCGCGGACGATTCAGCTTTGCAGCCACGGCCGGCGCTACCATTACGGTGAGCTTTTCCGGCTATAACACCAAACAGTTCACGGTGGGGGAAGGAAGCGATTCGATTACGGTTTTGCTCGAAAGACGTGACAACAAGTTCGACGAGGTCGTGGTCATCGGCTATGGGAGGGAAAAGAGAACCGATCTCACGAGCGCCATCTCCAGCATGTCATCAAGCCAGGTCAATGAATTGCCCGTTACCAACCTGGCCAGCGCCATCGCGTCGAGAGCGCCCGGCGTGGAAGTGCATAGCACGGGATATGCTCCCGGCTCAGGCAGTACCATCAATGTACGCGGTCTCAACTCCATTACCCAAAGCGAAGGGCCGCTATATGTAGTCGATGGGGTGGCGCTGACCGGTGATATCAGGGATATCAATCCTGCGGACATCGAATCGATAGACTTTCTAAAGGATGCCGCCGCAGCCGGCATCTACGGCTCGCGCGCTTCCGCCGGCGTGATCATCGTGACTACAAAACATGCCAGGACGGGAACGGCCACCATCGACCTGAATATGTACACGGGCATCCAGACACCCAACAATCCCTACCACATGCTCGGCGCAAAAGACTATGCCCAACTGCGCCGCTTCGCCTTTAACGACGCCGACCCGGTGACCTATCCAATCGGCACCTCCGACGCCAAGATCTTCAACCCCTATGAGCTGCAAAGCATCACCGCCGGCTATACCGGCTATGACTGGCTGAAGGCAGTCACCCGAAGCAGTGCGCCCGTCCAGAACTACTCTATCGGCATTTCCAACGGTGTGGGCAAGAGCAGGGTGTATTTCAGCGGCAACTACCTCAATCAGGCCGGTATCATGGCCAACACGGGCTTTACCCGCTACGGGGCTCATTTCAGCATCGAAACGGATATCAATAAAATATTCAGGTGGGGCGGCAATGTCAACGTCGACCACAACTTCACCAAAGGGGTCAGCACCAGTGTCTACCAGCAAGCGCTTACGGAAAGCCCGCTCATGCCGATCTACGATTCCACGGGGGCGCCCCTGGTGATCACCGACCAGAGCACAGGCACGCTCACTATCCGTAACCCCGTAACCTCGGACCTGTATTCGGTGAACAATTATACCGCCAACCGCACTTTCGGTAATCTCTATCTCGAACTTACACCGATACGCAACCTGGTGCTTCGAACCAGCATCGGCGCCGACCTGCTCAACGGAGAGAACGATACTTACTATCCCCGCAACACCGGCGAAGGGTTTGCCACCAATGGCTTTGCAGAGGTGTACAATACCAAATCGACCGACGTGCTTTGGGAAAATACCGCCACCTATACCTTGAAAAAAGGCGACCATGACCTGAACCTGCTGGCCGGCGCTACTTACGAGCGAAGGGAAGACATCGCCATGGACATGCAGGGCACCGAATTCCCCACCGATCTGCTCACGTATAAGAACATGGGCAGCGCCGGCATCAAAACGCAGGATAACACCAATTACGACGGCTGGATCGTGGAATCCATTTTGGCCAGGGCCATCTATAAATACAAGAGCCGGTATATCGTAAACCTCACCGGCAGGCGCGATGGCTCATCCCGTTTCGGACCGGACAACCGCTATGGCTTCTTCCCTTCCGCCAGCGTTGCCTGGCGGCTGATCGATGAACCCTTTATAGGTTATAAGACGAAAGCAATATTCAGCGACTGGAAGCTCAGGGCGAGCTATGGCCTCATCGGAAACCAGAACCTGCCCTACGATGCCATCTACACCAGATACAACAATGCCCAGTATCCCTTTAACGGCAGCAATGCCGTGAGCGGCTACCAGGTGGGAGGCACCGCCGGTAACCCCGATCTGGAATGGGAACGGCAGCACCAGACGAATGTGGGCATGGATATCGCGGCATTGAGCAACAGGCTTTCGCTGAGCGTGGATTATTATAATAAGAACATCAGCAGTCTGCTGATGCCGTTCAACCTGGCCACCTCCTCGGGCTTCTCCAATGAACAAGTGAACGTGGCCGCCATGAATACAAGGGGCGTGGACATCAACCTCCAGGCTACGCCGGTAAAGACGAGGCAGTTCCAATGGCAGTTCACTTTCAATTGGTCCCGTTACCAGAGCAAGATCACCAGCCTGTTCCCCGGCATCGATTCGGTGAGCCTTTCCCTGCGCGTCGGTCAGCCGCCCAGCGGGGTGTTGGTAAACTACGTGTTCAATGGCCTTTATCAGCAGGGCGATGACTTTTCGCTGAACCCCGGCGGCAAACCTGGCGATATCAAGATAAAAGACCTCAATCACGACGGGAAGATAACCCCGCTGGATCAGACCATCGTAGGTCATACTATCCCGGGAGGCTGGGGAGGCTTTTGGAATTATTTCTGGTACCGGGGTATCACACTGGCCGTCCTTACATCCTACGAATATGGCCAGCAGCTGAACAACCTGCCGTATACCAACCTCACCTATTATAATTCCCTGTACGGCAATACAGGCAACGTCACCCGCGAAGGCGGCAATTACTGGACACCCAGCAATACGAAAACTAGTATCCCGCGCCCAGATGCGTTTGCCACCGAGCTTAAACCGTTGCCCGGCGGTCCTAACCAGGGGTCGAGTTACTCCATTCAGAAAGGGGACTATATCCGGATCAAGAGCATCACCCTGGGTTATGACATCCCGGGCTCGTTGTTGCAGAAAGCGAAGCTGAGAAGCCTGAACATCTATGTGCAGGCGATCGAGCCTTTCCTCCTGACCAGCTATAAAGGGCTCGATCCCGATAACGGCAACCCCACACAACTGGAAAACTACCCAAGATACAGGACGTTTTTGGCCGGTATCAAACTTGGATTATAATTTTTAAAGCCATTCTCATGCAAATCTATCATCGCTATATCATCGCCTTTGCCCTCATAGGGACGACGATTTCCACCGGCTGTAAGAAAGATCTCAACTATACCCCGGAAGTATTCCTGGCGCAGACACAGGTATTCAAAGATCAGGCCGGCGCTACAGCCGCGGTAACGGGTATCTATACGCAACTGCAAACACTTAAAAAGTCCGATTATGCGCTGATCGGGATCGTTGGTACCGACGAGGCCAGGTGCGCTTATCAGAGCCAGGGTTACGGCGATTACTGGGCCAATGTGTTCGGTCTTGATGTGTATGACCTTAAGTTCTCCAGCCAGAACTACCAGGTTTCCGGTTTCTGGCAGGATTGCTATATCGGTATCGCCAATGCAAATGCCGCCATTGCAGGCATCCCCAATGCGTCGATCGCCGATCCAACCGTGAAGAGCCGTCTGCTGGGAGAATCGAAGTTTATGCGGGCGCTGTTCTACTTTTATCTCGTACAATTGTATGGCGACATCCCTCTCCGCACCGAGACCACTCCCTATTCTGCCGGGGTTAAACGCTCCCCGGTGACTGACGTATATGCCCTGATCGTAAGCGATCTCAAATTCGCCGTCGCCAATTGCTGGATAAAAAGCAAGAATCCCGACATAGGCCGGGCCAGCGTGGAAGCAGCCAAGGGTTTGCTCGGTAAGGTATACCTGACGATGGGTGATTACACCGACGCCAAAACGACTTTCGAAGACCTGATGACCAACAACGGGCTGACCTTGCTTTCGGACTACTCACAGTTGTTCGACGGTCAGCATGAGAACAATGCCGAGTCGCTGTTCGAGATCCAGTATTCCCTCGATCCCAACAATACGCAAGGGCTTCAGAATCTGTTCGGCTCCTACGCCGGGCCAGGCATCCCCTTCGAAGCCTTTAACACCCATACACCCGGCTACGGCGGCACGGTGGTCATCACCACGGCCTATTATGCAGATACCCTCTTCGACACCGCTAACGACAAACGCTACCATGCGTCGCTCTGGCCCCATCGCTATGACGGCAGCGGCAATACTATGGATTGGTGGGTGGACCCCGGCCTGCCTACATACCGGAAATATGATATCGCCAGCACTGACATCGATATCTACAATTCAGGCAAAAATCTCAATTACCTGCGCGCGGCCGATGTTTACCTGATGTATGCAGAGGTGCTGAACGAACTCGGACAAACCTCCCAGGCACTCACGCCGCTCAATACCGTTCGTAATCGGGCCGGCCTGGCCAATTTGGAGGTTGCCTGGGGCTACACGCCTTCACAGGCCCAACTGCGTACCGAACTCCTCGAAGAGCGGATGCGCGAGCTGGGAGGCGAAGGCTGGCGATGGTTCGACCTCAAACGTACAGGGACCTTGGTGGCGCGGGTGCTGCAGCATGACAACCCCCGTGCGTATTATGTGAACATCAATGGGCCAGGTGATCCCCATCCGGCGCAGAATGTCTCGGCACAGAATAACCTATACCCCATCCCGCTGAGCGAATTGCAGACCAACTCTGCCCTATCGCTGAACGATCAAAACCCGGGTTATTAGTATATGCCAGCCATCATCCGTAGGTATATCGCCCTTGGGTTCTGGTTTCTGCCGGGGTGGTGCCTGCAGGCGCAGACCCTGAAGGAATATCCCGACAGCACTGTATTGGATGATGGTCGCGTGCGCGTCGTGCTGCACACGGCCAGCGGCGCCATCGACTACCATTTTGCCGGCGGCATTGATATCGATAACGCCGTGGGATATGTTCTCGATACGCGGGCAGGCCTGCTGCTTACCTCGGACCTCGCGCAACATCCGTACAGCACCGATGAAGTGCACGACAGCCTGGGTGATGGCATCCGGATCAATATCCGGCACATGGATGACCACCACGCGCTCAGTCTCGTTCAACGGATCACGCTCTATACCAACCGACACTGGGTGCTGACCGATCTTACCGCCGCCGCAACCGGGGAGACCATGGTGGAGACACGTAATATTTCTCCGCTGGCCATCCTGCCCCGCCAACTGGGACGAATGTCCATTTCCGGCGACGAACCACGCATCCTCGACGAGCCTTTCGACAACGACGATTGGGTGGGAGTGGTGGAGCGTCACTGGCCCGGCGCCGAAGGTACCAGCTATGAGTTTTCCGCCTTGTACGACAATACCGCCTTGAATGGACTGGTAGTGGGGAGCCTGCGCCACGACTGCTGGAAAACGGGCATCGTGTACCATACCGGCGCCGCCCGGGGTCCGGGTCAAGCCGCCCGGGGTCCGGGTCAAATTGATTCGCTCGTGGTATACGGCGGCGCAGCCACGCCCGATGTGCCTTCGCTGCCCCCGGCATATGGCGGGAAAGACGGCACGCATGATCATCTGCCGCACGGCACCTTGACCGGCGCGTCCGTAGCCTCACCGCTAATTTTCCTCGGTGGCGGAACAGACCTGCGCAGCGTTTTTACCGACTATGGCCGCGCCAACGCAATCATTAACGGCAGATTGGAATGGAAAGGCGCCGCCCCCGTGTACTGGAACAGCTTTGGCGTGGAAGGCGTTCTCGGCTATGAAAAAGTGATGATGCCACCCGGTGTAGCAAAAATATCCGACTACCTGCACGGCCTGGCCAATTTCAGCCGCTGGTCGCATCCGGTGCTGAGCATCGACTCTTACGATCAATCGATCTATACTACCGACCTGCTGTCCTCGCTGTCAACGTATGCAAAAAAGAACGGGCAGCAGATGGGGTTTTATTTTATCCCCTTCGCTGTATGGACCTGGAAGAACAGCCTCGACCAGACCAAACTGGCGGGGACCGGCTATTCCCTTAGTGAAGTGGTGCTGAAAGACGAGCAGGGCAGGCCTATCGCCTACAAAGAAGGTGACTGGGGTGCATACCCGATAGATCCCACCCACCCCGCCACGCGCCAGTCGATCATCGCCCAGCTGCAAAAAGCCAAGGCCATCCATGCTTCGTTCTTAAAGATCGATTTTCTGACTGCCGGCGCCCTGGAATCTTCCACCCGCAGTAACCCTGCCATCCGTACCGGCATGCAGGCATACGACTATGGTATGCGCATGCTGAAACACCTCATCGATTCCATACTCGGACCCGATATCTTCATCACGGAGGCCATTTCACCGATGTTTCCCCACCAGTATGCACATACGCGATTTCTTTCTACCGACGTATATTCCCATCTGCGGGACGACGAAAAAGGTTTCCCGGCCTGGGGCAGCACAGAATCCTCGCTGGCCACAGCCTCACACCTGGGATGGACACAGGGCACGCTTTGGCCATTCACTAATATGGACGTTTGCATCATGGAGCATTTTGAGAAGAATCCCGAACTCAGCGAGCAGGAGATCAGGGTTCGGCTATATGCCATGATGGTCATGGGCAGCATATTGGGCGATGGCTCCGATTTTCGTCAGCCCCTGGCCGCGCAGCGGGGCAGAAAATACCTTGATAACCCGGGACTTTGTACTTTCTTCAGCCGGCCGCAGGCATTCCTGCCATTGAAATATTCCGATGGCGACAGCTTCGACCAGCAAATGGTTTTTTATCTTCGGTCAAACGATCCGCTCCTGGGCCTCTTTAACTTCAATACCCGCGATGCCTTCAACTATCATTGCAGCCTGGACAGCCTGGGACTGAAGAGGGGGAAATACATCCTGAAAGAGTTTTTGACCGGCGCGACCCTGGCGACGGTGGCAGCGGGACAGGAAGACCTTTCATTGACGATTCCGCCGGGAGACGCGCTCATGGTGGAATGGATTCCACAATAAACTTGGATATATGAGTGAAGTAAAAGCATGGATAGAGCAAGTACCCATCCCCACCTACAAAACAGGAAAGCCTGAAAAGAACCCGATGTTCCTCGAAAAACGGGTATACCAGGGCAGCAGCGGTGTAGTATACCCGCACCCGGTGATCGAGCATATAGCCGACGAAAAAACGACAGAGACCTATACGGCCGTTTTCCTCGAAAACGAATTCCTGAAGATTATGATCCTGCCCGAACTGGGTGGCAGGATACAACGCGCGTACGATAAGGTGAAAGGCCGCGATTTCATTTACTACAACCACGTGATCAAACCGGCACTGGTAGGACTGGCCGGTCCGTGGATATCGGGCGGCATCGAGTTCAACTGGCCACAGCACCATCGGCCAAGCACTTTCGATCCGGTGGATTTTACCATCCGGGCAAATAACGACGGCAGCAGCACTGTTTGGGTAAACGAGATTGAGCTGATGTTCCGCACCCGGGGCACGGCCGGGTTTACCCTCTATCCCGGCAAGGCCTACCTGGAAATAACCGGCCGTCTGTTCAACCGCACCCCCTTTCCGCAGACCTTTTTGTGGTGGGCCAACCCGGCGGTAAAAGTCAATGAACATTACCAGTCGGTATTCCCGCCGGATGTGTACGCGGTATTCGACCACGGTAAGCGCGACGTATCGGACTTCCCCATCGCCACGGGCACTTACTACAAAGTGAATTATGCCCCCGGTACGGACATCAGCCGGTATGCGAATATTCCTGTGCCCACTTCCTACATGGCCATCCGCAGCAAATATGATTTTATGGGCTGCTATGAGAATGATACCGGGGCCGGCATGCTGCATGTCGCCAACCACCATATCTCGCCCGGCAAAAAACAATGGACCTGGGGCAATGGCGATTTCGGTCATGCCTGGGATCGCAACCTCACCGATGAGGACGGCCCGTATATCGAGCTGATGACCGGCGTATTCACGGATAACCAGCCCGATTTCTCCTGGCTGCAGCCCAATGAAGAAAAGACCTTTGAACAATATTTCATGCCCTATACGGGTGTAGGCGCCGTGAAGAACGCTACCAGAGAAGCCATGCTGAACATGGAGTGGGAGCAGCGACAAGTGCGGGTGCGGGTCTATGCCACGTCCAGGTATGAGAACGCGGTTATCCGGATCACCAAAAACGATGCCCTGATAAAAGAGTTCACTACCCGGCTCTCGCCATCCGATCTATTCGATGAAACTTTCGCCGCCGGCGCCCCCGGCGCCCCCGAGAACCCCGAGGCCTGGGAGATCACGGTACAGGACAACGCCGGCCGCCTGCTCGTGTCCTGGTGCCCGGACGCATCCACCCAAAAAGAGATCCCCCCCGCTGCAACTGCTGCCCGCCCCCCCGCAGAAATCGGGCAGGTGGAAGAGCTTTACCTCAACGGTCTGCACCTGGAACAATACCGGCACGCCACTTTCAACCCCATCGATTATTACGAGGAGGGCCTGCGCAGGAGTCCCGGAGACATCCGTTGCAATAACGCCATGGGCCTGCTGCTTCTGCGCAGAGGCCAGTTTGAAAAGGCCGAACCCTATTTCAGAACAGCCATTCGCACCCTCACGAGCCGAAACCCCAATCCCCGCGACGGCGAGCCGTATTATAACCTCGGCTGGTCGTTGAAGCTGCAGGGCCGGCTGGAAGAAGCATTCGAAGCCTTTTTCAAAGCCACCTGGAACGATGCCTGGCAGCACAGCAGTTTTTTGAGTCTGTCCCGTATCGCCGCTGCGCAACGACATTATGAGGAGGCATTGACGTTTGCTGAAAAATCCCTGGTGCGCAATTACCACAGTAGTACTGCACGCCATCTTAAGGCCGCCCTGCTGCGATTGCTTGGCCGCCGCGACGAAGCGCAGGTCCTGATACGGGAATCATTGTCCATCGACCCGTTCAATTTTGGATGCCTTTTCGAAGCCTGGCTGATCGACGACAAAACCTCCGGATCGCTGAAAACCTTCAGGGGGCTCATGCGGGAGGCCGTAAACAATTACCTCGAAACAGCCCTGGATTATGCGCAGGCCGGCCTCTTTGCCGATGCGCTGCAACTGCTGGAATTGTATGCAGGAGAGGCTGCCATCGTGAGTTATTATAAAGGCTGGCTTATGGCGCAGAATGGTAATACCGAAGAAGCAAAAGGACTGTTCCGGGTAGCCGCCTCCGGGAACCCCGACGGTTGTTTTCCCAATAAGATCGAAGAGATACTTATCCTCAGGAGCGCCATTGTGCTGAACCCGTCGGATGCCAGGGCGCGTTATTACCTCGGCAACCTCTGGTACGATAAACGGCAATACCCCGAGGCCGTCGCCTGCTGGGAAAAAGCCACACAGCTCGATGCCACTTTTCCCACGGCATTCCGAAACCTGGCTCTGGCCTATTACAACAAGCTGGGCAAAAAAGAACAGGCCCGCAAATTCCTCGAAAAGGCGTTTTCCCTCGATACCACCGACGCGAGAGTGTTGATGGAGCTCGATCAACTGTATAAGAGCACAGGCATGGCATTCGCCGAAAGGCTGGCCCTGCTGGAAACACATCTGCCACAGGTGCTTTCGAGAGATGACCTCTACCTGGAAAGGGTGACGCTGTACAACAGCCTTGGGCAATACGAAAAGGCCCGGCAGTTGCTGGCCGCTCACATCTTCCATCCCTGGGAAGGCGGCGAAGGTAAAGTAGTGGGGCAGTTCCTGCGTTGCCATATCGCCCTGGCCCGACGGGCCATAGAAAACGGCGCTTTCCGGGAAGCTATCGATCTCCTGCAGGTCACTGCCGTATACCCCCTGAACCTGGGCGAGGGCAAACTGTATGGCGCCCAGGAAAACGACGTCCACTATTGGCTGGGATGCGCTTATGCCGGCCTGGGCAGAACCGACGATGCCACTGCCCTGTTCCGCAAAGCCACAGTGGGGATCAGCCAACCGGAGCAGGCCATTTATTACAACGATCCACAGCCCGATAATATCGTCTACCAGGCACTGGCCTGGCTCAGACTCAACGAGCCCGAAAAGGCTGCCGCCATCTTCAACCGGCTTATCGAATTCGGCCGCTCGCACCTGAACGATCACATCGGGATCGACTATTTTGCCGTATCGCTGCCGGATATGCTGGTATTCGATCAGGACATCAACCTGCGCAATACCACCCATTGCACCTACCTCATCGGCCTGGGCTACCTGGGACTGAATGCAGAGGCAAAAGGCCGTGATTATTTGCAACAAGTGCTCGGGATGGATCCCAATCATGCCGGCGCCGCTAATTGGTTGGAGTTGGCCCCCGTTATTACACAAGCGCTGAAACAGGAGTTACCATGCTGATCGGTTCAAAAACGTCCCTATCCTGCACCGTTGCGGCCTGTGGCAGGCATAATGGCAGCGAGCTTTACCTGATAACGCTGGGTAATGGCAATCTCTCCGTGTCCGTCACGAATATCGGTTGCTCGATCATGTCCATTTATGCTCCTGACCGGAATGGAACGCAAAAAAACATTGTTGCCGGGTTTACCCATCCGCGGGAATATATCCGGAATCCCTTGTATTTCGGCAGTATTATCGGCAGGTGTGTTAACCGCATCGGCGGCGCGTCTTATACACTCGACGGCCGGACCATTCGCCTTTCGGCCAACGAAAACGGCAACCACCTGCACGGCGGTTTTGAAGGATTCAACAAAAAGCTATGGCGGGTCATGGATAGTTATTACAACGAAAATGAGGCGGGTGTACTGTTCGAATATGTAAGCCCTGATGGTGAAGAAGGGTACCCCGGAAACCTCCATGTACAGGTGAAATATACGCTCAACCGGGCCGGCCAGTTGCAGCTGGGGTATCATGCGGTAACCGACAAGCCTACGCCGGTGAACCTTTCAAACCATTCTTATTTCAATCTGTCGGGATTTAACTTGCCGACGATCACCGATCATGTGATGCTGATCCGTTCAAAAGAATTTACAGAAAAGCAGCGGCAAAACTTGCCTACAGGGCGGATACTTCCGGTGAAGGGCACACCCCTTGACCTGTCTTCACCCCAACGCCTGGGGGAGGGCATCGGGAGCCTGGCTGCGGATAAGGGATTTGACCACAATTACGTCCTCGAAGGCGTCGAGCCCGCCGTGGAAGTTGTTGATCCCTGGTCAGGCCGGGCTTTGCGAATGACCACCGACCGTCCCGGCGTGCAATTATACACGGCCAACTGGTGGGACGGCTCGCTGCAAGGGTCACACGCGCAACCCTATCGCCGGCATGGCGCCTTTGCGCTGGAAACACAAGCCTTTCCAGACAGTCCCAACCGGCCGGAATTTCCTGATACCATTCTGCGACCCGGGGAAACCTATCAGACAAAAACGGTATTTTCATTCGCCATCCAATAAACTGCTGCCAATGTCGCGATCGAGTTACAATCATGTCTACATCCTCGGCATCTCCTTTACTTCAGCCCTCGGCGGCTACCTGTTCGGTTTCGACTTTGCCGTAATTGCCGGTGCGCTGCCTTTTTTGCAACGACAGTTCGGCCTGAACGACTTCTGGGCGGGCCTTACCACGGCCATCCTCGCCCTGGGCGCCATTGTGGGCTGCCTCGTAGCGGGAAGCGTGAGTGACAAATACGGCCGGCGAAAAGGACTATTGCTGGCGGCCGCCATCTTCGGTGTTTCCGCACTTGCTATGGCATTCGCCCCCGTCCGCGGGGTCTTCATCGCAGCCCGTTTCATGGCGGGCGCGGGCGTAGGCATGGCCTCGATGCTGTCGCCCATGTACATCGCCGAAATAGCACCTGCCCCTCTCCGTGGCCGGATGGTGGCTATCAACCAGCTAACCATCGTTATCGGCATTCTCATTACCAACATGATTAACTATAGGCTGCGCAACATCGGCCCGGATGCGTGGCGGTGGATGTTCGGGTTGGGTTTGCTGCCTTCGGCCCTGTTCTTCGCGGGCGCCTGGTGGCTACCCGAAAGTCCCCGGTGGCTTGTCAGCGCCGGCAAAGCCGACCAGGCCGCGGCGATATTGCAAAAAATTGGCGGCCAGGCCTTTTCCGCCAGCAGCCTGGCGGATATCACCCGGTCGGCAGCCAACCGGCAACGCGTAAGCTATACCGCTGTGTTTCAAAAAGCGGTGCTGCCGCCCGTACTCGTGGGCATCGGTCTCGCCGTCTTCCAGCAGCTTTGCGGCATCAACGTGGTGTTCAACTACACCACCCTCATCTTTCGCAGCATTGGCGTGCCGCAGGACGGCCAGCTGATGCAAACCATCTTTATCGGCGCGGTTAACCTGGTGTTTACCCTGATGGCCATGCTGCTTGTGGACCGGCTGGGCCGCAAGCCACTGATGCTGGCGGGCGCCGGTGGCCTTGCCCTGCTCTACCTCGTCGTGGTTCGCCTGTTGGCGGCCGGCTCAACGCAGGTATCCTGGTACCTGCTATCCGCGATCGCCGTTTATGCCATGACCCTGGCTCCGGTAACCTGGGTGCTGATCTCCGAGATATTTCCTAACAAGGTGCGCAGCGCCGTCACTTCGGTGGCCATAGTAAGCCTGTGGGCGGCTTATTTCATCCTCATATTCACTTTTCCCATACTCTACGCACATTTGAAGGACAGCACCTTTTATATTTATGCAGGCATATGCGCCCTGGGCACGCTGTTCATCGCCCTGAAAGTGAAGGAGACCAAGGGTAAAACGCTTGAAGAGCTCGAAGCGGTCATCAGCGGCCACTAGTCTATCTTCACCGGTAGCACACACTTATCATCCGGCATAACCCGAAAATCCATAAATTGCGGCCTAAATTATAGGGCATGGATAATTTGTCCCGGCTGTCGGTGATCAAGGCACTCATAAAACACAAACATCTAAAAAATTATCTCGAGATCGGCGTATTCAACGGGCATGTGTTTTTCCGCGTACCAAGCTTTTCCAAAGTCGCCGTAGACCCGGAATTCAGATTTGACGGATGGCGTAAGCTGGGCAAAGACCTTGTCAATCCCTCTAATCTATTCAACAAATATTTTGAAGTCACAAGCGACGATTTCTTTGCCTCGGAGGCCCCACGGCTTTACGCATCAAAGAAGATCCAACTGGCCCTCGTTGACGGGATGCACCAATATGACTACGCACTACGCGATGTCGAAAACACCCTGAAATTTGCAACAGGAGACGTTGCGATCATCCTGCATGATTGCAATCCCGCAACAAAACAGGCAGCATCTACTTTTGAAGAATGGGAATCGAATAATTTCTCCTACCAATGGAACGGAGATGTCTGGAAAGCCATCGTCCATCTCCGAAGCCTGAGAAAAGACCTGACCTCCTTTGTTCTCGACGCCGATTTCGGCCTGGGGATCGTAGTCCGAAAAACCAACGAGCGGCCGCTCCGCTTTTCCGCCGATCAGATCCGCGATCTGACTTATGATGAGCTCAACAAGAATCGAAAAGAGTGGCTGGGTCTTCAGCCCCCCTCCTATTTCTTCGATTTCTTCGGGATAAAGCCGTAGTAGCGTTCCCCCCCATCCGCGCCCACGCTCACCCGATCAGTAAAAACTACCATTACCCAGCTAAAAACCACCTTTCTCACGCTTCGGACCTTCCTACCTTTGTGCCGGAATTCGTCAATATGTCCAAGCAGCCGCTCCCCATCTACAGCATTTGTAGCCTCGCCCCTCAGCCGCCATCCAAAAGCGACTTTATGACCGACCGGTTAGATCATTACCAGGACACCCATACTGATCTTCGCTTTCCCCACAAACATTCCTTCTACCACCTGGTTTATTTTACCGAAGGGAGTGGGGAACATTCGATCGACTTTATAAATTTTCCGGTGGAAGCAGGCCAGATCTATTTCATGATCCCCGGCCAGGTGCATACCTGGAATTTCAGGGACCGGCCTAAAGGTTACATTATTAATTTTTCTGAGCAATATATCCATACGCTGGTGGCCAATACGCGGTACCTGGAGCAATTCACATTTTTCTCGGGCATGGCGCATGAACAGGTGGTGCGGATCCCCGCGAAAGAAAGAGCGGGATTGACACAGCTCTTCGAACTTATCATCCGGGAAGCGGCTGGAGATAACGAGCTTAACAACGATATGATCCGCACATCCATGATCCAACTCTTTATCGCAGTGAATCGACTGGCTGCGGGAAAAAGGACGGTCCCGTACACGCAATACAATTCCGTGCTCCTGCGGAACTTTCAGAAACTGATCGACCTGCACTATAAGGACAAGAAACTCACAAAGGACTATGCAGTCATG
This sequence comes from Puia sp., assembly GCA_035948015.1. Lineage (GTDB taxonomy): Bacteria > Bacteroidota > Bacteroidia > Chitinophagales > Chitinophagaceae > Puia. Next base: position 27,940 of record DASZJO010000189.1, read on the forward strand.
TTATTCGTGACGCCTAACCACCTCAACGCGTTAAGCAAACAACTAACGGGGCGACCGGCCGGCGAGTTGATCCGCGACCGGGTACTTTTAGAAGCAAAAAGGCTGCTGGTGAATGCCGAAATGAACGTATCGGAAATAGCAGCGGACCTGAACTTCGAAGACAACTCCTACTTCTCTAAATTCTTCAAAAAATATTCCGGCGTGACGCCTGAAGGGTTTAGAAAAAAAATTATAGAAAAAATTTAATATATGAATACCTATTCAAAACCCGTCGACCTGGCCGCACTTGAAAAGAAACCGAGTGCCCTGAACCTTCTGCTGTGCAAATGTCCGAGATGCCGCCTGGGGGACATGTTCCGGACAAGGAATCCCTGGGCGCTAAGGCAAACCATGAAGATGAACGATACATGCCCCGTTTGCGGCCAGCCGCTGAATATCGAGGTCGGGTTTTACTTCGGCTCCGGCTATGTGAGCTATGCCCTTTCGGTGGCGTTAAGTTCAGCCACCTTTGTAGCCTGGTGGGTGCTGATCGGAATGTCGGTGAACGATAACCGCTTTTTTGTCTGGCTTGCCTTTAACGCGGTCTTACTAATCGCCATGCAGCCTTACTTGATGCGCGTGGCACGCACCGGGTGGCTGGCTTTTTTTGTCCGGTATGACAGGAACTGGAGGAATACCCCTCCAGGGCAACTGGAAAGATCCAATAAAGAACAGGAAGGGAACTGGTAGTGATTCCCCTACAAATCAACGGAGATATGTCTATTTCCCGCCTATCAGGGAATTGCTTTCTTTATGCGTTCATCTCATATAGCTGACGCAACCTGCAAAAATGCCAATCAGACAACGCCTTTCTTTCGCATTAGCCATTCTTGGATGGAGCGGGATTATCCTTCAATACTTTTCTACCTTCGGGAACGGCATCTCGCCGACTTACGAAAAGATCGCCGGCTTTTTCACTTGTTTCTCCACCCTGACCAATTTTCTCGCTGCCCTTTATTTTACTGTTCAGATATTTAAGAAAAAGCACTCCTCTAACGGAAAACTGACAGCCCTGGCCGTCTTCCTCATCATCGCCGGACTGATTTATCATTTTTCTCTTTGGCGCAACGGGAACCCCTCCGGCCTGCCATTGCTTGTAGCCGGAATACTGCATTCGGCCATTCCCATCCTCACCCTCATCTATTGGGCCCTATATGAAAATAAGTTCAGAGTTGATTATAGCCAGGTACCCCGCTGGCTACTTTACCCCGGCATCTACCTGCTCTATCTGATGATCGTACGAAAAGCCACCGGGGTCCGTCCCTATGAATTTTTCAATAACACCGACCTGGCCATGTCCGATGCCCTGATCTATTCCTTTGTCCTGTTAGCCGGAGCAACACTGATCGCAATCCTCCTGATCTTTCTGGGGAGGCTGGTAAGCGTTCTCGCCTGACACTGAAACCGCAATAACAACCCAACATCCTGAATAGTTGCCCCGCCCTTACCAAAAAATAAATTAACAACTAAAAAAACTCAGATTCAAATTTCCTTCAAAGTTGCTCAGTCATATTTGGGAATTTATTGGAAAATGCGGTCCCGTTGCCTTACCCGGCCAAAAATCCTGTAAACTATGTTAAAAATTATCATCGCAGACGACCACGCTATCGTGCGCCGCGGGCTTAAAGACATGATTTTGGACCAATACCCCTTCGCGCTTATCGGCGAGGCGTCTGATTCCGAAGAACTGATCCAAAAAGTATTCCTGAGCGCGTGGGATGTCATTATCTGCGACCTGATGATGCCCGGTCGAAGCGGTCTCGATGCATTGAAGCAATTGAAACATTCCTTTCCCCAGATACCGGTTCTCGTGATGAGCATGTGCACGGAGGACCAATATGCCGTCAGGGCAATGAAATTGGGCGCCTCCGGCTATTTCACCAAAGCATCCATTCATAACGACCTTATCCAGGGTATAGAAACGGTGCGCGCCGGAAGAAAATTCATCACCCCGCCGATTGCCGACAAATTGCTGGAGGCCCTCGGACAGAAAGACGGCATTGAGCCGCATAAACTGCTTTCAAACCGGGAATTCGATGTTTTTAAACTATTGGTATCCGGAAGAACAGTAACTGAGATAGCCTATATCCTTTCGCTTAGCTCGAATACCATCAGCACATACCGGTCGCGCATTCTCGAGAAGATGATGATGCACTCCAATGCCGAGCTGATCAGGTACGCGCTGGAAAAAAAACTGTTGTGAATTCATTTTATCTCACCATCATCGATGGAGACGATCGCAAATGCTTCGTTCACGCGACATTTTTTATCGCTCATCTGCAGCGGCCGGCTTCACCCCTGTTCGATCAGATCCTGACGACTTTTCTGCAAAAGGAAAGGTCGGCAATAATAGAAGTACGGATGAGGCGGAGTGGCGACGACTGGGTGACATGGGAACTTCAATGCCTTGAGGCAGCCGGGGCGGCCCTGGCAAAACTATCCTGCCATTCCCCCGAACTCCGTTATCCCGATCAGGAATGGCATAAGGATGTGCGACAAATCCTGGAGAGCG
>DASZJO010000190.1:0-21486 GCA_035948015.1 Puia sp.
CAGGATGAGCTGAAGGCCGCGATCGAGAAGACGACGTTCTATATGCCGGGTTGTGCCGTCTATCAGAATGTGGCGGCCAAGGCGGTGGTGGAGAAGGATGAGATCAAGAAGAACCTGATCGAACAGTTGACGGGGGCGGTCCTTTGGACGCAATCGGTCCGGGCGATGGTAGAGGATGGGGCATCCCACTTTACCGAGATCGGTCCGGGAAAGGTTTTGCAAGGGTTAATCCAGAAGATCGACAAGACAGTACAGGTCGATGGGGTGAGTTGAGGTATCTGTGGGAGTCAGGGAACCGAGCGGCGCAGCGGAGGGGCAGCGGGAGTCACGGGCCGTGGAGGCGCAGGGGAAAGGGCGGAGTCAGGCGTTGGGGTTTTCGACTGAACAGGTGATCCAGCCGACGTCGAATTGGGCCTGATATTTTTTGTAGAAGTTGATGGCGGGTTCGTTCCAATCCAGCACCTGCCAGACCATTCCTTTAAAATTCTTTTCTTTCATTTCAGTCAGCAGGCAGTCGAAGAGAAGCTTGCCGAGGCCGCGGCCGCGCATTTTTTCGGTAACGATCAAATCTTCCAGGTATAGCCGTTGTCCTTTCCAGGTGCTGTAACGGATATAGTACAGCGCAAATCCTTCGACCTGGTCGTCGACGGTGACCACGAAGGCCCACCAGACGGGGTGAGGGCCGAAGCCGCTTTCGATGAAATGTTCCGCGGTGACGGTCACTTCGTGGGGGGCCTTTTCGTAATGGGCGAGCTCGTGGATGAGTTCCAGCAGGCGGGGGCAATCTTCGCGGGTGGCGCGGCGGATGCGAATTTGGGGTGGTGCTGCCGGGGAGGTGGCGATGTTTTCCATGCGATGTTTCGGGTTTCGGTTAATGGCCCCATTTGACCCAGGTAGCGCCCCAGGTGAAGCCGCCGCCGAAGGCGGCGAGGACGATGTTATCGCCTTTTTTCAATTTCTTTTCCCAGTCCCAAAGGCAGAGTGGAATAGTTCCGGCGGTGGTATTACCGTAGCGTTGGATGTTGATCATGACCTTTTCATCGGAGAGGCCCATGCGGTGCGCGGTTGCGTCGATGATCCGCTTGTTGGCCTGATGGGGGACCAGCCAGGCGATATCGTCGGAAGTGAGGTGGTTACGTTCCATGAGCTCGGCGCTGATATCAGCCATTCCTTTGACGGCGAACTTGAAGACCGCCTGCCCTTCCTGGTAGATATAGTGTTCTTTAGCGGCCACGGTTTCATAGGAGGAGGGGTGCCATGAGCCGCCGCCTTTCATGTGGAGATGGGTGCGGCCGCTTCCATCGCTTTTCAGGAGGCTGTCGAGAATGCCGTAGCCTTCATAGTTGGGTTCAAGGAGTACGCCGCCGGCGCCGTCGCCGAAGATGATGCAGGTGGTGCGGTCGCTATAGTCGACGATGCTGCTCATCTTGTCGCCGCCGATGACTATGACCTTTTTGTAGCGGCCGCTTTCGATGTACATGGCGCCGCTAGTCAGGGCGTAGAGAAAGCCAGAGCAAGCGGCAGACATGTCGAAGCCCCAGGCGTTCCTGGCGCCGGTCTTGTCGCAGATTATGTTTGCAGTCGCGGGAAAGAACATATCGGGAGTAACGGTGGCAACGATCACGCAGTCGATCTCTTCGGGGTGAATGCCTCTCTTTTTGCAGATTTCGAGCAGAACTGGAGCACATAGGTCGGATGTTGCTTTTCCCGGGCCTCTTAGTATCCTTCTCTCTTCGATGCCGGTGCGGGTACGGATCCACTCATCGTTGGTGTCAACCAATTTCTCGAGGTCAGCATTTGTCAGTCGGTCTTCGGGTACATATCCTCCGATCGCAGTGATGGCGGCGGTCATTTTATTGCTCATCTTACTTCCAGTCAGGTTAAGAAAAGTTTTTTGCAAAGGTGGGGAAAAATATTGATTTTCGCGGCCATGATCGCCTTCTTACGCGGTGAATTCGCATATAAGAGCCCAGCATTAGTGCAAATGGACGTTGCCGGCGTGGGTTATGAGCTTCAGATCAGCCTGAACACCTACTCCCGGATCGAAAATTTGACCAGTGGGGTGCTACTGACCTATTTGCATATACGTGAAGATGCTCACGTGCTCTATGGCTTCTATGACCGCGCGGAGAAGGAACTATTCATCCAACTTATCAGTGTATCCGGTGTCGGCGCCAGCACGGCACGGATGATGCTGTCTTCGATGCGGCCGGAGGAGATCATCCGGGCTATCTTACAAGGGAATTCCAGGCAATTGGAAAGCATCAAGGGAATTGGCAAAAAGTCTGCTGAGAGGATCGTTCTGGAATTGCGTGATAAACTGGGGAAAAGCAAGGATATCGGGGCAAATATTTCATCTCCGGCGAGCAATACCCTTGAGCAGGACGCGTTAAATGCTCTGATCACGCTGGGCATCGCCAGACCCGCGGCGGAAAATGCTATCAAGAAAGTGATCGTTGAGGTATCAGGGACCGACAGAGTCGAGGATCTCATTAAGAAAGCACTAAAAATCTTGTAGCCTATTATTGGAAGTCTACCTAACTAATTCTTGCGGAAAGTTTGACCCGCTATCTGTTTCACGTAACGCTGGCTACGCTGCTCCTGGGCGCTGCTTTGGTGGTTTATTCTACCACCGCTGCAGCCTATCCGTATTTCAGGGGGGTGGGCAGGCCTGGCGAAGGGAACGGGGCGGGCACGCCGGGTGGGAAAATGGGTGAACCGGGTGGGAAGATCGGAGTCCCTGTTGCAGGGATGGAAATGCCGGGGAGGAAGATTGGCATTGCCGACATTACGGGTGGAAAATCGGGTTTTGTGATCGCGATCCCGAAGGGGATGCGGCCGTCGGCGGGGGAGGTGTGGCAGTGGGGCGGGGTTTGTCCTTTGACGGACACGATACCGGGGCAGACGGCGGCGGACAGTGCCCGCAGGATGAGGGATACCATTCGCGCGCTTATCGCCAGGTTGGATTCGGTATCGAAGGATACGCTGCATTGGCCGATCCACGACCGGCGCGGTGATTTCTTTCAGGATTCCATTCGAAATCCCTTTGACCTCATGGATCCGGTCAATATCCATGATTCGATCGCCTACGATCCCGAAACGCAATTGTATTATGTTTACGAAAGAATTGGGAGTCAATGGTATAGAGAACCAACCTATTATACTCAGGACGAAATGTTGCAAATCCAGGGTCAGAAGGACCAGGATGCCTATTTCCGAAGTCGGGCGGACGCGCTGAGCGCGCTGAACCGGCGGAATATCAGGCCAAACCTTGCGGTCAGCGACAACCTCTTCAATCGCATCTTTGGTCCGGGGAAGCCGGACATCCGGCCGCAGGGAAATGTCGACATTACTGCTGGCTATCAAGGGCAAAATATCGAGAATCCGACGCTGCCGCAGAGTGCAAGGCGGCAAGGGGGTCTGATGTTCGACGAATCGGCCAATATTAACGTTCTGGGGTCCATCGGGAGCAAACTAAAGCTGCCGATTAGCTATAACACGCTGGCTAACTTCAACTTCGAAAATCAATTAAAGCTGGATTACACGGGCAGCGGGGATGAGATCATCAAGAAGATCGAGGCAGGAAATGTCTCATTCCAAACGAAAAGTACGCTGATGACGGGCGCGCAGTCTTTATTCGGGGTCAAGACGCAGCTGCAGTTCGGGAAGCTTACGGTCACCGGGGTACTGGCGAATGAAACCTCTCAGAAGCAATCGATTAATTCAGCCGGTGGGGCTTCGGTCTCCAATTTTTCCTTCAAGGCGGACGATTACGATGAGAACCGGCACTTTCTTCTTGGGCAGTATTTTGTCAACAACTATGATTTTTTCATGTCGACCCTTCCCATCGTCAGGTCGCAGGTGCAGATCCTGCGGATCGAAGTATGGGTGACGAACCGGCAGGGTTATGACACGAGCTCCCGCCAGGTTGTAGGTTTGATGGACCTCGGGGAGCAGCAGCCCTACAATCCAAAGATCCATTCGCTCACCGGTATTCCCTATCCTTTTAATACGGCGAACACGGAATATACGAGCATTATCAATGATCCGACCAGCCGGGACCCGTCGACGGCGGTCAACAAGTTAAATTCGCTGGGGCTTGTACAGGTTCAGGATTTCGAGACCGTGTATGCCAGGAAACTAGGTCCGAATGAGTATTATTTCAATCCCAAAGTCGGTTTCATCTCGGTGAATCAGCCGCTTCAACCCAATGATGTTCTGGCGGTCGCCTATCAGTACAGCTATAACGGGCAGTTCTACCAGGTGGGGGAATTCGCATCGGACGTACCCCCGGACACAGCGGCGGCCAATCCATTGACCGGGGTCAGCGGCGGGGCTTCGAAGGTCTTATATCTCAAGTTGTTGAAAGCTACGGCACAGCGGACCAACCTGCCGACCTGGAACCTGATGATGAAGAATGTTTATTCACTAAAGGTTGCCGGCGGCAGCTCGCTGTCGAATATCACGCAGACTGGTTTCATGCTTTCGGTCAATTATGATCAACCCAGCAAGGGCACCAAGAACTACCTCCCGCAGGGCCCGAGGGCGGACATCCCGCTACTGACCATCCTGGCGCTTGACCGCCTGAATGCCAATAATGACCCGGGGCCGGACGGTGTCTTCGACTATATTGAAGGGCTCACCGTCATCTCATCGCTCGGGACGATCATCTTTCCGGAGTTAAGACCGTTCGGACAGTATATTGACTCCGTGGCATTCAATAACAATGCTCCCGATTCTTTCAAGCAAAAATATATTTACTCCCAGCTATATGACACCATCAAAGCGGTGGCGCAGACATATGCGAATGTGGACCGGTATGTGATCAGCGGAACGGCAAAGGGGCAGATGTCGAATACTTTGTCCCTGGGCGCCTTCAATGTCCCGCCGGGGTCGGTGGTGGTAACGGCGGGAGGCCAGACCCTCAAGGAGAATCAGGACTATACGGTGGACTATGCCTCGGGGCAGGTGACGATCATAAACCAGTCGATCATCAATTCGGGGGTGCCGGTCAATGTGTCTTTTGAGAACAATGCCAATTTCGGCCTTCAGCAGAAAAGTTTCATAGGACTGCGGCTCGATTATCTTGCGAAGAGCACAGCAACAGAAACATTCACGCTGGGTGCGACGATCGAGCGGTTGAATGAGCGGCCATTCTTTGCCAAGACCGACTATGGTGAAGACCCCGTAAGGAATACGATGTTTGGAGTGGATGCCAACTATCGGGGGCAGCTGCCGCAGCTCACGAGGGCCTTGAATCACTTGTATTCGACGAAGGAGATGAGCACGATCAATGCGTACGGGGAAGGAGCTATTTTGCGTCCCGGCCATCCGCCGCAGATCGGGAAAGGCACTTCGGGTGCGGTCTATATTGACGATTTCGAGGGTTCGACCAGCGCGATCGATTTAAGATTCCCGTTGACGAGCTGGGCGCTGGCCTCCGCGCCGGCGGGCGTGGGCGGCACCTACCCGCCATTGTTCCCGGAAGCGGTGCTGAGCGACAGCCTGCCTTATGGGTATAACCGGGCGCGGCTGGCCTGGTACAATATCGATCCCTCCCTTCAGAATACGGGCGGGACGGCCGACCCGGATGCCTATGAGAATACCTTGCAGGATCCGCGGATCGGGCCGATCCTGGTGCAGCAGATCTTCCCGCAGCAATCGGTACAGACGGGTCAGGCGCAGTTGGTGACATTCGATATGGCTTACTATCCGTCAGACCGCGGTCCGTATAACTTCGATACCCGGGCGGGGAGCATCAACACGTCGACGGGCAAGCTCAACAATCCGACGACGCGATGGGGAGGTATCATGCGGGCGTTGCAGCAGACAGATTTCGAAACCGCGAACATCGAAGTGCTGCAGTTCTGGGTGATGAGCCCCTTCAATACAACCGGGCCCGGGGCGACCGTGCCCAACCAGATATTGAATACCACGGGCGGGCAACTGTATATCGACCTGGGCAGCGTTAGCGAGGATATCCTGAAGGATGGGAAGAAGGAGTTCGAGAACGGCTTGAATTCGCCGAATATTACGGCGGCGATTGACAGCTCGTCGGTCTGGGGGAGGGTGCCGGCAAACCCGATCGAGGTGACGACGGCATTCAGCAATAATCCCGGGGACCGGCCCTACCAGGACGTGGGGTTGGACGGGATGAGCGACCCTTCGGAGCAGAACCATTTTGCCAATTACCTGAATCAGCTGGGCGCCATATTGGGGCCTGGCTCGGCTGCCTATCAGGCGGCTTATGCTGACCCATCGAGCGATGACTTCGTAAACTATCTCGATCCGCGCTATGATGCGGCTAAAGCAGGGGTACTTGGCCGTTATAAATATGTGAATAACCCCCAGGGAAACTCGCCGATCGCGGCGACTGGCGCGACTACCATCACGGCATTCACGTTGTATCCGGACCAGGAGGATCTGAACAACGATAATACGATGAACACGCTGGAGCAGTATTTTGAATATAAAGTAAATCTGACGAAGGACAGCTTAGGGGTTACCGGGGCCAACCATTTCATAACGGATTCCATTTCATTCACACCTTCGGGCGGGGTCCAGCAGCTCTGGTATCAGTTCAGCATTCCGTTGTCCGAATATTATCAGAACGTCGGTAACATGCCGGATATGCGGTCCATACAGTTTATACGCATGTACATGACCGGTTGGCAGGATTCGGTGGTGTTGCGGTTCGCGCAGATGCAGCTGGTGCGGAATACGTGGAGAAGCTTCAGCTATGTCATCGATACGACGGGTAATATGACACCGTTGCCGACCAACAGCCTCACGAGCTTTAATGTAACGGCGGTGAATATCGAGCAGAACAGTACCCGGGAGCCGATCAACTATGTGATCCCGCCGGGCGTCGCGCGGCAGCAGGAACTGAGCAGCAATAATGTGAACCTGCTCCTGAACGAGCAGTCGATGAGTCTGCAGATCTGCAGGCTGACGCCGGGCGATGCCCGGGGTGTGTACAAGACTACAAACCTGGATCTTCGGCGATATGGAACGATCGACATGTTCATCCATGCCGAGGCGGCGGGTAGCCAGGGCAGTATTAGTGACAATGACCTGGATGCCATTGTCCGGATGGGGAGTGACTTCACGAGCAATTATTATGAGATCCGGATCCCGCTGAAGAAGACCGACTGGGAAGATAACCTGCCGCAACACGTTTGGCCGGCAGCCAATAATCTTAATCTGCAGCTGCAAAGGCTTATCAAGTTAAAAGAAGATCGAAATAACAGCGTCGCATCAAATGTCTACTACAAGGAGGTGGACGCGAGTACGGGACGAACCTTTGCGATTTTGGGCAACCCCAACCTTGGAGCGGTCCAGGCATTCTTCCTTGGGGTGCAGAACGCCCAGAACCCTAATCCGGTGTGCACGGAGGTCTGGTTTGATGAATTGCGACTGACAGACATCAGCGAGCAGGGGGGCTGGGCCGTGGTGGGCAAGGTGGATGCCAAGCTGGCCGATATTGGCACCTTGTCGCTGGCGGGGAGTAACCGATCGGCGGGCTGGGGTACGATCGATCAGAATACTAGCCAGCGATCGTATGAGAACGATCTTGAACTGGACGCAGCTACGAACCTGGAGCTTGGCAAGCTCCTGCCGCGGAAGATGGGGATATCGGTGCCGGTGTATGCTGGCGTCACGCGAACGGTGGCCACACCGCAATATGATCCATATGACCTCGATATCCTCCTGAAAGATAAGCTGGCGATGGCGCCGGCAAGCCAGCGGGATTCGATCAAAAAGCAGGCGGTCGATGCATCCACAACGACGACGCTCAACCTGACGAACCTGCATAAGAACAATACGGCCAACAAACGATTGCAACTGTGGAGCATCGAGAATTTCAATGTCAGCTATTCGTTCACGCATATCAACCACCACTCCCCGCTGGCCGTGGAGGATGACATGACCAACAATAAGGCCATTCTGGCGTATAATTTCAGCCGGCAGCCCCGGTTCAAGGAGCCATTCAAGAAAAAGATCAAGTCAAAAACCCCGTGGCTGGGGTTGATCAGGGATTTCAACTATAACCTGATGCCGACGGTGCTGGGGGTTCAGTTCAGTGTTGACAGGCAGTTTGGGGCTTACCGGTCGCGGAATGTGGGTGGGCCGGAGGATATATTGCCGGAGACCTTCAATAAATTCTTTACATTCGACCGGCTGTATACGCTGAAATGGGATTTCACCCGGTCGCTGTCGTTAAGCTTCAATGCCACGAACAAGGCGTGGATAGATGAGGATACCACCGGGCGGAATAGCGCCAAACAGCGGCGGGATATGTGGGGACGATTCTTCCGGGGCGGCCGTAATGTCTTTTATAATCAAAATGCCAATGTGACGTATCTGCTTCCAACGAGCAAGATACCGGCGCTTGACTGGACGAAGGTCCAGGCGACCTATTCGGCTACGTACACATGGACGACGGCGTCCCTGCTGGCGCCTACGTTCGGGAACAGCATTCAGAATTCGCAGGCGCGTTTGGTGACAGCCGATCTGGATTTCACCCGGTTGTATGAGAAGTGGAAATTGTTGAAGGGACTGGATGTGGGGCCCGCGAAGGCACCGCCCAATGGGCGGCCGGATACGGCGCGCGGCCGAAAGCCGGTGGCCGCTCCGCCACAGCCGGTCAATAAGCTGACCGGATTCCCGAAGGCGGTGGCGAAGATCCTGACCTCGCTGAAGCGGGTCACGCTGAATTATTCGGATAATTCTTCGTCGGCTATTTACGGGTTCCTGGACAGCACACAACTTCTGGGGATGGATCTGAGGACTTCGCAGCCGGGGTGGAAGTATACGTTGGGCGCGAGGCCGGACACCAATTTTATCAATAAGCTCGGGCGGCGAGGGCTGATCTCGACGGACACAAATTTCAACAATCAGAATACGATCACCTATACGCAGAAGATCTCGGTCGTGGCAGTGCTCGAGCCGGTCCGGGATTTCCATATTTCGATCAATGTGGACAAGACGTTCGGAATGAATTATTCGGAGTTGTATAAGGATACCACCGGCGGTTCCTATTATTCAAGGTTGAATCCTTATAATACAGGGACGTTCACGATCAGCTATCTGTCCTATAAAACGTTATTCGAGAAATATCAGCCGGACCAGGTGACGAAAACATTTCTGGCGTTTGAGCATAACCGCGTGGTTGTTTCGCACCGGGTAGGGGCGCTCAATCCTTATACGGGCGGATTAATAGGGACGAACGGTTATATAAAGGGGTATGGATTGTATTCACAGAACGTGCTGATCCCGGCCTTCCTGGCGGCATATACGGGTACGAACCCGCAGAAGATCCCGTTGATGAATGAGAGTGGAGGCAGCGTTACGTCGAATCCATTCGCAGGATATCTGCCAAAGCCAAACTGGCATATCACCTATACGGGGTTGAGCAAGGTACCCTGGTTCAGCAAGATCTTCACCAGCTTTAACGTATCCAATTCCTATACGAGCTCGCTCAGCATGGGTTCTTTCAATTCCAATCTGAATTATTCGGATCCGTTGGGGTATCGGATGCCTGGTTTCGTGGATACGTTGACGGGGAATTTCGTGCCCTATTTCCAGGTGCCGAACATTACGATCATGGAGCAGTTCTCGCCGCTGCTGGGGTTGGATATGACCTTCGTGAACCAGATGAGGGCGAAAGTGAGCTATAGCCGGTCCCGGCAGCTAAGCCTGAGCCTGATCGACTATCAACTCAGCGAAAGCTCGTCGACGGAGCTGGATATCGGTTGGGGGATCAAATATTCGAATGTCGGATTGCCATTCGGGTGGAAGGTGCCGGGGAACGGCAAGACACCGCCGAACGGAGCGGCGGGCAGCATCAATTCGAAAAAGGCGCAGAACGATCTGACGCTCCAATTGGATATCAGTATCAGGAATGACGCGATGTCGAGCAGCTATCTGGATCAGAATACCTCGTTGCCGACCGGCGGGCAGAAGGTGATACGGATTGATCCGTCGATCAACTATGTGCTGAATAACCGGATCAATCTGAAGTTCTTTTTTGATCAGCAGCGGACTACGCCGGCGATCTCGACGACGCCGCCGATCGTGACGACGAAGGGTGGGATACAGATCAGGATTGCGTTGGCGCCGTAGAGGGTGGTGGGGCGGCACGGAGTTTGGGTGGGGCGGCGGACGGAGCGGGTGCGGCCGCGGGATGCGGGGGTCTGGCTAATTGCGGCGAATTCGCCACAATTAGGATTTATAGAAATAGATGGCGTCGGCTTGCGCCTTGCAGGTGATCACGAGGTCATTGATACAGACGTGCGACGGGAGTGAAGCGCAGTAGAAGATAGTGTCGGCGACGTCCTCCGCATGCAGGGGGGTATAGCCTTCATAGATCTTCCTTGCCTGGTTGTCGTCGCCTTTGAAGCGGACTATAGAGAATTCCGTGTCTGCGGCGCCGGGGTGGATGGCGGTTACTTTGATCCCATGGCGGAGCAGGTCGATGCGCATGGAATGGGAGATCGCGTCGACGGCGAATTTCGTTCCGCAATAAACGTTTCCTTTTTCATACACTTCTTTGCCGGCAACGCTGCCGAGGTTAATGATATGGCCGTTGCCGGTCGGGATCATCAGGGGGAGGACGGCTTTGGTTGTATAGAGCAGCCCCTTAACGTTGGTATCGATCATGTTATCCCAGTCTTCGAGGCTGGCGTCGTCGAAGTAGTCTCTGCCGAGGGCGAGGCCGGCGTTGTTGATGAGGATGTCGATCGAGCGCCAGTCTGGCGGGAGGGAGGCGATTGACGCGTCGACGGCCGCACGGTCACGGACGTCGAAGGTGAGGGGAAGGACGGGGACGCCGGGTTGATCGGCGGGGGAGGCAGAGATGGGGGGTTGGACGTTTGGAAGAATGGAACCGTGTTCAAGTTCGTGTGCGAGCGATTCGAGGCGATCTTTGCGACGGCCGGTGAGGATGAGGCGGTCGCCGGCGGCGGCAAATTTCCTGGCGCACGCTTCACCAAAGCCGGAGGTAGCACCGGTAATTAAGATGGTTCGGTTCATATTCTGGATATAAAGTTGAGAAAATCGAGTAATATCCGGTTACTTTTTCCCGGGTCTTCCAGCATGGCCTCGTGGCCGCTATTCTTTACAATGTGAAGATGGGATATGGATGGCAGATAGCATTGTTCGAGCGCTTGTTGCAGGGGTATGATATTGTCGTCTTCGCCCATGATGAACAATACAGGCCGGGCGAATTCTTCGAGCACGGCCGTCCGGTCGGGCCGGGCGATCATGGCTTCGTAATAGCCGATAAGGGATCCCGGAGCGAAGTTGGAATATTTGGTGATGGCGGCGTCGATCAGTTCGGGCCGGTGTTCGCGGGTGAAGGCGGAGAACAGATTGGGAGTGGATTGCCGGATGAAGGGCACTGAGCCGTTGGACCGGATAAATTCGATGGCCTTTCGGCGGGTGGTCTTCTTCTCTTCGCTGTCGGGATAGGCGGTGGAGTGAAAAAGACCGAACGCGTGCAGGCGTTCGGGGTAGAGGGCAGCGAATGCCAGCGTGATATAGCCGCCCATGCTGTGGCCGATGAGGATACATTTGTCGATGTTGAGCCGGTCGAGCAGTCCTTTGACGACCGTGGCCAATTCCTCTATGGAAATGGGAGCGGTGAGGGCAGATGACCGGCCGCTGCCCGGAAGGTCGGGAATGATGAGGCGGCAGGCGGTGCTGAGGATGTCGGCCTGATTATCCCAGACGGTGCTGTCTTCGGCAAAGCCGTGGAGCAGAAGGGTGGGGATGCCCGAACCTTTTTCCCGGTAAGCGATGTTGTGGGGTGGTATGGTAATTGTCTTATCCACGGCCGGTCCTTCTTTTGATGATCGTGGTGAAGTGCCATACGAACAGCAGAATGGTCAATGCCGCGGCCAGTTTGGAAATGCAATCGCCATAGCGTGTATAGAAGGTCGTCCTGCCACCGGTGGGGATATTGTCCTTGATGACGCCGGCGGTGTTCCAGGGTAGTGACTTCGTGATGCGGCCGGCAGGATCGATGACACAGGAGATGCCGGTATTTGCGCTTCGCACGACCCAGCGACCGGTCTCCACTGCCCGGAGACGGGCATAATCCCGATGTTGAAGATGCCCCGGCGTATTGCCCCACCAGCCGTCGTTGGTGATAATGGCGATCAGGTCGGCGCCGTTCTTGCTGAAGCCTGCCAGGTATTCGCCATAGATACTTTCGTAACAAACAGCGGGGGTGATCACGTAGGATGCGTTGGTCGTATGGAGAGGTGTCTGGTCAGACTGGCCGGTATAGCCCCCGGTAGTTCCGCCGAATTTCTCGAACCAGGAGTCGAGGAAATGAAGAAAGGGTGGAAGCGTCTCGACGCCCGGCACCAGTCTGGACTTGTGATACGATTGTGCGAGGCCACCCGTGTCAAGCATGACGGCAGCGTTATAGCTCTCGACGTATTTGTCGCTTTCGGGGATGCGGAAGGCGGTGGAAGAATGGTTGTCACTGAAGAACTTAAAACTTTCAATGCCGGTGAGAAGGTTCAGATGCGGATGGCGGCTGAGGAAATCCCAGAGCGGTCGAAGGAAGAAATTCTCTTTCAGGTGGTCTTCCTCAAATCCGCCGTTGCCGTTCTCCAGAGCGGTCTCCGGCCAGACAACGAGGGTGGTATTGCTGTCGATGGCGGACTCACTGAGGCGGATGAGCTTTTGCAACTGGGATCCGAAGGTGCCGGTGACTATCTTTTCGTAGGGATCGATATTGGGTTGGACGATGACGATATTGGATTCAGGCAATTTGTATTTGGATTCCGATCTTGTGGTCCAGGCCAAAAATATCGGTAGGAAGACGAGCGCCAGTGCGGTGACCAGCGGGCCTGGCGTGAAACGGCGATGTTTGGCGAACTGCCATAGCCATTGGAAGACCAGGATGTTGGCAATCAGTATCCATAGCGTGCCGCCGCTGGTGCCGGTTACCTCATACCAGGGAACCCATTGCGGGTGGGAAGCAAAGACGTTGCCGAGGGTCAGCCAGGGCCAGCTCAGGCCCCAGTTTTGCAGGTGGAAATATTCGAAGCTAAGCCAGAATAATATCAGTGAGCAATAGCCGAAAACGTTGCCCATCCGTTGTCTGATCCAATGGAAGCCTAGCCAGGGTACGCACATCAGGAGGCTGTTGGCCAGGATGGCGGCCGCGGCTCCGGGTCCGGTAGAGTTCCATATCCACCACGTGGCGCCGATATTCCAGATGAGCATGGAGAGATAGACCCAGCCAAAGAAGCGTGCACGGCGGATGCCTTGCCGGTCCAGCCATAGTAGCGGGATGAAGGCGATAAAGATAAGAAGGGTGAGGGGGGATTCCGGCCAGGCAGCGTAGAGCAGCAGACCGGTGAGGGCTGATAGGGGGGCGGGATGGAGCTTTTTCATCGTTTTATTGGCTGTAGTTGGGCGACTTATCGGCTATAGTTGGGCGACTCCTTGGTGATCTCCACGTCGTGGGCATGGCTTTCTTTCATGCC
Source organism: Puia sp. (assembly GCA_035948015.1). Lineage (GTDB taxonomy): Bacteria > Bacteroidota > Bacteroidia > Chitinophagales > Chitinophagaceae > Puia. Next base: position 13,506 of record DASZJO010000190.1, read on the forward strand.
GGCGTTAGTGATCCGGATGAATTGGGCATGTTTCTGGAGGGCGGAGATATCTTTAGCCCCGCAGTAACCCATACCTGCCCGGAGGCCGCCTACGTATTGCTGGACAACTTCTGCCAGGCTGCCCTTGAATGCAACGCGCCCTTCGATCCCTTCGGGTACGAGCTTTTTGATATCGTCCTCTACATCCTGAAAATAGCGGTCGCTGCTGCCCTGGGTCATGGCGCCGATGGAGCCCATACCTCTGTATTCCTTGAATTTGCGTCCTTCGTAAATGATCGTTTCACCGGGGCTTTCTTCTACGCCGGCAAACACGCTGCCCATCATGACGGTGCTGGCGCCGGCCGCGAGGGCCTTTACCATATCGCCGGTATAGCGGATACCGCCGTCTGCAATGACGGGGATATTGCGGTTGTTAAGGGCGGCGGCGGCTTCCATGACCGCGGTGATCTGGGGTACGCCTGCGCCGGCCACAATGCGGGTCGTACAGATGGAGCCCGGGCCGATACCAACTTTGACGGCGTCTGCGCCTGCGTCCGCGAGGGCTTTTGCCCCGGAGGCGGTGCCGATATTGCCGGCAATGACCTGCAGATTTTTGAAGGCTTTTTTGAGGCTCTTTAGGGCGGTGATAACACCGACATGATGACCGTGGGCGCTGTCGAGGGTTACGACGTCGACGCCAATCTGCTGGAGGGCGGCGGCCCGGTCGAGGAGGTCTTTGGTAATCCCGAGTGCGGCGCCTACGAGAAGTCGGCCGAAAGAGTCTTTGATGGCGTTGGGATAACTAGTGAGCTGTAAGATATCGCGGTAGGTGATCAGTCCGATCAGGCGGCCTTGCCGGTTGACAACGGGGAGCTTCTCGATCTTGAATTTCTGCAGGATCTTTTCTGCTTTTTTGAGGTCGGTGCCTTCGGGGGCGGTGACCAGCTTGTCTTTGGTGGTCATGACCTCGCTGACCTTCCGGCGTTTGTTGTCTTCAAAGCGGAGGTCGCGGTTGGTGAGGATGCCGACGAGGACCTTATTGTTATCTACGATGGGGATGCCGCCGATCTTATTCTCTTTCATGGTGCGAAGCGCATCACCGATGGTGGAGTCTTCGAGCATGGTGATGGGGTCGATGATGAGGCCGCTTTCACTACGTTTGACCTTCCGCACCTGTTCCACTTGTCTGTCGATACTCATGTTCTTATGGAGGATGCCGATTCCGCCTTCGCGGGCGAGGGCTATGGCGAGTGTTGCTTCCGTTACGGTGTCCATCGCGGATGACAACATGGGGATATTGAGGGTGAGTTCCCGGGTGAGTTTGCTACGGATGTCCGCTTCGCGTGGTAGAACCTGGGAAAAAGCGGGCAAAAGTAATACATCATCGAATGTAAGGCCTTCGCCGAAGAATTTTGAAGGGGAGAGTGACTTGCCTGCTGGGGAATTTATTCTTGCCATGTGCAAAGATAGTGCAGGCGGCCGGTTCGGTCCAAATTTTTGTGATTTGGCTTGATTGCCAGCGAGGCGCGAGTCTGTCGCGGCTGCGGGTGCGGGTGCGCGGTGAAGTCCGCACTTGGCGAAGCGAAGATCAGGAGGCAAGCCGGTAACGTCTCCCGGGAAGTGAACGGATGATGCCGCGGATCTCGAGGTTCAGGAGGGCGACGGAAATGGAAGGGACGGGTTGATGGCTGAGGGTGAGGAGGTCTTCGAAGGACAGCGGTTGTTGTGCGGTGAGCAGATTGACCAACTGGTTTTCGATGGGATCGATGATGGGGTTTGATGGTTCCTGAACGGGTTGATCGATGTTGGGGTTTGATGGCGCCGGGTCGGGTAGATCGGTATCAGCATTTGATGGCGTCGGGTTGGGTAGATCGATATTAGCGTTTGATGGCGCCCGGTTGGGTTGTTCCGGTTTTTGCGGGGCGGGTATGGAAGCTGTGGGTTTGGGTTGTGCGGGGCCGGAATGTTTCGTTGCGGAAAAAGGAAGGCTTTGTTGGTGGCTGCGGCGTCCTGAAGGACAATCCCAGCCGATCGCGGCTTTCAGCTGATCGACGGAAATGAGGGGCAGGGCCTGGTGCCCGAGAATAAGTTGAAGGCAGCCTTGGCTTTTTTCATCGGTGATGCGGCCGGGGAGGGCGAAAACCTTTTTCTGAAATTTCAATGCGGCTGCGGCAGCCGACAGGCTTCCGCCGGTGCTACTGGATTCGATTACGATGAGTGCGTCGCAGAGACCGGCGACAAGTTGATTGCGGACGGGGAAGGTGTATTTATCGGGTTTTGTCTCGTGGAGGAAGGAAGTGAGGATGCCGTCATGGCGGCGCATGGCGTGGAAGAGACCGCGATGTAATGCCGGGTAAACATGATCAAGGCCGTGACCCAGCACGCCGATAGTGGGGATATGGCATTTCATGGCGGTCTGGTGGGCGATGGCATCGATGCCAAAAGCCAGCCCGCTTATGATAAGCAGGTCAGGCCGGGTGAGCCCGCTCACGAGTTCCGCGGTCATCTGTCTGCCGTAGGGGGTTGGATTGCGGGTGCCGGCGATCGCGATGATCTTCGCTGTGTTGAGATTGGCGGTGCCCTGGTAGAACAGAAGGGCTGGGGCATTGGCGAGAGGAAGCAGGCGTTTTGGGTAGTCGGGTTCCGTGTAAAAGAGCGTGCGGGCGCCGATCTGTTGAAGATGGCGGAGCTCCTTGCGCAGGCTGTCGTAATCGGAAAAGTTAAGAATAGCGTCGATAAGTTTCTCGTTCAAGCCGGTGCGTTCGAGTGCGGTGCGGTCTGCGTGGAAGATGGATCGGGGGTCGCCGAAATGTTCGATCAGTTTCTTCGTGTGTGCGGGACCGATACCGTGGATGCGGCAGAGGGCGAGTTGATAGAGGGTATTATTTTCCATGGGGGTTGAGTTATGTTGGCAAGGTAGGGGGAAAGGAAATTTGGCGGCGAAAAAAATGGGATTTTGCGCGGTTACTGCACAGTGGCTGCAGGGAAGGCGTGGCTGCGGGACGACCCGGGGATGAGGTGAGGAGGCGGGATCGACCCGGGGATGAGGTGAGGAGGCGGCTTCGGGAGAAGCGGGCTTGGGCGGGGCTGCCGGGCGCGAAATTTGGTCGGCTAGCGGCTCACGACTTTTAACTCGGTGCGTCGGTTCCGGGCCCTCCCTTCTGGGGTGCTGTTATCTGCGATGGGTTGGGTGTCGCCCCATCCTTTCGAGGACAGTCGGGCGGCGGCGATCCCTTTGGCGATAAGGTACGAGGTGACTGCTTTTGCCCGGTCTTCCGACAGTTTGATGTTGTCGGCGGGTTTGCCGGAGTTGTCGGTATGACCGCTGATCTGAATTTTCAGCGTGGGGTTGTCTTTCATGAGTTCGACGATTTCGTTGAGCTCGGCTCCGGACTCAGGCTTGAGATCGTATTTGTTGGGGTCGAAGAAGATGTTCTTAAGCACAGCCACGGCATTGGCGGCGAGCGCCTGCAGCGGGATATCGATATGATAGACGGTGTCAGTCGTGCTTCGGCTCAGGGAAAAGTTCTCCGAGAAGAACAGATAACCTTTTCGTTGGACATCGAAGGCATAGTCCTGGCCTTCGGGTAGGGTTATCAGGTAGTTACCGGTCTCATTGGTTTGGAGGTTGCTGACGACCCGCCGGGTGGCGAGATCGGTGAGGACGACGCTCGATGGCAGACCTTTGCGGGTAGCAGAGTCGAATACTCTACCCTTTACCCAAAGGGTCCGGGCCGGGCGGATGTCCTGTCGAAGTTCGAATGTGTAGAGGTCGAGGCCGCCCCGGCTATCGGCCCGGTCGCTGGCATAGTAGGCTGTCTTTCCGTCGGAGGCGACAACGAGGCTGCCTTCATTCTCTATCGTATTGATGGGGTAGCCGAGGTTTTCGGGTTTGCTCCATGTTCCGTCGGCTTGTTTGCGGGTAACGAAAAGGTCATCGCCGCCGTAGCCGGGGTGGCCGTCGGAGGTGAAATAGAGGGTTTGGTTGTCCGCGTGGATAAAGGGGGAGGCTTCGTTGCCGATGGTGTTGATGGTCGGGCCGAGGCTTTGGGGGATGCTCCAATGGCCGTTGAGCAGGCGATGGCTGACGTAGAGGTCGCTGCCGCCATAGCCGTCGGGCTGTTTGCTGGAGAAGTACAGGTCTTTTTTATCGGGTGAAAGGGAGGGGGAGGACTCCCAGAATTCGGAATTGATGCTGTCGCCGAGGTTTTCGGGTGTGCTCCAGCCGTCGGGAGTAAGGTAGGAGATATAGAGGTCGCAGCTGCCGCGGCCGTCGGGGAAGTTACAGCCGGTGAAGATCAGCCATTGGCCGTCCTGGGAGATGTTCTGGGCGCCTTCGTTGTTGTTGGTGTTGATATTCCCGGGCAGGCTTACGGCTTTGCTCCAGGTGCCACTGATCTTTTCAGATTGGTAAAAGTCTTCATTGACGTGATTCACACGCCGGGTGAAAACGAGGGTGTTCCCGTCGATCGTGATCGTCGGGAAGTATTCGGAAACCTCCGTGTTAATGCTGTCGCCGAGGTTGCGTGGTTCGAATTTGTAGCCCGAGACCGGGTGGTTTGCTGCATAGTCGAGGGCGAACTGGTAGCATCGCTGGCGATATTCGCCGGATTTCCGGCTGGTTTCGTTGAGGTGGGGGTCGGTAAGAAAGATGTTGACGGCTTCAAGCGCTTTTTCAAATTCTCCCAGACCGGCGAGGTCAATGGAGTAGGGCAGATTGAAGTCTTTGAAATAGTTGTTGTCGATGCCGCGGGCTTTTTCATAGCTTTCGATCGCGCGTCGGTAATCTTTCAGAGAGGCATACATGCCTGCGAGGGAAAGGTAAGCTTCCTCGTAGGTGGAATCCAGCTGAACGGCCTGCCGGAGGAGGCGGATGGCGCCCGGTACGTCGTCCACGGACATGTCCAGTCCTTTGGAGTAGAGGTTGACGGCCTTCTTATTGATCTTTTCAGGATCGTATTGGGCGCGGGCAGGTATGATGGCAAATAGAAGGATGATGGTGAGAGGAAAGAGAAGCTGGTTTTTCATGATCGTAATGTACAAATTTTCGGTCAGCCGGGCAATGGGCGGGGATCAGGGGACGTGAATGTATTTGTGTAATTGGAGGGAGAAGCGCCATTGGGGGTGGGCTTCGATATAGTCGATGATCATGGGAGTAACGGCAGCGGATCTGCTCCATTCGGGCTGGAGGAATAGGAGGCAACCGGGGTTGGTGAGGGAGGCCCATTTTTCGGCCCAGTCGAAATCGGATTTGTTGAAGATGACGACTTTCAGCTCGTTGGCAACGGTAGCGATCCCCGGGAGGGGCGCTTTGAATTTCTTTGGCGAGAGGCAGATCCAGTCCCATTCGCCGCTGAGGGGCCACGCGCCCGAGGTCTCGATATGGGTAGCGAACCCTGCCTGGCGGAGTTGGTGGGTGAGGGCGGAACAGTCGTGCATCAGGGGTTCGCCGCCGGTGATAACGGCCAGGCGGCCGGGGTGGGCCGAGGCAGACCGTACCAGTTCGGTTACGGTATAGCGGGGATGACGGCTGGCGTCCCAGGAGTCTTTCACGTCGCACCACACACAGCCGACGTCACAGCCGCCGAGCCGAATAAACCAGGCAGCTTTTCCCTGATGGTAGCCTTCGCCCTGGAGGGTGTAAAACTGTTCCATGACCGGAAGGGTGGCTTCGGCGGGAAGAGGAGTTCCGACCGGGTTGTTTGTTTCGGCGGGGACAGGGCTGGCCGGAATGCCGGGCCCGGCGGAATGGGGAGTAACAAGTCGATCAGATTCCATTTCGTTGTTCGCAGGCGGTGAGTGTATTTTTCATCAGGGCTGCGATGGTCATGGGGCCAACGCCGCCGGGTACCGGGGTAATGTAGCTGCATTTAGGGGCCACCTGGGCGAAGTTGACATCGCCTTTGAGGGCGAAACCGCTTTTTTTCGTGGCGTCGGGGACGCGGGTGATGCCGACATCGATGACGATCGCACCGGGCTTAACCATGGAGGCTTCGACAAATTCGGGCCTGCCCAGGGCGGCCACAATGATATCGCCTTGCAGGCAAAAGTCCCGGAGGTTGCGGGTTTTGGAGTGGCAGGTGGTTACGGTACAGTTCCCAGGTTGGGTATTGGCGCTCAGCAGGATACTCATAGGGCGGCCCACGATATTGCTGCGGCCGATCACTACGGCGTGCATCCCGCGGGTTTCGATCTTATACTGTTCCAGCAAAAGAAGGATCCCATGCGGGGTGGCCGAGATAAAGGTTGGGAGGCCCTGGACCATTTTTCCCACGTTAACGGGGTGAAAGCCGTCAACGTCTTTGGATGGGTGGATGGCGTTGATCACTTTATCGTCGGAAATATGCGGGGGTAGGGGCAGCTGCACAAGGATGCCGTCGACGTCGGCGTCGTTATTCAGTTGATCTATCAGGTTGAGGAGCCGGTTTTCGCTAACCGTAGCGTCGAGGCGAAGTAGGGTGGACTTGTATCCGATCTCGGCGCAGGCCTTGACTTTTGCCCCGACGTAGGTTTCGCTGGCGCCGTCGTTGCCTACGAGTACGGCGGTGAGGTGCGGTATCTTCTTTCCTTCCGTATTAAACTGTGCGACTTTCAGCTGGAGCATATCCAAAATAGCCCGCGATGCGAGCTTGCCGTCTAGTAATTCCATGCGGCAAAGTTAGGACCCGTGAAAATAACATCGGGGAATTATTACCGGGCCCGGTCCGGGCTCCATATGCCGATAATTGAGATGTGAGTTGTGTCATCCGGATTGGGCGAAGAAGGGGTAGCCAGGGGTATCTATTGATTAATTTAAAATAATTGATTTTATGAGGAATGACGAGCTACAGACAGGCGAATAGAGGAAGTCAGCTAAAATTTTAATTTGAGACGGGAGGAATTGTGGCGTATTTATATACTAAAATTTTGGTTATCAGGTGAGTTGACTTTTTGGGAGTGGTTTAGCAGCTCCTTCTATTTAATCCTTTTGTTAACGGTGATTAACAATTAATTTGGCTGGAAAAAAAACTTAATATAATTTACAAGCTGCTACTGTATATTCTACTGCTAAAACTAACATTCACATGAGAGAAAATCGATCACTGCCTACAGGGTCAATCCCCGGTTATTCTACGGGTTTCATCCGACTAAAAATTCCCTATCAATCATTTTTGTTCCACGGTATTCCGGCTCCGGGTTTATGCTGAGCGGGGTTCCGCTATTGCGCCTCCGCACAACCCCAGGGACGGTTTTATTTAAATTTCGGCCTTTCAACAAGTTAGATAAATCAAAAATGAGTCACATGAGAAAATGTCTATCGCTGATAGCGCTACTGGTAGGTTGCTTATCAGCATTTGCTCAAACCAAGAGCTATTCAGGCAAAGTCACTGACCAGCAGGGAGCAGCTGTTCCTTTCGTCACTATCCAGGTCAAGGGCACAAAAGCTGCCACAAGTGCGGATGGTGAAGGGAATTTCACTATCAAGGCCAGGCCGGGGGCCACGCTGGTGATCAGCGGCGCCGGTTTCGTCGCCAAGCAAGTTGATGTTTCGGATGGCCCGATGACGATCCAGGTAACCCGGAAGGAATCCAATCTGGCGGAGGTGGTGATCACCGGCGCGTTGGGCGTGCAACGGCAGTCCAGGGAGGTCGGTTATTCTACCGCCAAAATCGCCGGATCCAGCGTCAATCAGGCAGCGCCGATCAGTGCGATCAATGGGATGACGGGTAAGGTATCCGGGCTGCAGATCAACACGGTGAACAACGGTTTGTTTGCCCCTACGCGGGTGACCTTACGGGGTAACCGGTCTTTGACGGGGAACAACCAACCGTTATATGTAGTAGATGGCGCCATCTTCTACAATGACATCAGCACGCTGAACCCGGACGATATCGCGGATATCACCGTATTAAAGGGTTCCAGCGCGTCTGCCGTGTATGGTTCGGACGCCTCGAACGGGGTGATCATAATCACCACCAAGAAGGGAAGCCGCGGAAAGGCGGTGATCAATTTCTCTTCGAGC
>DASZJO010000191.1:0-9313 GCA_035948015.1 Puia sp.
GTTTCCTCCGCCCCTGGAATAAAGGTTACGACGAACTTTGCGCTCCTGCGGTGGGCATCCTGGGGGATACGATGATCGTCTTCGGCTCGACCTATACCCGGCAGTTCACCCTCTGGATGAGCACCGATCCGAAGGACAACCAATGGAAACCCGTTGTCGATTCGTTTGAGATCGGCGGCTGGGACCCGGCCTTTTTCACCGATGACGATGGCCGCCTCTATATGTATAACGGCAGCAGCAACAGCTACCCACTCTATAGCATTGAACTCGACCGCGCCACCTTCCGCCCCATCGGGACCCGGCAGGAGACCTACAGGCTCGAAGACTGGCGCTATGGCTGGCAGCGGTTTGGCGAATATTACGATAACACGTTTCTGGACCCTTTTATCGAGGGCTCCTGGATGACCAAACACAACGGTAAATACTATCTCCAGTATGGCGCTCCCGGCACGGAATTCAGCGGATATGCGGATGGAGTGGTCGTAGGCCCTCGACCAATCGGCAACGACTTCACCCCACAGTCCGACCCCCTTTCCTTCAAACCAGGCGGCTTCGCCCGCGGCGCCGGCCACGGCGCCACCTTCCAGGATCGGGAGAACAATTACTGGCACGTCAGTACGATCACTATAGCGGTAAAGAACAACTTCGAACGCCGCATCGGCATCTGGCCTGCCGGATTCGATAAAGACGACGTCATGTACTGCAACACCAGCTACGGCGACTACCCCCACTATCTCCCCGAAACTTCTACCCCCGGCGCCTTCACCGGCTGGATGTTACTTAATTACAAGAAGCCCGTCACCGTCTCCTCCACCCTCAGCAGCGCCCATCCCCCAAATGACGCCGTCGACGAAGACATCAAGACCTACTGGAGCGCTGCCACCGGCGAAAAGGGAGAGTGGATCGCCACCGACCTCGGAGCTCTCTCCACCGTCAACGCCATCCAGATCAACTACGCCGACCAGGACGCCGAATTCTTGGGCAAACAAACCGGAATCTATCATCAATATGTCCTCTATTCCTCCACCGACGGAAAGAAGTGGACCACCCTCGTCGACAAGAGTAACAACAAAACAGACGTCCCGCACGACTATATCGAGCTGCAACAACCCGTCCGCACCCGCTATATAAGACTGGTCAATCAGCACATGCCCACCGGGAAATTTGCCATCAGCGGCTTGCGCGTATTCGGAAAGGGTGACGGCCCGCTCGCCGACACTGTGAAAGAGCTTATCGTTCTCCGGACCGAAAAGGACCGGCGGAGCGCCTGGATCAAGTGGCGGCCCGCCGACAATGCTTATGCATACACCCTATACTATGGTACCGCGCCGGACAAACTATACAACAGCATCCTCGTCTATGACGCGAATGAATATTGGTTTAAGGTCATGGACCTGGAGAAAGCTTACTATTTTTCCATAGAAGCCGCCAACGAAAATGGCGTAACTTCCCGGACCGCAGTGATCAAAGTCAATTAATGATCCTTAACTAACATCTACCATGAAACGAGCATCTTTCCTTCTTGCCATCTTGCTGCTTTCCTATTCGACATTGCTTGCTCAGGATAACAAAATGCAAACCTTCGTCTCCAATCTCATGGCCAAAATGACCCTCGATGAGAAGCTGGGTCAGTTGAACCTCCCAGGCGCAGGCGATATCACCACCGGCCAGGCCAAAAGCTCCGATATTGCAAAGAAGATAGCAGCGGGAGAAGTTGGCGGCCTGTTTAATATCAAATCCGTCGCCAAGATCAAAGAGGTGCAAAAGATCGCCGTTGAACAAAGCCGCTTGAAGATTCCCCTCATATTTGGCATGGACGTAATCCACGGGTATGAGACCGAATTCCCCATCCCGCTTGGCCTGAGCTGTACCTGGGATATGGCTGAAATTGAAAAAAGCGCCCGCATCGCAGCAACAGAAGCAAGCGCGGACGGCATCTGCTGGACATTCTCCCCCATGGTGGACATTGCCCGCGACCCCCGGTGGGGCCGGATTGCGGAAGGCAACGGCGAAGACCCCTATCTTGGCTCTCAATGCGCGGCAGCCATGGTCAAAGGTTATCAGCAGGACCTTAAGGCCAATTCCGATATCCTGGCCTGCGTCAAGCACTTTGCGCTCTACGGCGCCGCAGAGGCCGGCCGTGACTACAATACAACCGACATGAGCTACTATCGCATGTTCAATGAATACCTTCCGCCATATAAGGCCGCGGTGGATGCGGGCGTCGGCAGCGTCATGGCCTCCTTCAACGACGTCAACGGCATTCCCGCCACCGCCAATAAATTCCTTCAAACGGACGTCCTGCGCAAACGTTGGGGGTTCAAAGGCTTTGACGTCACTGACTATACCGGGCTCAACGAATTGGTGCCCCACGGCCTCGGCGACCTGCAAACCGTTTCCGTACTCGCGCTGAAAGCCGGGATCGACATGGATATGGTCGGCGAAGGATTCCTGACAACCCTGAAAAAATCCCTGCAGGAAGGCCGGGTCACCATGGCCGACATCGACCAGGCCTGCCGCCGCGTACTCGAAGCAAAATACAAGCTGGGACTATTCACCGACCCGTATAAGTATTGCAACGAACAGCGGGCCGCAACGGAGATCTTTACGCCAGACAACCGTGCCGCGGCCAGAAAGATCGCCGCAGATTGCTTTGTGCTTCTAAAGAACCAGGGCAATATCCTTCCGCTGAAACGAAGTGGCACGATCGCGGTTGTCGGCCCCCTGGGCAACGATCGCCAAAATATGGTGGGGACCTGGGCCGTCGCTACCGACGGATCAAAAGCCGTTTCCCTGATGGATGGCCTGAAAGACGCGGCCGGCAGCGGCGTGAACATCGTCTATAGCCAGGGCTCGAACCTCGACTACGACAGCCTGTTCCAGCAACGCGCCACCATGTTCGGCAAACCCCTTCCGCGCGATCCGCGTCCCGCCGCCGACATCATTCAGGATGCCCTGAACACCGCAGCCAAAGCCGACGTCATCGTCGCCGCTTTGGGAGAATCCGCCGAAATGAGCGGCGAATCCAGCAGCCGCAGCAATATCGAAATCCCCCGGTCTCAACAGGACTTACTGAAAGCCCTCCTGAAAACGGGCAAGCCCGTGGTGCTCGTTCTGTTCACCGGCCGACCCCTCGCCATCAAATGGGAGAACGACGAGGTACCCGCAATCCTCGACGTTTGGTTCGGCGGGACCGAAGCCGGACACGCCATTGCCGACGTGCTGTTCGGCGATACTAACCCCTCCGGGAAGCTAAGCACTACCTGGCCTCAAAACATTGGTCAGGTACCCATCTACTATAACCACATGAACACCGGCCGCCCCCTCGAAGGCCCCTGGTTCCAGAAATTCCGCTCCAACTATCTCGACGTTTCCAACGACCCCGTCTACCCCTTCGGCTATGGCCTGAGCTACTCCCACTTTACCTACAGCAGCCTGACACTGAGCAGCGCCTCCGAAAAAGGCAATCAGCAACTGACCGCCACCGTTACAGTGACCAACGACGGCGCGATGGAGGGGAAGGAAGTCGTCCAGCTCTATATCCGCGACCTTGTCGGCAGCGTTACCCGGCCGGTGAAGGAACTGAAAGGATTCCGAAAGATCGACCTCAAAGCCGGCGAATCCCGGAAAATATCATTCACCATCACCACGGAAGACCTGAAATTCTATAACAGCGACCTGAAGTACGACTGGGAATCCGGCGATTTCTCGATCATGATCGGTGGCAATTCCCGCGACGTTCTGTCGGCAAACGTTAACTGGACAAAATAAATTGCATGAAGACCCACCTCCTGACGACTACCATGCTATTATCCCTGTGCGCTGTCCATGCACAGCAGAAGACCATATCACAAAAGGCCGATTCCGTCCTCCACCTCATGACCCTCGAAGAGAAGATCGGCCAAATGAATCAATACAACGGCGACTGGGACGCCACCGGCCCGATCACCAAAGACGGCGACAAACAAAACCAGATAAGAAAAGGTATGCTGGGCTCCATGCTGAATGTCACCGGCGTGGAACATACCCGTCAACTGCAGGAAATCGCGATGCAATCGCGCCTGAAGATCCCCCTGCTCTTCGGCCAGGACATCATCCACGGCTACCGCACGACCTTTCCAATCCCCCTCGGCGAAGCTGCCTCCTGGGACCTTCAAGCCATTCAGCAATCCGCCCGCGTTGCGGCTACCGAATCCGCGGCAGCCGGCGTACACTGGACTTTCGCTCCGATGGTCGATATTGCCCGGGACCCCCGCTGGGGCCGCGTGATGGAAGGCGCCGGAGAAGACCCATGGCTGGGCTCCCAAATAGCCCGCGCCCGGGTCCTTGGCTTCCAGGGAAAACAACTCGGCGACACCAACGCCATCATGGCCTGCGCCAAACACTTCGCCGCCTACGGTGCGGCCATCGGCGGGAGGGACTACAATGCGGTCGACATGAGCCTGCAGACCCTGTGGGAAATATACCTTCCTCCCTTTAAGGCCGCGTTGGACGCAGGCGCTGCCACCTTCATGAATTCGTTCAACAGCCTCAATGGCATCCCCGCTACCGGTAACGCCTACCTGCAACGGGAGATCCTGAAAGGCAAATGGAAATTCAAAGGCTTTACCGTCAGCGACTGGGGCTCCGTCGGCGAAATGATCCCGCACGGCTACGCCGCCAATAACTACGAAGCGGCCCTTGAAGCCGTCACAGCCGGGTGCGATATGGACATGGAGAGCCGCAGCTATATCGGCAATTTGGCAAAATTGGTCCATGACGGTAAAGTGAGCAGCTCACTCATCGACGATGCCGTAAGACGCATTCTGACAAAAAAGTTCGAACTGGGCCTTTTCGTTGACCCTTTCCGCTTCTGTAACCCCCAAAGGGCCGCACAACAATGGGACAACCAGGCAAACCTGGCGATCGAACAAACGATGGCGGAAAAGAGTATTGTCCTGCTGAAGAATGACAACCACCTTCTCCCCCTGTCGAAGAACACCGCAACCATCGCCCTCATCGGACCCCTGATCAGATCCGTTAGAGAAAACCTGGGCTTTTGGTCCTATCAATGGCCCGATGATACCGCCCGCATTATCTCGCCCTGGGATGGGATCGTCCATAAAGTGAGCAGTACCACAAAACTGCTCTATGCGAAAGGCTGCGCGATCGAAGATACCTCCACTGCCGGCTTTGCTGAAGCGATCGCCATCGCCAGACAGGCCGATGTAGTGGTCATGGACGTCGGTGAAGCACCAGACATGAGCGGTGAAGCAAAAAGCAGAAGCAACCTGCACCTCCCCGGGGTTCAGGAAGACCTGATCCGTGCCATCGAGGCGACCGGCAAACCCGTCGTCGTAATGATCAGCGCCGGCCGGCCCCTCATCTTTAACTGGACCGCGGATCACGTCCCGGCTATCTTATATACCTGGTGGCTGGGTACCCGCGCCGGTAATGCCATGGCCGACGTGCTCTTCGGAGACTATAACCCGTCGGGCAAACTGCCCATCAGCTTTCCTCGCACAGAAGGGCAGATCCCGATCTACTACAGCCACTTCTCCACAGGCCGACCGGCGAAAAGCGATTCCGATCTGAATTATGTCTCGGCCTATATCGATCTCCTGAACAGCCCGCGCTTTCCCTTCGGCTATGGACTGAGCTATACCCGCTTTTCCTATAGCGATATCACCCTCAGTACACCCTCATTCAAACCCGGCGACAAACTGACGGCGACAGTAACGGTTACCAATACCGGTAATTATGACGGCCGCGAAACCATCCAGCTTTACACCCGCGACCTTGTCGGCTCCGTCGTGCGACCCGTGAAAGAACTGAAAGGCTTTCAACAGGTCTTCCTCAAGGCAGGCGAGCAGAAAAGGATCAGTTTCACTATCGGCGCCGACGACCTGCGTTTCTATAACGATAAGCTGCAATACATCTACGAACCGGGAGAATTCAGACTCTTCATCGGCGGCAATTCAGCGGAAGTCAAAGAAGCGAAATTCACCCTCCTGTAATGAACTATGAACGGCATCAAAAATATCATTTTCGACCTCGGCGGCGTCATCATAAACCTCGATAACCGCAGGACCGAAGAAGCCTTCGTCGCCCTGGGCGTAAAGAACTTCCGTGACTATTTCGGCCACGGCTTCGCCGCATCCTTCTTTAAAGACTACGAAGTCGGTAAGATCGATGACCAGGAATTCATCCGGTCTATCCGCCAACTCGCCGGTCTTTCACAGGTCCCTGACCAGGCTATCATCGATAGCTGGAACGCGCTGTTGCTGGATTTTCCGGCAGAAAGGATCCATTTACTGAAAGAGCTTCGAAAAAATTACCGGCTCTTTCTGTTCAGCAATACCAATGCCCTCCACCTCGCCGCCCTGCGACAGATCTGGACCGACAGCTTTGGGGGAGGATCGCTCGAAGACATCTTCGAAAAGACCTATTATTCACACCTGATGGGAATGCGCAAACCCGATCCCGGATCGTTCGGATTCATCCTGAAGGAAAATGACCTCATCGGACAAGAGACGCTTTTTGTAGATGATGCTATCGTAAATATCGAAGGTGCCGAACAGGCAGGACTGAAAGGCCTGTTCCTCCGCCCGGGTATCAACCTGCTGGACTTCCAGTGGTAATGAGGACCGCGCCGGTGTCGCCCTATTTCACTTCCTCGAAATCGATATAATCTTCAGCCGGCGGCTTATGGGATCGCTGGTCCCCACCCGTGTCGGTCGAACCCCGGTACCCTGGCTGCGTTCCCGTCCCGTGCATGTCCCGGAACTGCTGCCGCACGTGATGCGTTGCCCGCACCACCGGTATCAGGAAATTGAATACGAACCGGTACGCCAGGTACACCACAATCGCAAGGAATAAGAGTTCGGCCATAGGCATGTCGCACAAAGTTTAGTCTGTAAAGGTAACGAATACTCCTATAAAACCGTGTTAACGCCCTCTACTCCTCTTTTTCCGAAAAGACCTTATTGCTCAGCCAATTAAGGACATCCCCCAACCAACCCGCTCCTTTCTCCGCCAGCCGTGTTACCAGCTTCTGGAACCGCTCGCTCTCGAGCAGGCCATCGAGCAGCTTGATCCCCGTTCGCGGCAGCAAACCCTCAAAGCTGGAGGGCACCAGCGACCGCACGAATAGCTGACCGGAATGATCCTGGAAATAGCTCCAACTGTCGTCCAGCCGAGCCTCCAGCCGCTTGGCCTTTTCTTTTAAAGCCTCGATCTCATCGTCCAGCTGCTGCAAACTGCTGGCCGCTTTATTTAGTTTTCCCATATATTCACTCCTTGGATTTTTGTATAATAGCATGAATGACAGGATCTACGAAAATTGCCCGTCTAAATACCGCAATCAGCACAAAGACAAGCAGGATCAACAGGGCCACCATCCCGAACCCCTTTACATAGCTATGAAAGATCCCCGCAAACCAATACGCCAACATCAGCCCGCCAAAGAGCAGGAACAGAAACCCCAGCAACAGCGATAGGAATATCCAGGCGATCATCCCGGCCGACTTGGCCGCCACCCGCATGCTCTGCAGCCGGTAAATCTCCATCCGGGTCTCAAGATACTCCTTGAGCAGAGTCTTATTTTCGGCAATAAAACTGCCTAAATTCTGAGGTTGGCTCATGGGTCATTTTTTTTAAATGTACTATAAAATAATTACCCTACCTTTGCAACGGAAAAGATTCAGCAGAAGGGAACGGAAGCGTTCCCTTCTCTAATTTACAGCGGCCAAGCAATTTAATAAAGCCGGGGGAGAAGCTCGACTTAAGCCATGAACGAAATAGTAAAGACGATAGAAGGGCTGATGCAGACGATGTTGGCCGACGAACCCGGATATTTCCTGGTTGACGTCCGGATCAAACCCACCAACAATGTAAAGGTATATATTGATGGCGATCAGGGCATCTCTATCGAAAAATGTGTCCGGTATAACCGGGCTTTATATAAAAAACTGGAGGAGACCGGCCTTTTTTCAAATGGCGACTTCTCCCTGGAAGTCTCCTCACCCGGCCTCGACGAGCCGCTCAAACTGCACCGTCAGTACAAAAAGAATATCGGCCGCCAGGTGGAGCTCGTCCTCCAGGATGGTTCAAAGATCGAAGGCCGGCTTCTGGAAGTCAGCGAAGACGGCATCATCGTCGAAGAGATCAGGGGCCGCAATAAGAAAAAGGAAGTGATCAATCATACATTTCTATTCGAAAACATAAAAACAACAAAAATTCAAGTAGTTTTCTAGGCCCGTACCGCCCCGGCGGTATTGCCTTCCTAAAATTCAGTGCTATGGCTAGTATCAATCTTATCGAAGCTTTCCAGGACTTCAAAGAAGCCGAGAATATCGACCGCCCAACCATGATGAAGGTGGTCGAAGACGTGTTCAAAACATTGTTGCGGAAAAAATACGGAAGCGACGAAAATTTTGACGTGATCGTGAACGCGGAAAAGGGCGACCTTGAGATCATGCGCCGTCGGACGATCGTCAATGACGGAGAAGTCAACGACCCGCTGGCTGAAATTGCCTATACCGATGCAGTTAAGATCGAGCCCGACTACGAAGTCGGCGAAGAACTCTACGAAGAAGTGGAGATCCTCGATTTCGGCCGCCGCGCCATCCTGGCAGCTAAACAAACACTGGCCAGCCGTATCGGCGACCTGAAAAAGAACGTCCTCGTCAAGAAATATAGCGAAAGGGTAGGGGAGATCGTCAGTGCAGAAGTCTATCAGGTATGGAAGAAGGAGATCCTCCTGCTCGACGAAGAAGGTAGCGAACTGATCCTTCCAAAATCCGAACAGATCCCCCAGGACTATTTCAAGAAAGGAGAGAATATCCGCGCTGTGGTGAAAAAAGTCGAACTGAAAAATAATTCGCCGGTTATTATCTTGTCCAGGACCAGCCCGCTGTTCCTGTCCAAACTCCTCGAAATTGAAGTCCCTGAGATCTTCGACGGACTGATCGTTATCAAAAGGATCGTCCGCGAACCCGGTGAACGCGCCAAAGTTGCAGTAGAATCCTACGACGATCGTATAGATCCGGTAGGGGCTTGCGTAGGGATGAAGGGAAGCCGCATCCACGGGATTGTCCGGGAACTGAAGAACGAGAATATCGACGTCATCAACTGGACCAATAATACCCAGCTGCTGATCCAGCGCTCGCTCACCCCGTCCAAGATTACCAATATGGAGCTGGACAACGAAAAGTCGCACGCTAATGTCTATCTAAAACCCGACCAGGTATCCCTGGCCATTGGGCGTAAAGGGGTGAATATCAAGCTGGCACAGGAATTGACCGGGTATACCATCGACGTATTCCGCGACAAC
>DASZJO010000192.1:0-31696 GCA_035948015.1 Puia sp.
TGTTCCCGATCGACGATCTCCTTGGGGATTAGGGTGAGCATATGCGGGAACGCCTCAAGTTCTTTGTATCGGGTAGAAAACGTTTCATAAGTCTTCTCGAAAATCTTTCCCGCAAGCGTATCCCCATAATTGCTGCTGACGAATTGGAAAGCATCGAAGCTCAGGAATTGGAGCTTCCGGAAGATATCTGGGTCGCTCATTTGCTCCTCAAGAACGCCAAGCTCGCGGGCTTTCTTTTCAAAATATCCGTCCCCTGCGCGCCCGAATTTGTCCCGGACCGCATCCAGAAAAGATTGCAGGAACTCCATCGCCAGCGTATTCTTTTGTACCGTTTCGCTGACGAACAGGATATTGAAAATGGAATCTCCGTTCAATAGCGCTGGAAATCGCTGCCGGATGCCTTCCCGCAAAGGCCTTCGGGTAAGCCTCTCGGATAGCTCAAAAGAGGTTAGGTATTTCTCGAACAACAGGTAGGCATGAAATACTTCGTCCGCGTCTTTCTTCGCCGCCTTATAGCCCAGCTGTATCAGTTGCTGCGCATTGGCAGGCGCCGAGATGCAGCCGATAAGGTACTCGAATAACGATTGATATAATGCAGACTGATCTTCTGCTCTGGGAATGGCCGATGCCCTCCCCATTCCTTTCAGGAAGTTCTTGAGCATTTGTGTAGACTATGCCCCTTTGCTGGCTTTATAAATGGAGTAGAAACCCAGCCCCGATAATCCCCAGGTTACAACCAACGCAACGAACCAGGCTATGGACCCGCTTAACTGACCCAGAAGCGATTTGAAGATATTGACCCCGTAATAGTGTTCGATCTGCATGTGCAAATGACCAACCGCCATGACCAGGAAACCCCAGGCCATATAAGTCATCCCATTTCCAAACTTCCCTCCCTTCAGCGCATGGGCAGTCAGAAATGCAAACAGGACCGCAATAAAAAGGAAAGGCAATTCCATCACCCCGAACCAATAGCTCATATTGCTGACATGAGCGGTGCCCGCTGCATTGTTGACCTGCATCAGGCTGCAATTCACCTGGCTTTGCGCCGGAAAAGAAACGGCGATCATCCCAATGGTAACGGTCAAAAGGATTAAGGGTCTAAAATTTTTCATGACAATATGGATTTTTGAACAATAAATTGGGAGTTTTTCCCGTCTGGATAAAGTTGTCCCCAATTTGGGGACGCTGCTATCGATTGAAAATGTTGTAAGTACCTAACGCCTAGCGAATACAAAAATTGCAGATATGCAAAAAATCCGACCCCCGTTCGTCTTCGACGAAAACCTTAACTCCTCTTTCCTCGAAGAACTCTTCGAGGGCGATACCAAATACGCAGAAGCCGTCTTTGAAGATTTCCTCAAAGATCTTCCGGTATACTGGGACCGTGTAGAAACGGCTTACCACAATAGGAATCTTCCCATCCTGGGAACAAGCGTCCACACCTGCAAAACCTTGTTCGGCTATGTCGGTTTTACCGATCTTCAGGAGCTTTGTCAACAATTCGAGAACAAATGTTCCGTTAATAGTCCGGAAGAATTGCGGGTGGACTATATCCTTCTCATTCAAAGGAAAGAAAGGGCTCAGCACGTCATAGAAAAGGAATTTGCCAGGCTCAGACTTTTTAATGGAGAAACGGATTAATTATTGACCTATCGGTTTTGAGGATCGTTTATTTGGATCAAGGACATGAAACTTTCGTGCATTATAGTAGAAGACATCCAGATCGCGGCGGACTTCCTCCGGAAGTTCTGCGAAAAAAGCGACCTCGTCGAAGTCAAAGGGCATTTCCTCAATGTGGCGGACGCCCTCGATTTCCTCGACCGGGAAAGAGTGGACCTTCTCTTTCTTGACGTGGAAATGCCCGGTGCCAACGGGTTCGACCTGCTGGACCGGCTCACCTATTCTCCCATGATCATCCTGACGACTTCAAAGACAGAATACGCCTTCAATGCCTTTCAGTATCACGTGAACGATTACCTGAAAAAGCCTTTTACCTACAAACGTTTCGTGGAAGCTATCGACAAACTGCAACAACAGTCCGCCGAAGCCGCTCCCGCCCAGCCGGCCTCCGCTGCACCTCCTGCCGACACCGAGTTCCTCTTCATAAAGGCGGACGATAAACTGATAAAGGTTCGGAAGGATGATATCCTTTTCCTCGAAAGCATGCGCGACTATGTCAAATTCGTCACGCCTGCCAAGAATTACGTGACCTATAGCACGCTGAAAAATATGGAAGAGAAACTAAACGGCCAGACCTTTCTCAAAGTCCATCGCTCCTATATTGTCAACCTTAGTAAGATCGACGATATCCGCGGAAATACCATCTATATCCTGGGAAATCAGATCCCCATCGGGAAAGGCCATAAAGAAGACCTGGAGGCCCGCTTGAACATCCTGTAATGCCCGTGCCCGGGGCCAGGGTTTAATCCGCTCGTCGGGCATTTCCTGCTTTCGTCGGGCGAAACCGCCCCTTAGTCGAAAAAGTTTCACTCCCCTCTTTCTCTTTTACATCTTTGTACCAGCAAAACAGTGATGTCCGAATCCGAAAAACCAAACGTCCAAATCCAGTATCAACTTCCAATCGATCCTTGAAAATCCACTCCCGAAAATCCACATCCTAACCCTGAAAACCCAAATCCAAACCGTAAGACCCGTATTTTAATCCGTAACCTGAAGAACCCCTGTCCAACATCCTTGAGAACCCAAGCCTCATCCGCTATCCGAAAAGGCAAAACCGTAATCCATCATCCGAAAAACCTGGTAATGCCAGGGACAAACCCAAAAGTGTGAAATCCGTCCAAATGATTCCGTTCTGATCGATCCCTCAAGCCTGAAACTGAAAGATCGTTGGCCCTGACAAAAAATTGCCGCCACGGAATACCGTGGCGGCTTTACTTTATCTCGGGTATCCGCATTACCGGCACCTGCCGTATCGATCCGGTCCTACAACCAGGCCCTTCCCACCCCCGCCCGGAACGGCCAGGGGATGGTGACCAGGATGATGATCAACGCTACCAGGAACAGCCAGAACGCGCGTTTGAACTTAGCCCCATCCGGAATATTCTTTTTGGCCACCCCCCGGCCGACTGTGATCAGCACGATGGCGATCAGCATCCCGAAGAAGTGCTCCACCACCCAGTACCGCATAACCGCATTTTTCATCACCGCACCCATCCCGTTGTCCCGCGCCAGCGCAAGACCGAACGGGCCAAAGAGCCACAGCACCAGCCCAAGCAGGAAAGTCGTATGCGCGCTGATCAACAGGTACAAACCCAACTTGCGATCCCCTCTGGAAAAAGGCCGGCCTGAATTCATGCCGGAATAACTCTGAAGGATCGCAGCCAATAAAAGAATGAGGATTACCCAACGAAGAAGACTGTGAAGTAGCAATATGATAGACATGACCCAAATCTACAACAGCCCGTCCAATGTCCGGCCCCGCGGGAATAATTTCCGGCAATGGGAACGTGTAAATGAAAGCACTTAGGCTTTTTAGTCTGTCTTTCAACTAGTTATCAAAACGGCACCATTTTTACACTAACCGGGCATCCTATATCTATTAAAAAGCAAAGACCCAAACCCGATGAGACCCTTACTTACACGCCTGATAACCATCACATCATTTATCGCCTCAAGTCTGGCGGTCAACGCCCAAACGTATAATATCACGGCCAGCGAGACCACGACAGCCTTTGGCTCTCTGTCTTCCTGCAGCGGTTGCACCATCAACCTCAGCCCCGGAGTGATTCTGACCGTGAACTCAAATATCTCCTGCTCTAATTGTACCTTCAATGGCGGCACGGTCATATTCTCCAGCGGTTCCGTTACAATGAACGGCACCAATTCATTCGACAACGACACCGTCCTCATCAATGAGGCGATTAGCCCCAACAGCATGAATTTCTCCGGCGATAGTGTAGCAATAAACGCCGCCCTGACCTATGGCTCGGGCGGCACGACTATTTCCAATAGCTCTCTCGCGGTTAACGCGACGACCCAATACATCAGCGTTACCTTGACGGACGACAGGATCCACGGCAAGGCATACATAGGGAGCAACGGTACCACGCTTACTAACACCGCGGTGACGCTTAGCGGCAATGGCAGCCTGAATGTAACCTCGACAACCGTCACCGGCAGCACAATAATAATGAATGGCAGCAGTACTTCCTTCAATTCGTCCGGAGGAATGACGATCAGCAGCACCGATATTACGATGAACAGCACCAGCTCCCTTACTTCGTCGGGCGCCATGTCCATTACCGGCGGATCCATCACCTCTGCCGGGAAGATCTCTACCGGCAGTTCCATAACCCTGGCGGGTGATACCGTGACTATGACCGGCGGATATCTGGCTGGCAGCAGCATCACCGCAAACGCCAATGGGGCGACCGGCAACATCATTACTATGAGCGGTTCGGCCCACGACTCTACCAATGGCAATCTGACCATGTCGAATACTACCCTCACGATGAGCAACACCGCTTATATGAAAAGCAGTTCTTCGACATTCACTTCGAGCTCAGTCACCATGAACAATGCCGCATCGCTTGCACCGACGAATGGACTTACCTTCACGTCGTCCACCGTCCAAATGAACGATACGACTTCGATCACGGCCGGTTCGCTGACGATCCAGACCGGGAGCTACGTGACGATCGGTCAGGCGTCTACCAGCACGGCGAGCATCACCATTCAAAATGGCCTGAAGGTGCTGGATACTTCGACCCTGGCCATCTCCGGTCACAATAATTACTTTACTTCCGGCAGCAACAATTTCAAAGGCGGCACAAATTCTTATTCGATCAACACCAATACGATCAGTTGCGGCGGCGCCGGCGAAAACGCCTGCAAACCGGACTTCGTTTATGGCTGCGCCACGATGAACGCAGCCGGCGCTGTAGCTTGTACGGTACTTGCCATCGCCGACCTCGAACTTACGGCCAGTCCTGCCGGCGACAATGCAGTTAACCTTTCCTGGTCGGATCCGCAACCTGCCCCGGCAGATCATTACCTCGTTCAGCGGAGCACGGCCGGCGGTGACTGGACTACACTCGCGACAATCGACGCAAATGGTTATGCTGCGGGCAGCTATCACTTCGAAGACGCTGTCGCTCCGGCAGGCGTCGACAATTATCGCATTGCCCGCGTAGATCAATCGGGCGCGACAATTTACTCCGGCATCAGTTCGGTCACGCTGGCTCCGACAACCACCGCGATCAGGATCTATCCGAACCCGGCAGCCGGCCATGCGTTCAATATCGCCGTCCCTTCTACCGGTCAGTTCATCCTGAACATTTATACATTGACGGGCCAGCTGGTCATGCGCACGACGTTGCAGGGCCAGACCAATTATCCGGTCCGGCTGCCTTCACAGCTTTCGACAGGTACGACCGTCATCGTCCAAACTGTCCTGGCAGACCGCACTGCGTCATTCCCCCTGCTGCTTCTATAGGAACCGCATTGTTGCTTCCGTACAGCTAAAGTTTCTTAGATTTGTCCCATGACGGATCAATCGTTGAAGAACCTCTTTGTATCGCTTTGCTGTATAGCCCTTGGCATGATCGCTTGCAATGGGAACAGGAACGGGAAAGACCAGGAAAGGGCAGCGATCCTCACCCACCCACCCTATGCCTCCCTGACAGACAGCATCCAAAAGCGGCTGGTATCCGACCAGGCAGGGCTCTATTTCAGAAGGGCCGAGCTCCTATCTCATAATGGCCAGCACGAGCTCGCCGCAGCGGACTATAGCCGGTCCTGGGAGCTTAGGCCGGATGAGACGACCGGCGCGCGATACGCCTCCACGCTGACCATCATCGGCCGGATCGGAGATGCCGTCCGGTTGCTGCAGGACTGCAGGAAACGATTCCCCGCAAATGCTGCCTTCCCCGCGATGCAGGCGGAGCTTTATACCCAATCCAACCGAATGCAGGACGCCATCAGCGTCTATGACAGCATCCTTCGGACTGACAGCCTCAATTTCGATGCGTGGTATGAAAAAGGCTTGTTGCTGGAAAAGAATGGTGACACCGCAAACGCCATCTTCGCCCTTAAAAAAGCATATACCATCACTCCGGTTAACACCTATGGCCTGGAGTTGGCCCACCTGTATGCAGAGAACCGCGATGCCGCCTCCCTCGCCATTTGCGACGCCATCCTCCGCAAAGACTCTGCCCGCGAACTGCTGGACCCCTTTTTTATAAAGGGCATTTTTTTTTCCAATACCGGACAATATAAAAAGGCCATCGTTCAGTTCGACTCCTGCATCCGCCGCGATTGGAAATTCGCCGATGCCTATCTCGAAAAAGGTATCGCCCTCTTCAAACAAAAAGAATATCAGCAGGCCCTGCAATCGTTCCAAATGACGGTTAGAGTGCAGGAAACTTACGCTGACGGCTATTTCTGGATCGGCCGCTGCTATGAAGCCACCGGAAATAAGGCCCAGGCGATCACTTATTATAGCCAGGCGCTGGCGCTCGACAAGGATTTTACCGAAGCGGCAGACCGTATCAAACGTTTACAGTAAATTATTTTATATCACTATATTTATACACTTTATACAACTATGGCACTCCTGGCCCCCTCACTGCTGGCTTCCAATTTCCTTCGCCTCGAAGAAGCATGTAATATGCTCAATGAGAGTGACGCCGACTGGCTCCATCTCGACGTCATGGACGGCCGGTTCGTACCGAATATCAGTTTCGGCCTGCCTGTGATCGCCCAGATCCGGACTGCCACGACGAAGCAATGTGACGTCCACCTGATGATCGAAGAGCCTGAAAGATATGCCGAAGCCTTCAGGGAGGCAGGCGCCAACCGCCTTACCGTCCACTATGAGGCCTGCCGCCACCTGCACCGCAATATCCAGCAGATCAAATCCCTGGGGATGGCTGCAGGCGTCGCACTGAACCCCGCAACACCCGTCGATCTGCTAAGCGATATCCTGCAGGACCTCGATACCGTGCTGATCATGAGCGTTAACCCCGGCTTCGGCGGACAGGAGTTCATCCCGCATACCTTCCAAAAGATCCGCAACCTGAAACGGATGATCCATGACCGCGGACTGAAGACCCTCATCGAGATCGATGGCGGTGTCACGCTGGAGAATGCCTCCTATATTGTTAAAGCCGGCGCCGACGTGCTCGTGGCCGGAAGTACCGTTTTCCACGCAAAAGATCCGAAAGCCACCATCCACACACTTAAATATTCCGATTGAGCGTTCCCTATACGTCTTAAACTAACTATTCTTGAAAGTCGTACTTGCAGCCCTCCTGCCTCTGCTAATGCTGGCGCAGCCGGCCCTTGCCCAAAAAAAGTCCGCTTTCATTACCGGCAGGGTAATCGACGAGAACGACCATCCCTTTGCCGGTGTCTCCGTGACCATTCTCGGCCGTCAGTCCGGCATCGTGACCTCCGATTCCGGCGATTTTCGCGTCCGGGTGGAAGCCGAAAAAGCCGTCGCCCTGGTGTTTTCCTTTACCGGATACCGGCCGGAACAACGCAACTTCCTGCTAAATGAGAAGGAAGAGGAACACATCGTCGTGCGCATGGAAAGAGGGGGCAAAACCCTGGCGCCCGTCACCGTGTCGGACCAGCAGCCCGCCCGGGAAGCAAGCCTGATCAGGATCAACCCAAGGGATGCCATCAATATCCCCACGCCTACCGGCGGGATCGAAAGCCTTATCAAGATCCTTGTAGGCTCCAACAACGAGCTGACCTCACAGTATTCCGTTCGCGGCGGCAACTATGATGAGAACCTGATCTACGTAAACGATTTTGAGGTCTTCCGACCCTACCTTGTTAATAACGCCCAACAAGAAGGCCTTAGCTTCATCAACCCCGAACTAACCCGCAGCGTCAGTTTCTATACCGGCGGCTTCCAGGCCCGCTATGGAGATAAAATGTCATCTGCCCTTGACATCCAATACCGCAGGCCGACAAGTTTCGGCGGTTCTGTCTACCTTGGCATACTCGAGCAGGGACTTCACCTCGAAGGCGTCAGCGCGAATGGCAAATTCACCTACCTGGTCGGAGCACGCAACCGGACCGATGGTAGCCTCCTTAGCACCCAGGAGACAAAAGGCACCTACGCTCCCTCCTCTTCAGATATCCAGGGGTTGCTGACCTGGCAACTTAATTCCCGCGACCACCTGGAACTGCTGGGCACTCTCTCTCAAACCCGCTTCCACCTCCTCCCGCAGTCGGAACAGCTTACCTCCTCGATCTTCTCTCCGTATTTTACAGCCAATCTGGGACTGGACGTGAACTTCCAGGGTCAGGAGAAAGATGCCTACCAGACCAATATGCTCGGCCTGTCCTATATCCAGGTTGTCAACGACAGGCTCCGCCTGAAATGGATGGCTTCCGGATTCGAAGACAAGGAAGTGCAGAACTATGACATTATTGGCGACTACCTTTTCGGGGAGCGTGATTTCGATCAGGGCAGCGCCACCTTCGGTCAGATCGTCAACCCCCTCGGCGCCGGCGTTTATCAGAATTTCGCCCGGGACCAGCTGAACATCGCCGTATGGAATCTCACCCATAAAGGATATCTCGAACTACATCATCACTATGTTCAGTGGGGCGTCAGCGCCGAACGACAGGTTGTTCACGACCATATCGACGAATGGACCTACCAGGATTCCGCAGGTTATTCACTCCCGTATGAACCGGGTATTCCCGGCATCAACAGCGTCGCCAAATCCACCGATACACTCAACACAACCCGACTGACGGGCTTCATCCAGGATAATATCCTGTTTGCAGACTCCGGCGCCTTTACCCTTCAGGGCGGACTACGCTATAATTACAATACCCTCAACCGTGAATTTCTGTTGTCGCCGCGGCTGAACGCCTCCTGGAAGCCCCGCCATTCCACCAAAGATATTGTCTATCACGCGGCACTCGGCATCTATGATCAGCCGCCATTCTTCCGCGAGATGGTCCGCTATAACGGTACGCTCAATACCGCCCTTAAAGCCCAGCGCAGCTGGCAGGCAGTTGTAGGATTCGACCGAAACTTTCACCTGGGCGACCGCCCCTTCCGGCTAACAAGCGAAGCCTACTACAAATCTATGACCCGGGTCGACCCGTACGACATCAACAACGTCCATATTCAATACTTTGGCCTCAATGATGCCAGGGCCTACGCGACCGGTGTCGAATTCCGGCTGTTCGGCCAGTTGGTAAAAGACGCAGAAAGCTGGATCAGCCTGGGCTTTATGCGATCAATGGAGAAGATCGACACCAGCTACTATACCTACACGCTGGACAGCCTCCATCAACCGACCGACAGCACCCTCACCCGGGCCGGCTGGGTGCGAAGACCAACCGACCGGCTCTTTACCTTTGGCCTGTTCCTGCAGGATTATCTTCCCACCAACAAAAACCTGAAGGCCTTCCTGAACCTGCTTTACGGCAGCAACTTGCCTTTCAATATCCCTGGTGACCTTCGCTACCGCGGCGACCTGACCATCGACCCTTATATCCGGATCGACATCGGGTTCAGTGCGCTGCTGCTGGATAGCGAGAAGAGCAACCGGCGAAGTCATAACCCCTTTCGGAATTTTGAAAATATCTGGGCGACCTTTGAAGTCTTTAATCTTATCGACCGCGCCAACACCATCTCCTATATGCTTATCAAAGACTTCTCCAACACCACTTACGCTATCCCGCAACGGCTGACCCCCCGATTGGTCAATCTCAAACTGGTGGGCCGGTTCTAACCCACCCCTTTCCGGCTTCTTCCATATTTGCGCTTTTTCGCAATGATTCTTAGTAGAAGTCCGCATTTATTTCCCAAAACATCCGCAAACTTCCCATTTTGGGACAAACCTCTCGGGCGGACATTCGTAATTTATTGTTAATCAATAAGTTATTTTCTGGCAATATATTGGTCACGTTAAAGGAAAACCGCGCAACTATGAAGACCCTAAACAACCTAATCAAAGCTCTGTTTTTGCCTTTTACCTTCTCCCGGGAAAAAATGCCGGCGCTGATACCGGTAAGGGTGGTGACCAAAGTACACCCCGACCAACACAGATAAATCCCAAACCGTAAGCACAATGGTCCTGACTACTGAGATTTCGGTATTCCCGAATCCCTTTGATCACTTTATTATCCTGGAAGTCACCTGCGAAGAACCCCTCGATTGCATCATTCTCCTCGCCGACCTCGGTCCCGGCAGGATCGTCCGAATGATGGGCGCAGGTCTGAAACAAGGGCTTAATCGCGTATCGCTCGATAACCTGCAGTCCCTGGCTGCCGGCCAATATCAACTGGACATCAAGACGGTTGACGGCGACGTGCTTTATCAAACAATGTTGATCAAACAATAAAACACTCAAGGACACTAAGCTGTCCTTTTTTTATGCCCCTAACTTCTGGCCTTCGCCCAACCGGGTTCCACCCCGTTTTGTTATTTTTGGGGCATGACGAAACTCTCCGTAAACATCAACAAATTCGGCACGCTCCGCAATAGCCGGGGCGGCAATAATCCCGACGTCGTCAAGGCCGCGATAGATGCGCAAAGGTTCGGCGCGGACGGAGTAACCGTTCACCCAAGGCCCGACGAGCGCCATATCCGTTATAAGGATGTCCATGATATTAAAAAGATCATTGTTACCGAATTCAATATCGAGGGCAATTCCCAGGAGCAAAAATTCGTCGACCTCGTGCTCGATGTACGCCCCACGCAGGTGACGCTTGTCCCGGACGCGCTCAACCAGATCACGTCCAACCACGGCTGGGATACGATCCGGCACAAAGACTATCTCATTCAGACCGTCCGCCGTTTCAAGGATGCCGGTATCCGGGTCTCGCTGTTCGTCGATCCCGTCATCGCAATGGTCGAAGGCGCGGCGGAAACCGGCACCGATCGGATCGAATTGTACACCGAATCTTACGCTCGGGAATATCCTGCCGATCCCGAACGTGCTATAGCCCCCTATCGTGCCGCCGCCAACCGCGCAGGTCAGCTGGGTCTGGGTCTCAACGCCGGTCACGACCTCGACCTCCAAAATCTGCGATATTTTGCTCAGCATATCCCCGGCCTCGAAGAAGTGTCGATCGGTCACGCCCTGATCTGCGATGCGCTCTATCTGGGTTACGAAAATTCCATCCAGCTTTATCAACGTCAACTGAAGTGATAATTCGCAGATAATTATTCAACCTTATATCTATAAACCAGCCTCCCTATATTGCCGTCTCTATCTACACCTTCAACTATTACTTTGTATATCCCCTTATCATCAGCATTATAGTAGTCTAAAATGGCACTCCCATCTTTACCCGTTCTTATTTCCGGGTTCCAATAAATGGTTGCGCGCAGCTCCGGTCCCGTTGAATCTCCATTGGCATGATCATATTTTGGGGAATAAAATGTCCTTGCTTTGTAAAATCCTATCGGAGCAATAGGCAAAATCCCTATAGACGCAATATCTTTATTGGCTTCGCTGCCATCCTTGGTGGTAATGACCAATACGCCGTTTGCTCCGTCCATGCCGTAAATACCCGCACTGGCATACCTAAGCACTTCGACCGTTTCTACCTGAGGTGAAGAAATAAAATCAATATTAAAGTTTACGTCGGGTTTAATTTCCGCACCATCGATAACCAGTAACATGGGGCCCGCAGGAGTAATACTACTGTTTTGAATCGAAGACGTAAGATAAGGAATGCCACCGAGGAAACTGACCCCCCGCAATCTCCCATTTAAACTCGTTGACAATAGGCCCCCTACCCTTTCGATGTCATCGGCATGCATTACCTGATCAGCAAAACCGGCGCCGACCAGGCTCTGCGTTCGGTAATGATCATCTTGCCTTACAGCCTTTACCGTCACCGGGTTTAACAATTTACCCTTGCCGGGACCAAAGTTATTAAATTCGTCATGCCCTTTCTGTGCTATCCCAAGGTAAATAGACATTCCGGTATCTTCCAAGATTGGCAGCGTATAGGGCAGATCAATAACCACCGGCGATTCATAGTTCGTATTAATGTAAGTTATCTTGGTCGTGTTGTTTCCTTTTGAGTTTACGGCGCTTAAAACAATATGGGTGGTATCAAAAAAAACAAGGTTCGAAAAGTGAAACAAGCCTTTACTATCCGATTTGCAGCTTACCAGTGCCCCGCCCTTGGAAGGGATAAGCGTAACTGTTCCATTTGCTATTGGCTTATTTGACAGGTTCGTTATTCTCCCATTGATCTCCAGTCCTTTTTCAGGTTGAAAGGCTAAAACTGAAGTATTATCACGCAACACTTGTTTCCATTCAAAATTTCGATACCCCTGAGTTAGCATTAAGAGATCCAGGTTCCTCCTGACGTCTTCACCGGTATCATTGAAGTAGTAGCCGGGCTGCTCCACATAGCCTTTAAGATCCGATGTAAGCAGTAGATTGGTCTCTATATTGCTTTCATTATTTTCATTCACCGGCACTTTACTTTCATTGGTTATTGTCAATGAAAAATGCCCGTCAATGGATGAGCCGGTTGGGCTGATTGCGTTCAGGACCAGGCTTACCTTCTCTTTTTTTCGATATCCGGTTTTGTTCGCGCGAATTTGCAATCCAAGGAGGTCGTTGTTTTGTACAAATAACAGACGTTCACACAAAGGTTCTCCATCCGGCGAAAATAAAGTGATCTTAGAAACGCCCGTTTGAAGTAATTTTTTTTCAATGTCAAGAGTAACTATCGGATCTTCCTGTTTGGAACTATAGGTCATCGCTTTCCCACCGGAATAAATAACCAATAAAAAATCTTTGTTCCTGTTAGCCTTGTAATAAGCTTCATTTGCTGCTATCAGGATACCGACTGTTGAAATTGAATCATTGATAAGCGATAGAGATATTCCGGATGCTTCCTGCTTTGGCAGATCAACTATATTTTGAGTCCCATCCGAAAAAGTAAGCTTTGCTTTATAAGCATTGCCCCTTTCAGGCTTTAAAAAAAAATATCCCATGCCCAGGTGTGATGATTCAAATGCGCATATCTGTTTGTCCAACCTGTCAAATATTACTCCCTTTACATCAATGGCAAGTCCGTTTATACCGATCGCTTTGAAAGCCACTTTTGCCTCGATACCTTCAACCAGGGTTCCCCCCTCCGGGAAAAACTGTATGTCAGCTTGACTTCTTATCACATGCAGCCGTTGTTTCATCCCGCTATCCGTAATAACCCGCTTAATTATTGACCCGACCGCGATAGGTTGATCAAAAAAATCCAGCTCACCTGAATTCAGCATCCACTGTGTATATGCCCTTATCCGGTAATTCCCTGTGGGTAATGAATCGGGTAATGCGAAGTCGCCCCAACAAACCCCGCTGTCAAGTCGCAACTTTATCGATTGATCGATTTTGTTTTCAGTATTTATTAAATCTACATGCAATACCCCGCTTAACCCGGAGAGCTTATGATGCCCGCCTTCGGTTACATAAGCCTTAAACAAAATTGTATCCCCTGCTGCATAATAAGGTCTGTCAAATTATAAATAGGCCCTCTCCGGATCATAAGTGGAAAAATAGTCTTTCAACTTATTTACTAAAATCAAATCGCGGTTGTCTGACTGAGCAAATGCTCCATAACTAAAGCATAAAGTTAAAGTGAAGAACAAAAGGATCTTTTTCATGGTTTCTTAATTTATCTCGCAATTTCTTCAAAAGATGAGTTCTTCAGGTTTCGATTGTAATTTAAGCCATTTTAAACGCTTCGGCTGTTTCTTTCAACGCTTTCTCACAGCAGCACCACTCCCCTGCTTCACATCCCGGTTATCTGCCTCCGGTGTAATATCACTTCCCCTCATATCCCCGAATAGTACTTTTGACCCACTGACATCCCATCCATTCACCAAAAGAACCGACATGAAAAAAGGACTGAGCGCCGGCCTGTGGCTGGCCATCTTACAATTTGCCTTTGTCCCTTATTCGAAAGCCCAACTCACCACCCTGCCGGACGGCGGCAATAAAAAGGCCTCCCTCACCGAGCGCATAGGCATCACCGATGTAACGATAAATTACAGCCGGCCAGGTGTCAAGGGCCGGGAGGGTAAGATCTGGGGGCAGCTGATCCCCGTAGGCTTTACCGAACAGGGCCTCGGCGACACCAAAGCCGTTCCCTGGCGGGCTGGTGCGAATGAGAACACCACCATCGAGTTCAGCAGCGACGTTATGGTCGAAGGACAACCACTGCCGGCAGGCAAATACGGACTATTCATCGCCTATGACCCGTCGCAGTCAACCGTGATTTTTTCCCGCACCAATACAGCCTGGGGCGCTTTTTTCTATAACCCCCAGGAAGACGTGCTGCGGGTAAAAGTAAAACCCGTGCCCCTCGACAACGAGGTCGAATGGCTGCGCTACGAGTTTACCGACCAGAAAGAAAACTCCGCCACGATTACCCTTCAGTGGGAAAAGCTCAGCATCCCGTTCAAGGTGGAAGTAGATTACGAGAAAGCCCAACTGGCCTCTTTCCGCCGTGAGCTGGTCGGTGAAAAAGCTTTCAACTGGCAGAACTGGATGCAAGCCGCCCAGTGGTGCGCTCAACGCAACACCGACCTGGATGAAGGCCTCGCCTGGGCCAATAAAGCCATCGACCCAAACCTGGGCGGTACGAAGAATTTCCAAACTCTTTCGACGAAAGCACAAATTCTCACCCTCCAGGGAAAGACCGCCGACGCCGACGCCCTCATGAAAGAGGCGATACCCCTTGGCTCCGTTCAGGAAGTCCATCTATATGCCCGGCAGCTCCTGAGGCAGAAGCGGACCCAGGACGCCTTTGCGGCATTCAAAGGGAACTATGACCGCCATCCGAACGAGTTCACCACCAATATGGGGCTTGCCCGCGGCTATTCCGCCACAGGCGACTACAAGAAAGCATTGGATTACCTTAAGAAAGCCCAGGCCCAGGCGCCCGACCAGGGCAATAAAGATAATATCGGTAGGCTGATCCCTGTCCTCGAACAGGGCAAGGATATCAACTAAAGACAGCGGCCCCGCCTCCGGCGGGGCCGCACTATATTAATTGCATCCCAATAATTCACATAGCTTCGCCTGCAAATCCGGACCACGCAGGTTACGCGCGACGATCTTGCCATTTGGGTCGACCAACAGGTTCTGAGGGATCGCCTGAATATGATATTTCGCCGCCGCCTCATTATACCAATATTTCAAATCACTGACCTGCGTCCACGTCAATCCGTCCTTCTTGATCGCTGCGACCCAGGGCTCCTTTGCCTTGTCCAGGCTTACCCCCAGCACCGTGAAATTCTTATTCTTAAACTTATAATAGGTCGAGACGACGTTTGGGTTTTCCATCCTGCATGGCCCGCACCAACTCGCCCAGAAATCCACCAGCACATATTTCCCCTTGAATGATGACAAGGTCACCGCATGCCCGGATGTGTCGTTTTGTGTAAAATCGATCTCGTCCGTACCTATCGCACCGACCTTCGCATCATCCAGTTGCTTTTGCAGGTTTTGCGCATAATATCCCTGCCGCACGGCCGCAGAAAGTGAATGCAGCCGCCGGTCCTGCCCCGCCACATCTTCCGTCAACTGATTGACGACAATCAGCGCAAAGGCTGAAACATAGGAATTCGTCCGCTTCTGAAGGAATCCATCCAGCACAGCGAAGACCGTATCGGTCAGGCTATGGAAGACGCGGTATAGTGAATCCTGCTTACTAGCCCCCTCCGGACTGCGCAGCATCCCCATCGCCGCGTTGAGCCGGACGAAATAGGGGTTGAAGGTCGACTGAAATTCCATGAAATCATCATTGGAAGGCGAACCTGTCACTTTAATCCCATTCAGATCTTCGATCGTACCGCTCATGCTCATCTTATCATTACCGATGAACAACGGGATCTTCTTCCTGGCAGCCATGAAATTCACAAAGTAAATATTGGGCTCGCTCACATGGCCGGCCAGAACAAATGCACCGCCCTTCACCATCGCACTGGCTACCGTATCCATCGGGTTGGAGGCATCCGAGACATAAACACCCGTACTATCAGGAACTCCCGAAACCCGTCCGTCGATAACAAAATGAGGCTCGGCAGTATTTTGCGCTAACGCAAACAGTGGCATCAACAGCACCACCGCAAAAAATAACTTCATAATTTTTTATTTGAACACCATTTAATGCCTGCACTTTCCTCTGAAAGTGCCAACTACTTCCGGTTGTGACGTCGTTGCAGGACGTCTACCACATCCTGCAAATTATAACCTTTTGCGTTCAAAAGGATGAGATAGTGGAACAAAAGATCGGCCGCCTCATCCAGGAACAACTCATCGTCATGATCCTTTGCTTCGATGACCAGTTCGACCGCTTCTTCTCCTACCTTCTGGGCTATCTTGTTGATCCCCTTGCTGAAAAGACCGGCTACATATGACCCCTCCGGCGCAGCCTCCCGACGGCGGCTTTCAATGATCTCCTCCAGACGCACAAGGAAATCCTCCCGGTGATTCTTCTCATTCCAGCAGGTATCCGCCCCCGTGTGACAGACCGGCCCCAATGGCAACGCCTTGATCAGCAGCGTATCCTGGTCACAGTCGACCGCAATTCCCTTTAACACCAGATAATTCCCGCTTTCCTCACCTTTTGTCCACAGCTGCCTGCGCGACCGGCTGTAGAACGTTACCTTACCCTCCACCTGCGTTTTGTCAAGAGCCTCCTGGTTCATGAAACCCAGCATAAGCACCTTATCGGTCACGCAATCCTGCACGATAGCCGGCACCAACCCATCCGCATATTTTGAAAAATTAACTTCCAATATTGTCATATTATAAAAATTTAAATTCTCACATTTATCCCCTCCTCCCGCAAATATCCCTTTAATTCCGGGATCGTGATCTCCTTGTAGTGAAAGATGGTGGCAGCCAAGGCCGCATCCGCCTTCCCGGGGCCAAGTACAGCTGCAAAATGCTCAGGGACCCCGCCGCCCCCGGATGCAATCACAGGGACAGGCAATGACTCCGCAAGCTCCCGCGTGATATCCAACGCAAATCCCTGTTTGGTCCCGTCATTATTCATCGATGTTAGCAGGATCTCCCCCGCTCCGCTTTCGACACCCGCCCGTGCCCAATCGATACACCGCACCTCCGTGCGAACCCGCCCACCATTCAGATAGACATACCACTTCCCGGCCTCTTCCATTTGCGTATCGATGGCCAGCACGACACACTGGCTGCCGAATTCCTTCGCCAGCTCGCCAATCAGCGCCGGCCGCCGGAAGGCTGACGTATTGACGGATATCTTGTCCGCCCCACTTTGCAGAAGCAACCGCACATCCTCAATACTACTGATCCCGCCGCCCACGGTGAATGGTATATTGATGTGATGAGCAATCCTGGTCACGAGGTCCCGCAGCGTCTTTCGTTTTTCATTCGTCGCCGTAATATCCAGGAACACCAACTCATCTGCCCCCTGCTGCGCATACAGCGCGCCTAACTCCACCGGATCGCCCGCGTCCCGGATATTCTCGAAATTGACGCCCTTTACCGTACGACCGTCTTTAATATCCAAACAAGGTATGATGCGTTTTGTCAGCATAGCTCCTTTAAACTTATCCGTCCCTCATAAATGGCCTTGCCAATGATCACCCCTTTACACCCAATCTCCTCTAGCCGCCGGACGTCATCCATTCCACCGACACCTCCGCTGGCAATAAAATGCAGCTTCGGGAATTTTCCAATAATAGTTGCATACAGATCCAGCGCCGGCCCCTGCATCAGCCCATCCTTACTCACATCCGTACAGAAGATTTGCCGGACTCCTTTCTCGATATATTCGCTGATGAAATCGTATACCCAGCGATCCGTCGTTTCCAGCCAACCGCTGACGGCGATCTTTTCATTCTTCACGTCAGCCCCCAGCAAAAATCGCTCCGCCCCGTATTCCTGCAACCAACTCACAAACAACGGCCCATCCTTCACCGCTATACTTCCCACGGTAGCCAGCGCGGCCCCCGAATTGAATACGATATCGATATCCGCCGCCTTCTTGATCCCGCCGCCAAAATCCACGACAAGCCCGGTCTTACCCGCGATCGTCTCCAGCACCTTCCAGTTCCGGACCGCGCCCGCCTTCGCCCCGTCCAGATCCACGAGGTGCAGCCGCCGCAAACCTGCATCTTCAAACTGCCGGGCAACTTCCAGCGGATGTTCATTATACATCTTCTTCTGCGAATAATCTCCCTGCGTAAGCCGGACGCACTTGCCATCGATAATATCTATCGCGGGAATAATCTCCATATTCATAAGGCCAAAAAATTTTTCAAAATCCTTTCACCGGTTTGCGCCGACTTCTCCGGATGGAATTGTACCCCATAAAAATTGTCCCGATGCAGCCCTGAACTATATGGTTGGACATAGTCCGTCCTCGCGATAGTATGGTCGCCGAGCGCCGCGTAATAGCCATGAACAAAATAACAATAGCTGTTTTCGGCCACCCCATCGAATAGTTTGCTCTTCAACTCAAAGATGTTATTCCAGCCGATCTGCGGAACTTTCAGCGAAGCCTCGATGGGTGCGAACTTCTTCACTGTCTCGCCGAATATCCCCAAACATTCCGTACCATTCTCCTCACTATAGCTACACATCAGCTGCATCCCCAGACAGATCCCGAGCACGGGCTGCCGCAGCCCCCGGATGAGCACATCCAATCCGCGTTCCCGCAGATATTCCATTGCCGTGCTCGCTTCCCCTACACCCGGAAAGATTACTTTGTCCGCCCCACTGACCTCCGCCGGGTCGTCAGTAACGACCGCACTTGCG
Organism: Puia sp.; assembly: GCA_035948015.1. Taxonomy (GTDB): domain Bacteria; phylum Bacteroidota; class Bacteroidia; order Chitinophagales; family Chitinophagaceae; genus Puia. The sequence continues at coordinate 18,771 of DASZJO010000192.1, forward strand.
CCGATCCGCTCCAGGGCATACAGCACCGATCGAATATTGCCCGCATTGTATTTGATGATCACCAGCTTCATAAGATCGAACCTAGAAATTCCTTCGTAACCTTGCCGATATCGGCCGCCCCGTCTATCGCCCTGATATACGCCGTTCCGATGATCGCACCCCGCGTATGCCGGCATGCCGCCTCCCAACTATTCCTGTCCCGCACCCCAAACCCCACCAGCACCGGGTTTCGCAGTCTCATCCCTTCGAGCCTGGCAAAATACGCCTCCTGATCGCCCAAATCCCGATTCCCTCCCGTCGTAGAGGAACTCGACACCGCATATAGGAAGCCTGTGCTCAACACATCCACCTTTCGAATCCGTTCCTCCGACGTCTCAGGCGTAACCAGGAAAACGAAATCAAGCCCATGTTTGCGGATCACCGGCCCATACTCCGTCTCGAACTCATAAATGGGAAGATCGGGCAGGATCAACCCATCCACCCCCGCCACCGCCGCCGCTTCGCAAAATTGTTCAATCCCATATTGCAGGATCGGATTAAGATACCCCATCAGCAAAACCGGAACCCGGATCGAAGCTCGCATCTCCTTCAGCTGGTCAAATAACCGGGCGATCGACATCCCATTTTCGAGCGCTTTGCTCCCGCTCGCCTGAATGACCGGACCATCAGCCAGCGGATCGCTGTATGGCATCCCGAGCTCGATCATGTCTGCCCCATTGTCCTGCAACGCCCGCATCACCGCCAACGTACTGTCCAGCCGCGGAAAGCCCGCCGTACAATATACACTCAGCACCTTCGATCGCTTCCTTTCGAAAAGTTCCTTCAACCGGCTCATATCGTCCCGTCCTCCATCGCCCGCATATATGTCGCCATATCCTTGTCCCCCCTTCCGGAAAGACAAAGCACGACCGTGTCTTTTTCATTTAATTCCAATTGGTCCAGCGCGGCCACCGCATGCGCCGACTCCAACGCCGGATGATCCCCTCCAACCGCGTCAGCTCAAACGCCGCGACGAGCGCCTCCTTGTCCGTAGCGCTGAGAAAGGTTGCCCTTCCGGTTGCAAACAAATTCGCATGCAACGGCCCGATGCCGGGATAGTCGAGCCCCGCGGAGATACTATGCGGTTCCACCACCTGGCCATCCTCTGTTTGCATCACGTAACTCCGGCAGCCGTGCAAAACACCCGGCTTACCCAGTTGGGTGGTAGCAGCACTCTTGCCGCTGTGAATACCTTCGCCCGCCGCCTCCACCGCAATGAGCTCAACGCTGCCTTCATCCAAAAAGTGATAAAACATTCCTGCCGCATTGCTACCCCCACCCACACACGCGATCACATGCGTCGGCAGCTCGCTCCCCGTCTTCTCCTTCAACTGAACCCTCGTCTCCTCGCTGATCACGCTTTGGAACCGGGCAACCATATCCGGATAAGGGTGCGGCCCTACCACGCTGCCGATAATATAATGCGTGTCGACGGGATGGTTGATCCAGTCGCGGATGGCTTCGTTAGTCGCATCCTTTAATGTTTTGCTGCCGCTCGTAGCCGGTACCACGCGAGCACCCAGCATCTTCATTCTCGCCACATTGGGCGCTTGCCGTTCAATGTCTTTCTCTCCCATATAGACGATACACTCGATGCCCTTTAACGCACACACCGTTGCCGTGGCGACCCCATGCTGACCCGCCCCTGTCTCCGCAATGATCCGCCGCTTGCCCAGCCGCTGCGCCAGGAGTATCTGACCGATCGTATTGTTGATCTTATGCGCTCCGGTATGGTTGAGGTCCTCCCGCTTCAAAAAAATCCTCGTGTTATGCTTCGCACTGAGCCGGCCCGCCAGGTACAAAGGCGAAGGCCGGCCGACATAGTCCTTCAAAAGCATCCTGTACTCCCGCTGAAAACCAGCCTCATGGATAATTTCCAGGTAGCGCGTCCGCAATTCCTCCACATTCCGGTATAACATCTCCGGAATAAAGGCGCCCCCGAACTTTCCGTAATACCCTTGCGCATCCGGTGCGCGATAACTCGCTTCCTCCAAGCGCTTAATTCGATATTCTATTGACATGTTCAATGATATTTAATGTGGTGCCTCCGGCGGCTTATCGTTTGATCCCATCCAGCATCGTCCTTATCTTCTTAAGGTCCTTGACGCCCGGACTATGTTCGAACTTACTGTTGATATCAATGGAGAAAAATTTTGCTGCCACCGGCTCACGCGAAAAAGTTTTCAGCTTCTCCACATCTCCCGGTTCGATCCCGCCACTTAGGAAAAACAGTTTGTCGATCCGCGCAGGCTTTAAGACATCCCAGTTGAACTTCTTCCCGGTCCCACCATATCCGACCCCCTCCGTATCGAAGAGGAACATATCGCAATAATCCTGGTAAGGCCGGATAATCCAGTCGATAGGATCGTTCTCCCCCAGTCGGAAAACTTTGATGACCGTAATGTAATTTGCCAGCTGTTCGCAGAAGCGGGGCGTCTCATCTCCATGCAGCTGCACCATATCCAGTCCATAGCTTTCGACCTGCCGCATGACCTCATCGTAGGTCGGATTGACAAAAACCCCCACTTTTCCAAGCCGCAGTTTTGCTTTTTTTACCTGCTCCCCCGACAGATGACGGACCACATACCGCGGAGACTTAGGATAAAAAATAAAACCCGCAAAATCCACGCCCATGGCGTCCAATTGCTTGACCTGATCGATTTCGGTCATCCCGCATACTTTTACTCTCATAAGTTATTTTTCCATCGAATGCCGTTCGCATTCCTGTAGTTCCCTGACAAACTGCCGGAACGCAGCCGCCGGATCGGCTTCTTTCATAAAACTTTCTCCGATCAGGAACCCCTTGAACCCCGCCCCCTTCATTCGGACAATCGTCTCCGCATTACTGATGCCGCTTTCGGCGACTAATAGCTTCCCGACCGGGATCCGCCGGCTCAACCGGATCGACCGCTCGATGTCCACAGTAAAAGTTTTCAGGTCCCGGTTATTGACCCCGACCAACGCCGTCTCATCGCAGATGTGCTCCAGCTCCTCTTCCCCATGGATCTCCAGCAATACCTCCAGTCCCAGCCCGCGGGCAAAGACAGCCAGCCTTCTCACTTCCGCCGGCGTCAGACACGCTGCGATCAATAAAATAACATCGGCGCCGATGGCCCTGGCCTCAACAATCTGGTATTCGTCAACAATAAACTCTTTCCGTAAAATAGGGATCTCATTCACCCTCGCCGTGACCAGGTCGGAATTACTACCGCCAAAGAAGCGCTGGTCTGTCAGCACCGACAAACAGGCCGCTCCGCCTGCAGTATATCCCCGCGTCACCTCCGCTACCTCTACCTTGTCGTTGATCACCCCTTTTGAGGGCGAACGCCGCTTGAACTCCGCAATGATCCCCGTCGAACCCGCATCCCGCAACGCCGACTTCAGGGACAGGGATGGACGGAAAAAAAAGGAGCTTTTTTCCAATGCCGATAGCGGCACCGCCGCCTTCCGCCCAGCTATTTCCGTCCGCTTATGCGCGATAATGCTGTCTAAAATGTTCATTGCAATGATATTAGTTTTTCCAGCGCGGCATTTGCCTGGCCGCTCTCCAGGCTGTCCACCGCTGAATAGTAAGCCTCCTCATACCCCGCATACGTTCCGGTGGCATGCAGCGCCATCGCCGCATTGGCCAGCACCACCGCATTCTGCGCCCAGCTTCCTTCCCCCTTAAGGATGCGTGAAAAGATCTTCGCCGCCTCCTCCACCGTATTACCGCCATAAATATCGGCAGCATTTACCATTCTCCTGCCCAATTCTTCCGGGGTCATGACCCGCTCACCCCGGTTGGTGATCACCTTCGTGTCTCCCGTCAGCGAGATCTCGTCGTACCCGTCCAGGCCGTGAATTATCGTGAACCGGCTCGCAGTCTGTTGCAAGAGGTAATTATAAATGCGCGCCATCTCGAGGTTGTACACCCCTACCAGCTGCGTCGACGGCGAGGCCGGGTTGACCATCGGTCCGAGCATATTGAAGAAAGTCCGGATGCCCAGATTCTTCCGGATAGGCCCCACCGTCTTCAGGGCCGGATGGAACAAAGGCGCATGCAGGAAACATATCCCCGCCATCTCTACCTCCTGCCGCAGCCTGGCCGTATCATTCTTGAATTTATAGCCCAGTTGCTCCATTACGTTCGAAGCCCCACTGATGGAGGTGGCCCCGTAATTCCCGTGCTTGGCCACCTTGTTGCCCGTACCCGCCACTACAAAACAGGCCAGGGTTGAGATATTGAACGTATTCTTCCCGTCACCGCCCGTCCCCACGATATCGACAGTTTCCATCCCGTTCAGATCGACCTTCACACACAATTCAAGTAACGCGTCCCTAAACCCCTGCAATTCCTCGATGGTTATACTGCGCATGAGGAAGACCGTTATAAAGGCCGCTATTTCCGTATCATTGAACTCTCCTTTCGATATCCGGGTTAGTATTTCCTTCGCTTGCTCCCTGGCCAGCGTCTTATGCTCGAATAAATATTGCAGGATCTTTTTCATTCCGTCAATTTTTCAGCCAGTTTCGTAATAGCTGCTCCCCTTTCGGTGTCAGCACACTCTCGGGATGAAACTGCACCCCCTGGACATCCAGGCTGCGATGCCGTAACCCCATGATCATATCCTCGTCGTCACGCGCCGTAATTTCCAGCGCCTCCGGGAACCCTTCACGGCTGACTACCCAACTATGATAACGCCCCGCCTCCAGTGTCGCCGGCAGTCCTTCAAACAGCCCTTCCCCGGGGCGAATGATGTGGACCGGAGTCGATACCCCATGATAGACCGTACTCAGGTTCACCAACTGCCCGCCGAACACTTCGCCAATAGCCTGATGCCCCAGGCATACACCCAATATCGACTTCGTCGACGCATATTCCCTGATCAGCGGCAGCAGCAGCCCGGCTTCGGAAGGGATACCAGGCCCGGGTGAAAGAACGATCTTGTCGTATTCCTTCACCTTTTCCAGCGGTATCCGGTCATTACGAAAAACATCGACCTTTTGCCCCCGGATCTTTTCCACCAGGTGCACCAGGTTATAGGTAAAAGAGTCGTAGTTATCAAAAACAAGAATTCGCATAGTTTATAGCCGATTTGAGCGCACCCAATTTATTGTTTACTTCCTGTAATTCATTTTCCGGCTGACTGGCCGCCACAATCCCCGCACCCGCCTGGTATGTAAGCGTATTGTTCCGGCTGAGCATACTGCGGATCATGATCGCATGATTCACACTGCCGTCGAATCCGATGCTTCCGATACACCCGCCATAGTAGCTCCGGGCCGTAGGCTCATACCTGTCGATCAGTTCCATGGCCTTGAACTTCGGTGCCCCGCTCAGCGTCCCTGCCGGGAAGGTCGTCGCCAACAACTCGAAGGGATTGTAGCCTGCCCGGAGTTTCCCCCGAACCTCGCTGACCAGATGGATCACATGCGAATAATATTGGACCTCACGGTACTGACTTACCTTCACCTCATCGCAACACCGGCTGAGATCATTTCGGGCCAGGTCTACCAGCATAACATGCTCGGCATTCTCCTTTGCATCCTTTAACAACTTGTCCGCCATCTGCCGGTCCGTAACATCATCCCCTGACCGCTTGAACGTTCCGGCTATCGGATGTACGACAGCCTCCCCATTCTGCAGGATCAGCTGAGACTCCGGGGAAGAACCCATAAGCTTATAATCCCCGTAATCGAAAAAGAACAAATACGGCGAAGGATTGACATTGCGCAGGGCCCTGTACACATTGAACTCGTCCCCTGTAAATAACTGTTGGAACCTGCGGCTAAGCACAATCTGAAAAACATCCCCCCGGTGACAGCTCCTGATCCCCATTTCCACCATTTTTCTATACTGCTCGTCCGTCATGTTGGAAGTCTCTTCGCCATGGAACCGGAACGGATACACCGGAACATCCTTGCTCCTGATCAGCGACTCTACTACCGGCAACTCCGATTCCAGGCCGGCTATCCGGTTCTCGCAGATATACAGTTCGTCCCGGAAATGATTCACAGCGATAACATACTGATATAACCGGTAACGCATGAGCGGGATCGGCGCGTTTTCCCCACTGCTACCCCGCAAATTCGATCCACCGGGACTTTCCGCACTACCCTCCGCCTCTCGCCCCGAACCCGCCTGGCTATCCGTATCAACCCGCTCACCCGCCCGCCGGTTCCGAAATCTGATCGTATCGAAGAATTGTACCGCATCGAATGTAGTGTATCCAAACAATCCCTGCGCCGTCCGGCCCGGCCGGTCACCGACCGGAACCGTCTCAAAACGCTGCATGAATTCCCATAAGATCCGGGGCGTATCGGCCAGTTCCCGGATCTCTCTACGCTCCGGCGCCTGACCCGGCAGCTTGAACTCGATGTTGTGCACGTCCGAAATCTCGATGCCGGCAATCGCATTGATCCCGATAAACGAAAAACTGTTTCCGGCCGCATGATAGTCCGTGCTCTCCAGCAAAACGGTGTCGCGGAACCGATCCCGCAGCCGGAGATAGATACCTACCGGAGTATAGATGTCGGAGAGCAGCTTCTTGCAATATGTCTTTATCTCAATTTTCTTCATATAACCAAAATAAAAAAGCCCCGAAACACTCGGGGCCCTGATATAGTAATCCATTTGACAATGACATTACACGCCCCACCCGGAGTTTGTATGCCACCACCACTGCTGATTGATTTTTTTCATTGCGCCACAAATATGGTCAGGAAAAATGATTTCGCCAAATTTTTTTGCACCGCCTTTTTCTTCCACCTGAAATTGTCGATTTTTACTCATGCTTTCCAACTTTTGCTTTATCCTCCCTGGTCTCAACAACTCCGGGCCTTCACACTGGCAGACCCGCTGGGAACGCCTGTACGGTTTCACCCGCATCCATCAGCGGGATTGGGATGCGCCCGATAAGGATGACTGGATCCATACGATCAATGAGGCTATCGCGCCATTCCCGTCCGATAAAGTCATCCTGATTGCGCATAGTCTCGGCTGCTGCGCGATTGCCTACTGGTTCCAACACTATCGCCGGACCATCAAAGGCGCCCTGCTGGTTGCACCCAGCGACGTGGAAGCCCCTTCCTACCCGCCCGGCACCAGCGGATTCACGCCCATGCCGTTGCCGCGATTGCCCTTCCCTTCTATCGTCGTGGCCAGCGCAGATGACAAATATGTCAGCCCGGCCAGGGCTGCCTGGTTTGCTGAAAAATGGGGCAGCGCCGTTGTCAATATCGGCAATAGGGGACATATCAATTCCGATTCCGGCCTTGGCGACTGGTCCGAAGGGTACCAATTGCTGCAAAAATTAACCGTATGATAACCCCCACGACCACCCCCGCAACGCGCACCACGCCAGCGGCCCGGCTCCTGTCCCTGGATTTCATGCGCGGCCTCATCATGGTCCTGCTGGCACTCGAATCCACCGGCCTGTATGAACACCTCACTACCGGCACCGTCAATAGTTCCTCCCACGCTTTCTTTCTCCAGTTCCACCATCATCCCTGGCATGGCCTCCACGCCTGGGATCTTGTCCAACCTGCTTTTATGTTTATGGCCGGCGCCGCGATGGCATTCTCCCTTCACCGTCAGCAGTTGGAAGGGCGTGCCTGGAACTATTCTTTTCGTAAAGCGCTGCAAAGGTCCGGCTGGCTCTTTTTTTGGGGCGTACTTGATTACGCCGTGCGACCCGGCGGTCTATCCTTTGAGCTATGGGACGTCCTGACGCAGCTATCCTTCACATCTTTGCTGGCATTTCTCATTTTCCGCTGGTCCGCCCGCGCCCAGATCGCCGTTTGCGCCGGCCTGCTCCTGCTCACGGAAGCGCTTTACCGCCTTACCCATGTCCCCGGCTTCGATCAGCCTTTCACCGACCAGCACAATTTCGGCAACTACGTTGACCTGCTTCTGATGAATAAGATCAACGACGGCGGCTGGGTGGCAATCAACTGTATCCCTACCGCCGTACATACCATCGGCGGTGCACTGGCCGGAAAATTATTGCTGGGCTCATCGACACGAAAGACGCAAACCCTACTGGGCTGGGGTCTGCTTACCCTGATCCTCGGCTATGGACTCGATCTCGCCGGTATCACCCCGATCATCAAACGAATTGCGACCAGTTCTTTTGTCCTGGTCTCGCTGGGCTATAGCCTGCTCATCCTGGCGCTCTGTTATTGGTGGATCGATCTGCGCAATCACCGCCGCCGCCTGGAGTTCTTCACCATCGTCGGCATGAACTCCATTTTTATCTACCTGTTCTTCGAGATTGTAGGCGATCGCTGGTTCACGGGATATATCACTTTCATTTCAAACGGCATTACCAGGCCGCTGCACCCGCCAATCCTCCTGCAAGGCATCATTGCATCCCTCTCCGTCTTCGCGCTGGAATGGGGATTATGCTGGTTCTTGTACAGAAAACGAATATTTTTTCGGGTCTGATTATAACACCCCCTTCGTGCTTGGTAAGTAATTGCTGAGCGGGTCCCGTTTCACCGCCATCCGTATCGCTTTGGCAAAAGCTTTGAAGATCGCTTCGATCTTATGATGCTCATTCTCTCCGCGGCATTCAATGTGCAGATTGCACTTCGCCGCATCGGAAAAAGATTTGAAAAAGTGAAAAAACATCTCCGTCGGCATTTCCCCTATCCGCTCCCTTCGAAACTCCGCATTCCATACGATCCAGCTCCGGCCGCCAAAATCGATCAGCACTTTGGCATCCGCTTCATCCATCGGCAGCGCAAATCCGTACCGTTCCATCCCCCGCTTGTCCGCGAGCGCCTTCCCAAACGCTTCACCCAGCGCAATCCCCGTATCCTCGATCGTATGATGCTCGTCGATATGGAGATCGCCATTAGCCCGGATCGCCAGATCCATCTTCCCATGCCGGGCGATCTGCTCGAGCATATGATCGAAGAATCCAAGCCCCGTCGCAATATTCGACTTCCCCGACCCGTCGACATTCAATTCAACCCGGATCCGCGTCTCACTGGTATCACGCTCGAAGACGACCTGCCGCAGACCCAGCTTCAGGAATTCATATATTTTTGCCCAATCCGGCGTTTCCAGGGCTATAGCCCCTTCCAGATCCCGGCGGGAATCACTGATCTCCGCCCCGCCCAATCCCGGATCATTGTTCAACCAAATCGCCTTACACCCCAGGTTTTTCGCCAGTTGAACATCTGTGATCCGGTCGCCGATCACATACGAATTGGCCAGGTCATACTCCCCATTGCCAATATATTTCGTGAGCATTCCCGTTCCCGGCTTTCGCGTGGACGCCTTCTCCTCCGGCCAACTGCGATCGATATAGATCCCGTTGAAGCGGATCCCCTCTCCTTCCAGACTGCGGACCACAAAATTCTGTACGGGCCAAAACGTATCCTCAGGAAAAGACGACGTCCCCAACCCATCCTGGTTCGTCACCAACAGCAGCTCATAATCCATCTCCCGCGCGATCCTGCCCATGTATTCGAACATGCCTGGGTAGAATTCCAGCTTTTCAAAACTGTCGATCTGATAGGTCGGCGGCGCTTCTTTGATCAGGGTGCCGTCCCTGTCTATAAATAGGATCCTCTTCATTTAGCGTTCATACGAGAATTAGCCTTTATACGAGATCTTCCAGATATACCCCCGCTCGGTATCATCCGTCACATATATGGAGCCATCCGGTCCCTGCGCCAACCCGCAAGGCCGGTGGTCGGCATTCCCTTTCGCCGTATTTTCCGGTCCACCGGAAAAATTATCCGCAAAGACCTCCCATTTACCGGTCGGCTTGCCATTCTCGAATGGGACGAAGACCACATAAAACCCCGCCTGCGGCATCGGCGCCCGGTTCCAGGACCCATGGAAGGCCACAAAAGCGCCGTTCTTGTATTTGGCCGGGAACTGGCCGCCGGTATAGAACAACAACCCATCCGGCGCAAGATGTCCCGGGAAGGCGATCACAGGGTCCTGTGCATCCTTGCCTCCCTCCTTCTTCCCATCGCCACCATATTCCGGCGCCTGGATCTTTTTATGCTGGATCTGATCGTAGAAAACATAAGGCCAGCCGCAATTCGACCCCTTGTGCAGCTCGTACATGCATTCCGCCGGCAACTCCGCGCTGGATGCACTGTCCCAGTATTGCGGGTAGAGGAACGATAGCTGATCGCGGCCATGCATCATTACAAAAAGGCTATTGGTCTGCTGGTTCCAATCCAACCCTACGACATTCCGAAGCCCCGTCGCATACCGGTGATCATCCCCGTAAGTCTGGTTCGGCACGTCAGCCTTGAACTGCCAGATGCCGCCGGCCGAATCCAGGATAGGGCAAGGTTTCTGACCCGGCGACCCCTTCGCACGATCCACCAGCTGACAGGAATTGGAATAAGCCCCGATATTGACATACAGATTACCAGAATAATCCAGCGTGATTGCCTTGGCCTCATGTTCATGACGCGATAACAGACCAGTAACGATCTTTTCCGGATGATCAGGATCGATCACATTGAAAGCCGTATCCAGCTTATAGCGATATACACAAGTGTCAGAAGAAGCATACAGATAACCGTCACGGATAGCGATCCCCGTTCCGGTATAATCTCCAAACCCAAGTGCAGTGTCCGCCTTTCCATCGCCATTGGTGTCCATGAACCGGTAAATTCCTTTCCCGTCGTGCAATCCGGCCAGCTTCACAAAGATCGCCCCATTCGGCGCGACCGAAATATGACGAGCCCCGCCAAATCCCTCTGCCAGGTTAGTGGCAATAAAACCTTGCGGCAGCTTGATGGTAGTATCAATATTGCTCGCGGTCGGCTTCACCTCTCCTCCGCCCCCGCAAGACATAACGGTGGCCAGAAAAAGCCCCATCAGGATGTAAGCCGCCTGGCGGGAAACTCCTTTCCATCGGTAGATCGCATATTTCATAATAATGTAGATTTTAACGGCCTGCAATTTACGCCCAATCTGCCACAGGGCTAAACTAATTTTTATCTTAGACGTCCGCCCCATATACCTTCAGCACGGCCATAAGCTCCGCATTCTCCTTCTCCGTTCCGACAGTAATCCGCAGACATCCCTGACACAATTCAACCTTGCTCCGATCCCTTACTACAATCCCGTCGCTTAGTAAATAGTCATACAAATCGCGCGCATCATCCACCCGCACGAGTAGAAAATTGGCATCGCTCGGATAAACCTTCTGAACGAAAGCCAGACCGCTTAAATCCCGCGCGAGCTGCTCCCGCATAGTCACGAGGGCGCGGATCATTTCATTTACCTGCCCTACCTCTTCCAGCGCCTTGAGCGCCAGTTCCTGCGTAGCTTGATTGATATTGTAGGGAGGCTTGACCTTGTTGTATACATCGATGATCGCCTCGCTTGCAAAGGCCATCCCTAAACGCAACCCGGCCAGGCCCCACGCCTTGCTCATTGTCTGCAGCACGACGAGGTTGGGATATTCCGTGAGTTCCTGGATAAAGGACCGGTGGCGTGAGAAATTGATATACGCCTCGTCAATGACGACCAGCCCCGGGAAATTGTTCAGGACGATCTCGATATCCTGCCGGTTAATGGAGTTGGCTGTAGGATTATTTGGCGAACAGATCCAGATGATCTTTGTCCGCTCGTCCGTCAGCCGCTCCAGATGTACCAGGTCCAGCTGGAAATCATCGAGCAGCACAGCCCGCCTGACCTCGACATCATTGATCTGTGCACTTACCTGATACATCCCGTAGGTGGGAGGGTTGATGATGACATTATCGTTCCCCGGGACACAGAATCCCCGGTACAGCAGGTCGATACACTCGTCACTTCCGTTCCCAAGAAAGATATGCGCCGGCGAAACCCCCTTGATCTTCGCCAGTGCCTCCTTCAGTTTCCACTGATGCGGATCGGGGTACCGGTTGTACCATTTGGTCAGCGGCGAACCGAGACTGTTCTCATTCGCGTCAAGGAAGATCTGCGCTTCGCCTTTGAAGTCATCACGCGCCGATGAATACGGCACCAACTGCCGGATATTCTCCCGTAAAAGCTTATTTAGATCGAACATGCGTATTGATTAAATATTACCCAACCGAATTCGAACCGCCCGGGCATGCGCTTCCAACCCCTCCGCCTCTGCCATCCGCATTACCGTAGTGCCGATACCTGCCAATCCCTCCCGCGTGAGCTGCTGAAAGGTGATCTTCCTGACAAAACTGTCCACGCTTACCCCGCTGTATGCCCGCGCATGACCGTTGGTTGGCAGCACATGATTGGTGCCGCTGGCATAGTCTCCTACACTCTCCGGCGAATAATGTCCCAGGAATACGGACCCCGCATTGATGACCGCGTCTGCAAGCCGATCCGGCTCGCGGCATGCCAGGATCAGATGCTCCGGCGCATACTCATTGAGAAGCGCCATTGCCTGTACCTCATCCCGTACGACAAACGCCCGGCTGCTGCTCAACGCGCGAGCTGCGATCTGCGCCCGGGGCAATAGCTCCAGCTGCCGCGCAACCTCATCCAGTACCCGCTCCACGATTTCTGTCGATGGACTGACCAGCACCACCTGGCTGTCCGCGCCATGCTCCGCCTGCGACAACAGATCCGCCGCCACAAATGCCGGGTCGGCCGTCTCGTCCGCATATACCGCCACCTCGCTGGGTCCCGCCGGCATATCTATCGCCACCCCTTCCCGTTGCACCAACTGCTTGGCACAGGTGACATATTGGTTGCCGGGACCAAAGATCTTATCGACCTTCGGGATCGTCTCCGTCCCATAAGCCATCGCCGCAATCGCTTGCACTCCCCCCACGCGGAAGACCCTGGTCACCCCCACCAGCCTGGCGGCTGCCAGGACGGCAGGATGCAAGTCACCATGGACATCCGGCGGCGAACACAGGATGATCTCCCGGCACCCGGCTACCGTCGCCGGGAT
>DASZJO010000193.1:0-15529 GCA_035948015.1 Puia sp.
GCTCTCCTGGCCCTGCAGGATAAATTTGGCCAAACCCCGGAAGGTCATATCGCGATCACCCTTAGCCGCCAGGACCTCGCCTCCCTGGTCGGAGCAACGTATGAAACAGTATTTCGGATCATCAACGAACTTGCGCAGGAAGCACTGATCCGAACCGACGGGAAACTTTTCCGCATCCTCGACCCCGAACGACTCCTCACCTATACAAGGGAGTAAAACGTCACTTCCGCCCCGGCCCCCAGTTCCCCCGTCCCCGCCGGATGCAGCGCCAACGCATTTGCCTGCATCCCCAACCGGATATCCCCCGACCCGTTCAACGGCATTTGGGTCAGCCTCGCCGGCGAACCCTCCACACGGACCGGAAAGAACTCATCCAGCGGTGTACGCTTCTTTCGGCCCTCTCTTAGCGGCAGCGACATCGGCGCCGCCCGCTCCAAACCCCAGCATGCATGGATATAGGGTACGATCAGAAGCGCAAAATTTACAAGACAGGAGAAGGGATTGCCCGGTAATGCAAAAACCATCCCGCCCTCCGGCGACAACCCGCACCACGTTGGCTTGCCCGGCCGCATCGCGATCTTGTGGAACAGCGGCTCCACACCTAATTCCGTCAGCACTCGCGGCACATGATCCGCGTCCCCGGCCGAAACCCCGCCGGTCACGATCAGGATATCGGAAGCCAGGAACCGCTGCAGCAAATAATTTAACTCTCCGGGGTCATCACTGGCATGCCCATAACTTTTCAGGCCTATCGTCTCCGTCCGCAGCGCCCCCTCCAGCATCCAGCGGTTGCTGTTGCGTATCTGGACCGGACCCACGGGATTACCGGGCTCTACTACCTCATTTCCCGTAGTAAGCAAACTGACCCGCGGCGCCCGCGCCACGCTCACCGTCGCGCAACCCACCGTAGCCAGCATTCCCGCGATCGCCGGCCCGCAACGACACGGCTTGTCGATGACCAAATCCCCGGCTCTCAGATCTTCACCCTTTCTCGCAATATTTAGATACGGCCGCCACGGTTCCGGGTCCTTTGCGCCAACCTCCATCTGCGACACTCCCTCTTCCACATCCTCTCTCCGAATGACAAGATCCGCATCCGCCGGAACCGCCGCACCAGTCATGATCTTGTAGCACTCCCCGCCGGAGACCCGCCCGGTCGCCTTCGAACCTGCCAATACCGTCTCCACGATCCGGAACCGCCGCACACCCCGCTGCAGGTCGGCATATCGCAGCGCATAACCATCCATGGTAGCCCGGGGAAAAGGCGGATAATCGCGATCCGCCCGGACCGGTCCCGCCAGCACCCGCCCGAACGCTTCGTACAATGGAACCTCCTCGGTCCCGAATGACCGCGCCTGTGCAAAAACTAATTCCAGCGCCTCCTGAAAAGTTACCATATCAACGGCCTCCCCCCTCATCATTTTAATGCCCTCCCCCCTTCATCATTTTAATGCCCTCCCCCCTTCATCATTTTCCGCGCATGAAAGACCGCCGGCAGGATCGCCTCCAACGACTCCCGGGCCCCATCCGAACTCCCGGGTAACGTGACGATCAACGTCTCCCCGACCGCACCCGCTACTCCCCGGCTCATCATAGCCATCGGGGTCCGCATCTGTCCGTACACCCGCATCGCCTCCGTAATCCCGTCGGCATCCCGCTCCAATATTTCTTTTACCGCGCTGACCGTATTGTCCCGCGGCCCCAGCCCGGTCCCTCCTGTCGTGAAAACAAACTGAATGTCCTCCGCCACCCACTCCCTTATCTGTTGCTGAATAACGACCTTCTCATCCGGCACCACAACGTAATGCCGGACCTCCGCCCGAACGGCCTCCAGCATCTCCACAATGATCCTGCCGCTCTTATCCTCCCGCTTCCCCGCCGCCGCCGAATCAGAACATACCAGAACCGCACAGGACGGAGACGTCGCAAAATACTTTTCCCGGTCACTTTTCCCGCCTTTCTTTTCTAACAGTCGGATATACCCGATCTCCAGATGCTTGTCTACCGGTTTCAACATATCATAGATTTCCAGCGCTGCCACCGATACGCCTGTCAGCACCTCCATCTCGATCCCCGTACGCCCGATCGACTTCGCCTCCCCGCGTATAACAATACCCGCCCTCATCGACACCTCGCCCCCCAGCAGCTCCGCATGCAGCTCCCCTTCCAGGAACTCGAACTGCATGTCCATCTCATCGATCGCCACCGGATGACAATGCGGCAACAACTGCGGCGTCAGCTTGGCCCCGAGGAACCCCGCCGCCCGCGCTACGTCAAAAAGATTGCCTTTTGGTAATTTATCCTCCCGGATAAGAGATATGGTCTCCGCGGAACAGAAGAGCACACCCACAGCACTGGCCGTCCGCAGGGTGATCTGTTTATGTGTGATATCCCGCATGAAAGAAATTTAGCAAATATGCACAACTTCTCTCAATCCGCCTGCGTAAATCCTACATACACCTTCCCCGTCTTTACCCGAACAGGGTACGTCCGTATCCGATAATCCTCACCGCGTCTTGCCCTTCGAAGCAAAGCCACCGTCGTGATCTATATGGGTATGCACCAACTATCCGCCATCGCCAAACACTATCTGCACGAAGGCTATGGCAAAATGCCCGCCGTCATCAT
Organism: Puia sp.; assembly: GCA_035948015.1. Taxonomy (GTDB): domain Bacteria; phylum Bacteroidota; class Bacteroidia; order Chitinophagales; family Chitinophagaceae; genus Puia. The sequence goes on from DASZJO010000193.1 coordinate 2,629, forward strand.
TATCGGCGAAGTAGTGTCCATCGCCTATCCCCAAAATCACCACCTCGCAGACTCATCCCCCAAAATCATCGGGCCGACCCCCACAGCCCCTCGGATCACTCCGACCGGTCCGCAGAAATCGGCCCAAAAAAAGATCGTTACCTTATTTGAATTTCTTCGCGTCCTCCAGGAATTTCGCCAACCCGATATCCGTCAACGGATGCTTCAATAACCCCAGGATCGGCTCGAGCGGGGACGTCACCACATCCGCACCTACCTCCGCACACTTTACAATATGCAGCGAACTGCGGATCGATGCCGCAAGGATCTGCGTCTCCCAACCCTGAACCGTATACATGTTGGCGATCTGCGCGATCAGCTCAACCCCATCCCAGTTGGCATCATCCACCCGGCCCATAAAGGGCGAAACATAATTGGCGCCGGCCTTTGCAGCCAGGATCGCCTGACCCGCAGAGAACACCAGCGTGCAATTCGTCTTGATCCCGTTATCGGAGAACCATTTTAACGCCTTAATCCCCTCCTTGATCATCGGGATCTTGACCACGATATTCGGATGGATCGCGTGAAGCTTCTTTCCCTCTGCCACCATCCCATCAAAATCCACCGCCGTCACCTCGGCACTCACATCCCCCTTGACCATCTGGGCAATAGTCAGATAATGTTTGGTCACCGCTTCCTCTCCCTTGATGCCCACTTTAGCCATCAACGAAGGATTGGTCGTGACCCCATCTAAAATTCCTAAGTCATTTGCTTCCTTAATTTGCGCCAGATCAGCCGTGTCGATAAAGAATTTCATAAAATGTATTGATTTAGAGCTTCGCCCCGTTGAAATAAAAAATGGCAAAGTTACTTATATCGCACCGCTACGACCACCTACCGTTGCTGCCTTCCGGCCCTGGCGGGGTTCAGCGGGAGCTGGTCGTATAAGACTTTGCCGGTGCAAAGATAAAGAGTTCGACGGTCCAACCCCAAATAATTTTTCTTCGACCGCCTCGCCCGCTGATGCTTCAGCGGAGGCCCCTATTTCCCAGTCCTGCTATTAAACCTCGTGATCCCGATCAGATCATCCCCCCTGCCCAACGGACTATGATAATATACCAGGATCATGTAATCATTCGACGTCTCCACATGATTCCCTTCCGTCAAAGCAAACGAAGGCTTCCGGTCCGGATCGTTCCTATCTACCGTCACATAGGAAAAACTGTAATACCCCATCTTAAGGAAGAACCGCCTTTCATACCGGCCATTATCCGGGTTGAAAACCATTTTCGACGAATCGGTTAACACCCCGCCTGTAAAACGTGACAACAGATACACATCCTTGTCCGGGAACGCCGCTTTATCCTTCGGTGCGAAACTGAACAACACCGACGCATAATCCCCCTGGTAATTGACATTGATGCTCTCCGTCGTCTGTACAAAAAAAGCCCCGTTGAGATCGGCAAAATAGGCATAAGCGAGCGCCGACCGGTCCCCATCCGGCTTCAGGATGATATCCGTCGACGCCTTCCCGTAATTGGCCGTCGCCACCCGGTCGCTCTGGAACCGGAAACTTTGCAGATCCACGCCCCGCCATTCCGACCCGCCTTCGAACACAAAATCATTGTCGTTCGTAAACTGCAGGTTATTGCCTACATAAAAAGTGGGCTTGATATTCCGGATGACATTGTCCCACCGGTAATTCTGCAGGACATCCACTTTGATCTGATCCAGCGGGTTTTGTGGATTGATCGCCTGCACATTCAGTTGTAACGGGATGTGCTGATGCGTCTGTGCCAGGTTGTAATCCACCGGCTGCAGGAACTGCGCCTGAATATTGATCCGGGAATCGACCACCAGGAACCGCCGCGTAAATGACAGCTTGCTGGTGTCCCCATCCGTAAATACCTTCAACAAATAATTCCCCGAATGGATCGGTATGCAATTTGCATCCGGCAACACCGCCCGAAAATGCGTATACCGGGTCAGCGCAACCGACGAGTTCCGGTAATCCTCGATCCGGACCTGCGAGAAACCCTTGAGAAATTCCACCTCGCTGACCGTGGAAGGTGTCCAATCCTCATCGCAAAGCTGAAAAGTGTAATAATAACTCTTGACATCTCCATCAAGGTCGTCGAAGGACAACTCCAGCTGGTCCGCACTGTTGAGCCGGATGATCGGATACCCGAGCTGATTCCCGGCCGGATATAATTGCGGGGTCCCGATCGACGTTGAAACCACCATATCCGAAACCGGCTGCCCATCAGCCCTAAAGGCCAACCCGATAACCGGGATCAACAACAAAAGCAAATTGCGATTCATAGGAAATGAAATTACTCTATTTTTACCAATCAGGAGCCGGCCAACGGCCGGCTCAACCACACAAAAAACCGCCACTTGAACGTAGCCGCCTTTATCGCCCGCCGGATCGCCCTTAATCGACAACGGACCTTCTCCCGGTTCATCCTCCGGCTGGCCATCAGCGCTACCGTTATCAGCGTAGCCGCGATGATCCTCACCCTTGCCTTCACCAGGGGCTTCCAGGATGCCATCAGCCAAAAAGTCTTTAACCTCTGGGGCGATATCCATGTCCAGCGGATCTCCGGCAACGATGCCCCGCTCTCCGAAGAGCTGCCGATCGAACGCAACGACACGGTGCTGCACATCCTCCATGCCAACGGCAATATCAAGACCGTCCAGGCCTTCGCCACCAAAAGCGCCGTCATCCGCAGCGGTGAAGGTATCGAAAGCGTGGCCATAAAGGGCGTGGAGAAAGGATATGACTTCACCAATCTCAACGGCTTCCTGAAAAGCGGCCGCTGGATCCGCTTCGCAGACAGCGGCTATAGCAACGAGATCGTGATCTCTACGTATACCGCCGGCCAGCTGAAGATCAAACTGGGCGACAAAGTGCTTATCTATTTTATCCAACCCGGCGACCAGCCAAGGGTCCGCCCCATGACCGTCACCGGCCTGTTCAAGACCGGCATCGAAGACTATGACAAATCCGTGGCCATCGGCGACCTCGGGCTGATCCAAAGGCTGAACGGCTGGAACAAAGACCAGATCGGCGGCTACGAGATCTTCACGCATGAGTACCGCGACGCAGCCCTCGTCGACAGCCTCATCAATCTCCAGTTGCCGCGGCTATGGGTCAGCCGCACCACCGTCAATATCTATCCGAATATCTTCGACTGGCTCAATCTCCAAAACATTACCATCGCCATCGTGCTCGTCATCATGATCATCGTAGCGACCCTCAACCTCGTTACCTGCCTGATCATCCTCGTGCTCGAACGTACCCGCATGATCGGTATCCTGAAAGCATTCGGTACCCCCAATGACGTTATCCAGTTCATCTTCCTCTACCAGGGCGCCATCATCACCGTATTCGGCCTGGTGCTGGGAAACGCATTCGGTCTGCTGATCTGCTGGCTGCAGAACAGATACGGTTTTATCACCCTGCCCGAAGACGCATACTTTATCTCAAAAGCCGTGGTCAAACTCGAATGGTGGCATTTCCTGGTCGTCAATGGGGGCACCTTCCTGATTTGCTTCCTCGTTCTAATGATCCCTACACTCATTATCAGAAAAGTTCAACCCGTGCGCGCAATCCAGTTCCGCTAACAGCCGCCTTTAGCATAGGCGACTCACCAAATGTGATACTACTATTCCCCCCGCCACCGCCGCATTCAGCGACTCGGCCCTCCCCGCCCCCGGTATCGTCACCTTATCCGTCGCCAGCGCCAATAACCCCGCCCTGATCCCCCCGGATTCGTTCCCGATCACAATAAACCCGCGATCCACCCTCCCCATCGAATAAAGGTCCTTGCCGCCCAATACGGTTGCATACACGGGCATCCCGGAATACCCACTCACCAGAGTCTCCGGATCGGCATACAGCACCGGCACCCGGCCCACACTACCCATCGTTGACTGGATAGCTTTAGCATTGAACACATCCGCGCTGTCGCTGCTGCATACCACGGCCGTCAGTCCAAACCAGTCCGCGACCCGCACCAGGGTGCCCAAATTACCCGGATCCTGTATCCCGTCCAATACCAACGTTATTCCGGTGTTAAAGTCCGGCGGCGAAAATCCGGGCTTCTCAAATACCGCCACTACCCGGTTCGGCGTGGCCAGCGCGGAAAGCCGCTTGAGATCCTCCTCCCCAACTTCCTGCACCGGCACAGCTCCGCCACGGTAACCAGCCACCCATTCTTGAACGGCAAACACCTGGCGGCATCGCAGCCCCTGCAGATGCAACAGCTCATCTACGATCTTCGGACCCTCCGCCAGGAACACACCCGCCTCATCGCGGAATTTTTTATGGCTTAAACTTTGAATATATTTAACTTGCGATTTCGATACCAGCATAACAAAAAGTTAAAATCGATTTGGGTTTGTTCAAGTTTTTTATTTCGCTGCGCCGGCAAAATACTGTTTCTCTTCTCTCCCTTGCCCACCTGTTGGCGTTAGCGATCATACTCTCGCTCTTCGCCTGCACTGTTCCGCGCAAATATCCGCTCCACCGCCCATTCGTCTTCGCCGTCAAAATAAAAGTGGAAGGGAATCTGAAACCTTCCGAAAAACAGGACCTCGCCACCCGCCTGGCCAACCAACTCGACGACAGCCTACGGGTCCAGGAAGTGTCCATCGCCGGCGTCTTTCGCCGCGTAGTGGCTCCCCCTGTATACGATTCCGCCAACCTGCGCCGGTCGATCGGATTCATGGTCGCCCTCCTGAACGCTTCTGGCTATTTCAACCCTGCCATTAAAGATACGATCCGGCGCGACACCATCCGGTTCCACCGCCATCCAGAACGCAACGAATATCGCGTTCGGATCGATTTCCGCGTCTCTCCGGGCAAACAACTGCTGCTGGACTCCATCGGCTATGCGCTGGCCACCCCCGCCCTCCAGACGCTGGCCATGCAAGCCCGCAACCGGTCCCTTCTCAGGAAAGGCATCCCCTATTCAAAACAGGTGCTGTCCGATGAGCTTGACCGGCTCGTTACCCTTTTCCAAAATCATGGCTATTACAGATTTTCAAAGCAGGACCTTTATATCGAACGCGATACGGTCCTCGCCGGCTTGCTCGATCCCACCCTCGACCCCTTCCAGCAGGCTGCGCTAATGGAAAAACTTCGGCAAAAACGCGAGCACCCTACCTTGAACGTCGTTGTCATGCAGCGGCCAGTCCTCGACTCGAGCCGGATCATTCCCTACACGATCGGCCACGTCACGGTCTATCCCGACCTCCCCGTCCTGCAGGAAGACACGGTTACGATAAGCAATATCGACACCGGCTCCGCCCGCGGTTTCACTTTTATCACCCGCACCAATAAATTTAAGAAGTCGACCCTCCTTGAGAATATCTACACGCGGCCCGGCCAGCAATACGAATGGCGAAAATATGTTCATACAGTAAACCGCTTCAACCAGCTGGGCCCCTGGCAGCAGGCAGCCATGACCCTCGATCCCTCCGACATTTCCGACTCCGTCCTGGATGCAACCCTGAAGCTATACCCGAACAAGAAGTACGAGATCGCCCCCAGTCTGGAAGCCAGCTACAACACAAACGATATCCTCACCACCGGTACCTTGTTCGGCACCGCCGTTGCCCTAACCCTTAACAACCGAAACGCGTTCCGCGAAGCCGTTCAGACAACGACCAACGCCCGCGGCGGCGTGGAATTCGGCGGGAACTTCATCCAGACCACCGATGTCAGCCTTTCCCACTCGATCGCCTTCCCAAAACCGATTGCCCGACCCGGCCTGCTCGCCAAATGGTTCCCTAAAGACAGCACCCGGACCGTCATCAGCGGCAATGCCTCTTATACCGATCGCCGCGATTCCAGCGGGAAGGAATTCTTTAACGTGAAATCCATCAACGGCTCCGTAGGATGGGAGTCTAAAATAGATAACAAGACCTTCCTCCTCAACCTCCTCAATGTCGAATACACTGACCTGATAAAAAGCAATGCCTTCCAGACCTACCTGAATTCATTCCCTTCCCTCAACCTGGCCTTCAAGACCGGCCTGGTCATGAGCTCCCAGTTTGTCTATAACTCCGCTAAACAACATGGTATTGCTACGGACTTTTTCACCGCCAGCGCCGAAACAAGCGGGGCGCTCCTGGGCTTCATCAAATCACTCAACGACGGCGCACTCTGGCGCTTTGTCCGCGGCGACGTCACCTACCGCCGTCACTGGGACTGGCGTACCACCGAATTGGCCGTCCGCCTCTTCGCCGGCGGCGGCATCGCCTATGGCAAACCCGGCCCCGAGCAGGAGACCCTGCCCTTCTATAAAGCATTCTTCTCCGGTGGCCCCAATTCCATGCGGGGCTGGACCATCCGCCAGCTGGGCCTTGGCTCGGCAAATTTCTATGATACTGCTGATGGCGGCATTCTCGACCGGTTCGGCGACATCAAACTGGAAGCCAATATCGAATACCGTTTTCCCCTGGGTACCGTGCTCGGAGTGAAACTTCAAAGCGCCCTCTACGCCGATGCCGGCAATATCTGGGACCGCCATCCCATCGATACCTCCTCCGCCCAGAAAGGCAGTGATTTCCAGCTTAACAGCTTCTATAGGGCCATTGCCGTCGACGGTGGCACCGGGCTTCGCTTCGTCTTCCCCTGGTTTCTCATCCGGTTCGACTATGCCTATAAACTAAAAGACCCCGAAAGCATCCAATTCCCCAATACCTGGTTCCACGACTTCAACCTCCTGAAAGGCCAGTTCCAGCTCGGCATCGGCTACCCGTTCTGACCCTCTCCAAACAGTCCCAGGATATATTCCTCAGCCGCCTCCATCGTCATCGCATCTTCTACCCGGTACTCCCCGATCCGCGTCCGCCGCAACCCGCTCAGATATCCCCCGCATCCCAATGCCGCTCCAAGATCATTCGCTAAACTTCGAATATACGTCCCCGTTGAACAGACCACCCGGAACGACAACTCCGGCAACCGGAACTCCGTCACCTCGAACCCCGCGATCCGCACCGGCCTTGGCTCGAGCTTGACCTCCCTGCCCTTCCGGGCGAGCTCATACACCCTCTTGCCGCTAACCTTGATCGCCGAATGGATCGGCGGCACCTGCATGATCTCTCCAAGGAACCGGGACGCAATAACCTCATTCACCATCTTCAGGCTTATCCCCCCGCAATCTCCAACGGCCACCGGTTTACTCTCCCGATCGTAGGTAGGCGTAACGGCGCCGAGCATCACCGTACCGGTGTACTCCTTCTCCCGCGCCATATACTCATTAATTCGTTTGGTAAACTTGCCCGTGCACACGATCAGGAGCCCCGTCGCCAGCGGATCGAGGGTCCCCGCATGACCCACTTTCTTTGTCCTGACGAGCCGCCGTAACTTGCGGACCACATCGAAGGAAGTCCATTCCAACGGCTTGTCGATAAGCATCACCAGCCCCCGCTCAAATACATGCATCTCGTTTTCCATTATGCGAAAATAACGGCTAAATCGCCAACCGCGACTTGATCTCCAGGTATTTATTCACCGTCTCAACCGTCAGATTCTCCGGCGCCGTCAGGATCGTGGCAATCCCGTGCTGCTGAAGCTCCTTGACGATCAACCGCTTCTCATACGCGAATTTTTCCGCGATCGTTTGCGTATATACATCTTCGATCGTCTCGGCCTCCATCTTCCGGAGCTGATCCAATCCTGTGTTTTCAAAAAAGACCACCAGCACCAGGTGCAGCCGTGCGATCGACCGGATGAACGGTAGCTGCCGCTGCAACCCGCTCAACGACTCGAAATTGGTGAACAACACGATCAGACTGCGCTGCGTGATCCTCGTCCGTACCATCGCATGTAATTTTTCATAATCGGTCTCCTGGAACCTCGTCTGCTGGTTGTAGAGGATCTCGAGGATATGACTCATTTGCGTGCTCTTCCGCCCCGCCGGCAGGAAGGTGCCGATCTGATCCGAGAACGTGAGCAAACCCGCCTTGTCCTGCCGCACCAGCGCCACCCGCGACAACACCAGCGTGGCGTTGATGGCATAATCCAGCAGGCTCATCCCGTCGAAGGGCATTTTCATAACCCGCCCCTTATCGACCAGGCAATACACTTGCTGGCTCCTTTCGTCAGTAAAACTATTCACCATCAGCACCCCACCCCGCCGCGCCGTCGCCTTCCAGTTCAAACTGCGGAGATCGTCCCCCGTGACGTATTCCTTGATCTGCTCGAATTCGAGACTATGACCAAGCTTGCGCATCCGCTTGTTCCCGCTTTCCGCTAGGTTCTGCGACATGGCCAGCAAATCGAACTGCTTCAACGCATGAAAGGATGGCAGCACCCGCACCGTCGCCTCGGCCCGAATGATCTTCCGCCGTACGATGAGCTGGAAAGGGCTCCTGATATACACATTGATGTCATGAAAGATATATTCCCCGCGCTGCACCGGCCGGAGATGGTAGTCCAGCATCCCTTCCGCCCCCGCCTTTAGCTCGGCCCGCAACACGAACTTCCGGAACTGGAACTGATCGGGCACTTCATCGATGATCCGCAGCCGGACCGGGAACGGATAATGGTTCCGGATCTGCAACCGGACCGCATTGTCATCTCCGTTGCTGAACCGGTCCGCCATCACCCGCCCGACCTCCACAGGCTGCCGCGTCGCAAACAGCACCACATAGTCGAGAAGCGTTACCACCGCCAGGAACAACAGCAGGAGCTGGGCCACCTTAAACAACATGGGGACTCCGAACGACACAACAAAAAGCACGATGACCGCCGCCGCGAGCTGATACCAGCGCCGGGAAATGAACAAGGATTTATAGAATCGCAATATGAACGACATAGATTTGAATTGCGAGCCGGGCTCCGCCCGGTTTGGTTTCTAACGCGGCACCTCGATCGATCGAATGATCTCAACGATGACATCATCGGCCGAAGCGCCCTCCATTTCTTTTTCGGGCGTCAATACCAACCGATGGCGGAGCACCGCCGGCGCGGTATAAATGATATCTTCCGGCGTGACGAAATCCCGCCCGCGCATCGCCGCAACAGCCTTGCTGGCCACAAGGATCCCAATCGAAGCCCGCGGCGAAGCACCGAGATATATTGACTTGTGATTGCGCGTGGCACCTACGATGCCCGTAATAAATTGGATGAGTTTTTCTTCCACGTGGACCCCCTGCACCTTTTTTCGCAACTGATCGATACGCTCCGCAGACAGTACAGGGGTCACCATTTCGACCCGGACTTCCCCCCTTAAACGGTGATGATTTGTAACGATCTTGAACTCCTCTTCCGGACTTGGATATTTGACGTTGATCTTGAACAGGAAGCGATCCAGCTGCGCCTCCGGCAAATGATAGGTGCCCTCCTGTTCTATCGGATTTTGGGTCGCGACCACCATAAACGGCGGTTGGAGCGGATAGGTCTGCCCGTCGACGGTGATTTGCCGCTCTTCCATCACTTCGAATAAGGCCGATTGTGTCTTGGCCGGTGCCCGGTTGATCTCGTCGATCAAAATGATATTGCTGAAGATTGGCCCCCGCTTGAACTCGAAACTGCTTTCCCGGGGATTGAACACGGAAGTGCCGATCACATCGCTGGGCATAAGGTCCGGAGTAAACTGTATCCGCGAGAAACCCGCCGAGATCACCCTCGAGAGTAACTTAGCCGTGAGCGTCTTGGCCACACCGGGTACCCCCTCGATCAGGATATGCCCGTCCGCCAGGATACCGGCCAGTAACAACTCGATCATCTGCTCCTGCCCAACGACCACCTTGCCTATCTGAGCTCTGAGCTCTTCTACCGCAAGCTGCAGATCCGCCAGATCGGTCCTTTGTTCGAATAAATTCTCTTCCATGTTATGCTATTTTATAAAATGCTTCCAATTGACGGTGAAAATCCATCAGCTCCTCATCCGGAACATAGGCTTTTGATGGTAACGTCCGCATATACCCGATCAACCGGGATAAGGCTTCATGCTGATAACCGGTCCGATGCGCAAGCCGTGCCGCCAACTCCTCATCCAGCCCCGTCGCCGTGAGATTATAACGCGTCCGGACCAGATCCTGGAAATGAACGGCCATCTTTGTCGCCAGGTTATGATTGTCGCGGCGCTGAAAATAAAGCCGCCCGATCGTCCGCACAAAGTCCAGGGAGGTGTTTTGCAGCGGGAGGATGATGGGTATCGGCCGCTGCCTTCGCTTGGACTCGAAAAAGTAGACCAGCAGGAACAACAGCATCAACAGGTCGAATGCCCATGCCAGCGGCGGTTGGCCTAGAATATAGCCTAACGTTGAGTCCCGGTGAGGCGCAGCGGTAAAGTAATTATCCCAGACCACCTCCGGTATCGTCGCCGGCAGGTAAGACATCGCATCCTGGTAATAGGCGATATTTCCCTTGTGAAGAAGAAAGAAATTACTAAAGGCCAGCGGCGCAAAATGCAGGTACAACGTTCCCCCTCCCTTATAGTTGAACCGGACAAAATCCGGCCGGCCATGGCGGTCCCGGCCCAGCACCGTCGTATACTGCCGGTCGAAACTGTCGATCCAGCCATCGAATGAATCCCCGGGATAGGCAAAGGATAGCGAGTCCCCTGTCACCGGCTGATAGACGCTTAATTGCAGGCTGTCCATGGGCCCGTAGCTCAGATACCGGAAGGAAGCTTTCACGCCCAGCGTATGCAACAAGGAATCTCCGTAGATCCTGGCGGAAATAAAAACATGATTGCCCTCTCCCACAAAATCCAGCAGGGCACTGATATCCGCCGGGCTGGGGTCGACCGAACTGCCGATGATAACATAGACCTTTTTGCCTTCACTGGAAGAAAGACTTGACAACGGTTTATCATTGATGGAGATCGTCGAGTTGGGAAATACATCGGACAGGCGGTCGTATGCGACCTTCGTACCATAAGGTATCTGGTCCCGCCGCTTCAAAGTGATCCGCCGGTCTATCTGCTTTTCCCTTCTTACCTGGCAGGAGATCAAAGGCAGCAGGAACAGCACTGTCGCGACAAGCGAAAAGTAACCCTTCCTCATGCCCGGACGGATTTATAAAAGTCCTCGAAATATTGACGCAGCCGGTTAAACAGGGTATCTTCCAAAGGGAATTCTCCATACCACACTGTCTCATAAATAGTCGTCAGGTCCCGGAACGGAGCGCCCTGCGGCATGGCCTTCAACTGTTCCCAGTACTCCTGGTTGGTCGACTCCTGGTGATATCGGATCATCCCCTTGTCATTCAATACCCGTAACGTCTTGAGGTAAAGATAACGCACCGCCTGCCGATAGTCCTTTGTCTGGATGAAATGTGTTAGCTGACCTTCCAGATCATCCTCGGGCGAACCTCCATCCGTCGATTTGACAACCATCGGCCGACTGGGCGACCGATAAAAAAGCTGGAGCCTGTTCGAAAGGATGATCCGGACAATGGCATAGAGGAGAACGCCGCCCAAGAATATTAAAATGAGGTACTCGAACGCCCGGCTTGCCAGGAAGCTATTCCCCCGGCTGGAACGACTGGCAGATGTGCGCAATTGGTCGGGGCTGTCTTTCCACCGCCAATAGTCGGGATCGTTTGCATACTCATATGCCCTGTCGTTTTTCAGGCCGGTCATCAACGAATCCGCTATGGTCCGCAGGACAACCGGCTCGGCATGGTCCCCACCCGCCTCCTTGCTGCTGATAATCGAACTATCCGACGACTGCCGGACGTTATCGACCACCTGTGTACTGTCCACTACCGCCGCGGTATCCGCCACCTGTCCTGCCCTGACCGTATCGCCCGTTTGAGCCCTGGCCGGAATGTACACGAGCAGCCCAAGTAGTAAGCCCACTATCCCGGCCCGATACCTCCCTGTCATAGGTTATGCATTTTTTTATTGAGCCGTATCGGGTAAATAACGAAATACCAGACAATAAAGGTCAGTGAGACAAGCAAAATGAACAGGCTTATCCATATCGGCATCGCGGAATACCTTGTGACGAATCCTTCCAGCGAAGCCGCAACCGTAAAAACAGGGACCAGCCCGATCATCATCTTCAACCCGTCTTTGGCCCCCCGTCGAACCGAATGCAGACGCTTGTGGGTGCCGGGAAAAAGGATACTATTGCTCAACACCAGCCCCGCCGCCCCGGCTACGATAAACGCCGAGATCTCAAGGGTGCCGTGGATCCAGATCACCAGCACCGACTTCCAGCCCAACCCCCGCGCAAAAAAATAATATTGGAAAGCCCCCACCATCACCCCGTTCACAAACAGGAAATATACCGTTCCCAATCCGAGCAGGAAACCGCCGATAAACATGATAAAGGCCGCCTTGACATTGTGAAGGACAATATAAGTGAACATATTCAGCCCGTTGTCCTGCTTGTAGACCCCAAAAGGATCGCCCTTGGCGATATTGTCCTCTGTCATATCCACATAGTCGTCTCCCAGCACCCCCCGGACAAAGGACTCGTCATGACCGGCCGAAAAGACGGCGATCAGCGCAAAAAGAATAAAAATGAGGAAAGCCCATAGGATCTCCCGGCGATACCGGTACACGATCAATGGCAACTCGGTCTTCCAGAAACGCACGATCCGTGAAGATTCCTCCTTCTTGTTCCGGTAAATCCCCAGATATATCCTGGACGCCAGCCCATTCAGATATTGTGTGACTCTGCTATGTGGATAAAAGGTCTTCGCATACCCAAGATCATTGACCAACTCGGTGAATTGACCGGCCATCTCATCCGGATCATTGGCAGGCTGATATTGATATTGTTTCCACTTATCAATATTTTTTTTAATAAAGAGGCCTTCTCTCACGGGAAAAATTTAGTCTTACAAATGATAAGCATTACATTTACTGACGGCGTATACCAACGCTTCGACACGCTAAATATAGTCGATAAAGCCGAAAAAATATAATCCTGAGAACCAACCGACCCG
>DASZJO010000194.1:0-13495 GCA_035948015.1 Puia sp.
CTGCCATCCCCCGCTCCACCCGCAACGCCCCGGCATTACCGGTATACAGCCACGCATCCAGCAACCCCGCCATTACCTTATGTACCGTATACCAGGGCGACCATGCCCCATTCAGATCGAAACCATGCGACCGGATCCTTCCCGCCGCAACCTCCGCCCATAATGTATCCTCCCGCGGAATAGCCCCGATATACCCGGAACCCCTCGCTTTTTGACAAAGCGCCAACTCCCCGACGATATAGTTGACGCGGTCACGGAACCGTACGTCCCCTGTTGCCGCATATTCCATCGAACAGGCGGATAGATAATGTCCAAGCGTATGCCCGGCCAACCCGGACGACTCCCACCCCCCATATTTCTCTGCTTTCGGCTTCAGACCCGCATGCGCCCGGAACTCCGACAAAAGCCGGTCCGGCTCGATCAATAGCAGATAACGTGCATCCGCCTCCATCGCCTCCCTGAACGGCCCGTCGAGCAACCGTACATCCTTAACCGAAAAGGGATAGGCCGCCACCCGCACGACCGGCGCAACCTTCATGGAACGGTCACCCCACTCCGGCACATACGACTGTGCGCTCGCGGCCGTCGCCGCGAGAACCGTCGCCGCAAGGACCGCCGCCGCGAGAACCATCGCCGCGAGAATCCGGGCTTTCATCTCCCACCTCCCGGGCAATGCTCCCTTAAATAAGCCGTAAACAAATGCGAAAGATGCAGCGAAGTCCCCTCCCCTTCGCTAATGGCATGGGTCCGGTTGGGATACACCATGACCTGAAACTGTTTGTCATATTTTACCAGCTCATTGATCAGCATTTCCGTTCCCTGGTAATGCACATTGTCATCTCCCGTACCGTGGACAACCAACAGGTTTCCCCGGAGGTTCTTCGCATAGTATAGCGGCGAACCTTTGACAAAATCATCCCGATTTTCCTGCGGAAGACCCATATACCGCTCCTGGTAGATGTTGTCGTATAACAATTCGTTGGCGACCGGCGCGATAGCGATCCCCGTCTTATAGATATCCGGATACTGGAATAGCAAGTTCAGTGTCGCCGATCCGCCGCCGCTCCACCCCCATACCGCGATCCGGCTCGTATCGACAAAAGGCCATTGCAATATCTTCCGCGCCGCCATCCCCTGATCCCTGATATTGATGATCCCGATCTTCCGGTATATACATTTGCGCCAGGCAGCGCCTTTCGGCACCGGCGTTCCACGCCCGTCAAGGCTGATCTGTATATAGCCGTCGGCCGCAATATCGCCCGCATACAACCTGGTCCCCGCAGCTCCCGCCGCATCCCTCACCGTAGCGCTTGCAGGCTCCGTATAGACATAGAACAACACCGGATATTTTTTCGTGCTGTCGAAATTCTTCGGCAGGATCATCCACCCATCCATCGCGATGCCATCGTCCGTCGTCAGTTGGAACATCCTGACGGGATTTTGCTGGCGGCTACCACGGGCGGCCGTTCCCTCATTCGTCTTGATCGTCTTATGCGCCGGCAGGCTCACCCATTCGGAAACCGACTCATATAAATGATTGGAGAAATTGTGAGTGGCATACAAAGCGCCGGGGGATATATTATAAGAGTGTGTCCCTTTCTCCGAGGCTGGCGATACCAGTTCCAACCTTCCTTTCCCATCCAACGCAACCCTATAGAGATATTGCTGGGTCGCATTTTCCGGCGAAGCCATGAAGTAAACGTACTTCTCGTCGATTGCCCGGATAGTTATCAGATCGTAATTACCCTTCGTCAGGAGGATTTCCTTCTTCCCATCCCTGCTGATCCGGTACAAATGCCGCCAACCGTCCTTTTCCGAGACCCATAGAAAATCCTTCCCGCCGTTCATCCACTCCCAGCCTGTCGGATCATCACTCCACCGGTGCTTGACGTCTATCCATGCGCTGTCAGTCTCCTCGTAGATCGGAGTTCCGACACCCGTCCCCGCGTCGCAAATAAAGACTTTCGCGTCATTCTGTTTGCGATTGAGCTGCTCCAACACCAGCTCGCTGTTGTTGTCCGCCCATTCCATCCTGGGAATATAATGCTGCCGGCTGTCACCCGGGACCTGCATCCACACCGTCTTCCCCGTCGCGAGACTCACGACGCCTACCCGGCATGCCGAAGGATCCTCGCCCGCTTTTGGATACTCCACCGGGATGGTGAATGAATAAAGGGAATCGGTATTATCCATCAGCAGGAAATTGCGGATCCCCGTGGCATCGATCTGCCAGTATGCGATGTTTTTGCTGTCCGGGCTCCAGCGAAACCCGTCCCGGCAACTGAATTCCTCTTCATACGCCCAGTCGAAGGTGCCGTTGATCATCCGGAGTGCGCCATCCGTGGTCAGCGGAGTGATCACCCCCGAAGCAAGGTCCTCTGCATAAAGATTGTGGTCGCTGGTATATGCGGCCTTGCTGCCGTCGGGAGATAACTTGGCAAACATCAACGAAGAAGCCGGCCTGCCCGCCCCAAGCTGCTTCAGGCTGTTCGAACCCAGGTCCAACACCCAATAGTCACCACGCGTATTGAGCCGCCATACTTTCCGGCTGTTCGTAAACAATAGCCACTTCTTTTCATCGTCACTGTATGAAAAAGCCTGGACAGTGATCGGCTGATCCTTACCCGCAGGCGTCAATTGCGCCGCATCCGCAATGACGATCCGTGTAAATGAGGGTAGGTCATAACGCACAAGCGAATTGCTCTCGACGGCATAGTACCCCTTTCCATCCTTCGCCCATTTCACTCCGCCTCCCCGCTGCGCCCAAATACCCGTCGCGCCCGACAGCATAACCGCAAACAAAAATATTGAACGCATAATTTATTGTTTAATCCCGATGTAATACATTTTCTTAATACTGTCTGCATCCCACAACGCCGCCTGCCCCGGCGCCAGCACACTGCTCTTCCATTGATCCGTCGGCAAAATGCGCATCTTCACCTGATCATTCTGCAGCACCAGCGGCATATTGAACCCGGCAATACAATTAGAATACCGGTAATTAACGGCCCGGCGGTCATCACTAAAATAATATTCGAGAACGGGGATCTGCGTCGTCCGTAAATATTGATCGAAGACATTCTGATAATCGAACCCCGCATGCGCGGACAGATAATGCTCGATCTGCTGTGTCGTCACCGTCTGATGATAAAAATCCCGGTTCATCCCCCGCAGGATCTGCCGGAACAGACTGTCATTATCCAAACTGTGCCGGATCGAATGCAACATGTTGGCAGCCTTCGGGTACATATCCCCGCTCCCTTCCTCATTGATGTCATAACGCGCAACGATCGGCCGGTCATTCCGGATGCTCCGGCGGTTCCCATAGTTATAGGCATTCCCCGCATCCCGGCCATACATATATTCCACGAACAGCGTTTCGCTGTAAGTGGTATAGCCCTCATGAACATACATATCCGCAAGGTCCTTGGTAGTCAGATTGTTGCCAAACCATTCATGCCCGCTCTCATGCACTACGATATAATCCCATTTGTTTCCCCATCCCAAACCCGACATATCCCGGCCGCGATACCCGAAGGCGTAATGGTTACCATATGCGATCGCGCTCTGATGCTCCATCCCCGGATGCTGCACGTCCACCAGTTTGTACCCATCCTCGTAGAAAGGATAGGGCCCGAACCAATGTTCATGACTGTGAAGCATGTTATGCACCTGCTCCGGTAAATAGGCTTTTGCCCGGTCCAGATTGTAGTCCAGCACCCAGTAGTCCAGATCGAGATGCCCCTTTTCGCCCTGAAAATCTTCGTGGAAATGTGTGTACTTTCCGATATAGGGAATAATGCAGTAATTGCTGATCGGATTGACTACAGCCCATTTCGTCGTCGCGGTGCCATCCCCATTCTCCCGCCGGAATTCCTGCCGCCCGTTCGACACCACCACCAGCGTATCGGGCGCAATCACCGTCAGCGAAGCCCCCTTATCCGGTTCATCACTCTGATGATCCTTACAAGGATACCATAACGATGCCCCCATCCCCTGACAGGTGACGGTCATCCACGGGCGGCCAAGCGAGTCCTTCGCCCACGTCCACCCGCCGCTCCAGGGAGGTCTGATGCTCTCATGCGGCGTCCCGGAAAAATAGACCCGGACCGTATTCACCTCACCCGGTTTCTGGTGCGGCGTCCTTACATGCCAGGCATTGCCCTCTTGCGTAAACGCCAGCAGCTGACGGCCATTGAAAAGAATACTGTCGATGTGAAGAGGCGCCTGCAGATCCAGCTGCATCCCCGGCTGAAACCCGCCGACCACCTTATACGTGATAAGGTCATTCCCGACCGTGGTTTTTGCCAAATATTCCGGCCGCACGGTTATATCGTACCGCTGGACATCCCACCAGGTCCTTTCAGGTGTGAGACTGCCGCGGAGCGTATCGGCATGAGTGGGTACCGCGGGCAGCGACTGCGATAGCCCAAATAGCGGCGGCAGTATCAAGCCAAACAGAAGCAATTTTCTCATAAGGGAAAATTACAACTATTACCCCTTTTACCACCTCTCATCTTTTAACCTATTTACCACGCCTCATCCCGCTGAAAAGACAATATGAGGATAATTCCCCCTATTAATCCGGAAATGGCAACAAAATCCTGGCCATCTATCGTGATCATGCTATACATAAAAAGCACTTGACCAAGGATCAGACAGAGTGAACAGACGATAAGAACGATTTTTCGGATGAATTTTTTCGAATGTCCCTTCAAAAAGCCAAGTATCGAGATGAGGGAAAAGAAGATACCTACCAGTGTCGTCATGGTGTTTTAGTTTTTCATGGATCGGATAAAATACCCCTTCAAAATACAAGACAGTTTCGTCCTTTGCAATAGGAAAACAGCCCGGTAAATTACTAGGCGCCTAAAGGGATTCCAACAATTCTTCCGGTGTTATCCCTAAGCCCCTGGCCAACGCCAGGATCGTAGTGAATTGGATATTTACGCCTCCGGCTTCTATCCGGGCAAGCTGCCGCACGTCCAGACCTGACCGCAAAGCCAGTTCGCGGATACTTAAATTTTTCTTTTCACGCAATCCGGTAAGGAGCTGCCCAAACCTGCGTAACGATTTTTCGTTCCTTTCCATGAATCATAGATTGATCTTAACAATTGATTTACATGGTGGAACAACAGTGGACCAGTTGGTTGCTTTCTCTGGTATACGGGAAAGCAGGACAAATAACTAATACGTGCTCTTACGCCCATTCATAAACAGGCAACTATTCCGTTTCATATACCAGCAGCGTCGAAGGATGGGTTTCTAACGCCGTGGCGAGTTGCAGCAGCGTGGTAAAGGTGATATTTATCATTCCCTTTTCGATCTTGGCGATCTTGCTATTGTCAATGCTGCAAGCATAGGACATCTCCCGAAGACTAAGCCCTTTCTCTTTGCGAAGTCTTCTCAGGTTCTCGCCGAATTTCTTCAAAACCTTTTTATCAGCAGCGGTAATCATTATGCATTCATATAAGCGGGGCCTAAATTGGCCGATTTTTTCAAGATCGATGTGGCCTAATAAGGCCACACCTCATTAAAATCCAAATGTTTATTCATACCGCTCATAAATATAATTGCCGATCACATCGACCATGACGGCACACTTTGGGGAATCCGTTTCCCACTCGACGCCCTTCCTCCGGACCAACCCGCAATATACATGATTGAGAAAGACCTGGAACGACGTAGGCAGCCCCTGATGCAGCCCCGTTTGTAACGGCCTGATCTGACCGTTGTATTGCTTTCCGTCATAGCAGAAGGCAATCGGAAATTGGTTGAACATAAAAGAATCGTATTATCATTATTCCCCAATAATTTTTATGCCAGCTTATGCCATCTCACATTCCCCCTCCCCGCTACCCCGGATCACGGTCTATCGTATCCGCGGAAAATCTATCCCGGTGATCTTCCGGTACAGATCAACGGCATACAGATCGGTCATTCCCGCAATGAAATCCACTACCGCCTGAGTATCCTCATACAGGCTGTCCGGCCGCGCTTCAATAACGAACTGTTTGGAGATCAACTGCCTTAATTTCTGCGATTTGACGGACCCGGGCTGAAGCAGCGCTCCGAAAAATTCCCGCAACATCTCCCCGATGACATTGTAGCCCGCGATCTCGATCTCTACGACAGACCGGTGATTATAGATATGCTGCACCGAATAGGCATCGATCCGTTTGACAAGCTCCAGCTCTCGCGGCGGCAAATAGTCGATCAGCGATTTGGGCAGCTCGCCGTCCAGCAGCTCCGTTTCCTTGGCCATGAAAATATCTCTGACGCGAAATATCAGGAGGTTGATCAGCTTGGCCCGCAGGAATTGAACCTTCTGGTTGTCATCGGTGATGCCATAAAAGACCTGCTCCACCCGACCCCGCGCATCATAACCTTCCTCCTGATCAAAAAAGGCCAGGAACAGCTCCCGGATCGTATCGATGGAAATGATTTGCAGCCGGTGCGCATCTTCAAAATCGATGATGCGGTAACAAATATCGTCAGCCGCCTCCACCAGGTACACATAAGGATGCCGCGCATACACATGACGGTCCGGGATAAGCCGGGGAATACCCAGTTCTTCCGCAATCGTCTCATAGGTCCCGATCTCCGAATCGAAGAACCCGGATTTTTTGGTGACCAGCCGCTGCTTGTTAAATCCGTTCAACGAGTCGCAAGGATACTTTACAATAGAGGCCAGGGTGGCATACGTGAGCCTGAACCCGCCGGATGTCCGCTCATTGAAAGCATGTGTCAGCGTCCGAAAGGCATTCGCATTGCCCTCGAACCGCAGAAAGTCCTGCTGTTGATTCGGCGTCAATTCCCCGGTGAAACGTGCCTTCCCCTCCCCTTCCAGCTCCCTGAAAAAATTTCGGATCGCATCTTCCCCCGAATGCCCAAAGGGGGGATTGCCGATATCATGGGCCAGACAGGCGGCCGCTATCACCGACGGTAATTCATATTTATAGAACTCCCTGAAGCCGTCTCCCAACTCCGTATAACGTTCCGCCAGTGCATCCCCGACCGCCTTTCCCAGCGACCGGCCAACCGATGCTACCTCCAGGCTATGCGTTAAACGGTTGTGGACAAATATCGGCCCGGGTAAAGGGAAGACCTGGGTCTTGTTCTGAAGACGCCGAAATGCGGAGGAGAAGATGATCCGATCATAGTCCCTCAGGAAAGAGGTCCGCACTTCCCCGCCATCGGCCGCAGAAGCCCCGGCGGGAGCGGGTCCCGCCCCTGACGCCGTACCACTCTCTAACTCTGCCCGAACCACCCTTCCGGGCCCGCCGCCCGTCCGCACCGGACTAAATAACTGCTGCCAATTCATCATACTTTAGACATCCATATTAGTTGTTGCGGCCATTAGGCTTATAGCCGACGGAATTGGCCAACGTGCCGATGCCATCGATGGATATCTCCACATGGTCGCCTTCCTTAAGCGTAAATTCATTCCCCGGCACAAGACAAGTGCCCGTCATCAGGAAACAGCCTGCCGGGAAATCCGATTCACGGTATAACCAGGATGCCAGCTCGGCCAGCGACCGCTTGATCTGGCTGATAGCTACCTCTCCCCGGTAGGCCACTTCCGCACCCCTCCTGATCGACATCCGGATAACAGTAGATGACTCTATCGGACCTGACGGCACATACAATCCGGGTCCCAGCGCGGCACTCCGGTCATAGACTTTCGCCTGCGGCAGATAAAGCGGATTTTCCCCCTCGATGCTCCGCGAAGACATATCATTCCCGATCGTATACCCCTGGATCTGCCCCCGTGTATTAATAAACAAGGTGAGCTCGGGCTCCGGTACGTTCCACGATGAGTCGCGCCGGATATATACTTTCTCCCCGTGCGCCGCTACCCGGTGGGCCAGGGATTTGAAGAAGAGTTCCGGCCGCTCTGCCTCATATACCTTGTCATAAAAGCTGGCGCCTCCCGATTCTTTCGACTCTTCCATCCGCGCGTCCCTGCTGCGTAGATAAGTGACCCCCGCAGCCCATACTTCCTGCGAACCGATCGGGGCCAGGAGGTCCTGCTCCATCAGGTCAGCCACTTCCAATGCCGAAACCACCTTATCCCGCGATACCGCATTGGTAAGGTACCCATGCAGGTCTGCCCGGTTGATCAACTCATCCCAACCCTTTTCAAATAACCAGAATTTGCCCTGATTCTCAAGCAAATTGCCCTTTTTCGTTCTGTAGAGCCGCATATTACGCATTTTAATGTCTAACCAATTGATGTGCCGTCCTCTGCCCGCCAATGGCAAGCTAGGCAGATTAATGCAATTTTAATTGCCGTTGAATGAAAAATGTTGTATTTTATGCAACCTCTTAGCAACAAAAAGAAAAAAATAGCCCCAGCATGGGAAGTACAAGGTCAAGACCCCGCAGACCCAAAGGCTTTTCATTTCGCAACCTGTCCATCCGGCAACAGCTGCCTCTGCTGATCTGCTTGCTATTGCTCTCCCTCATCCTCCTGTTCGGAACGGTGTCGTATATCGGCATTCGCAGAGCCACGCTCGGCATCGGCCAGGAAAGACTTCAAAGCCTGACCGGGCAGTTGACATCGATGTTCCAGCAAAACGCCAGGACAATGACGGCCGCCACTCAGACCAGCGCCTACCAGGTGAACGTCTCAGGGGCCGGGGAAGTGATTCAAAAGATCATGCAGGACACCGTGACCGTCAGGGTCGAGCTGGTGGATACCTCCGGCAATATCATGACGGCCGAGAGCCGGACCCGAAAATTCGACCCCGCACCGGGCCCGAAAGATGTCCCCAACCCGCCTGCCCGGTCCATTGCCGCGGCGGAGTTGACTGCCAGGCATCCCGATTCCGGCTTCGTCGGGAAATTCTACCGTCTCGGCGACTCTTTATATTACCCGATCATCGCCACAGTTATTGCTGACCGAAAGGCCATCGGCTATCTGTTACGCTGGCGTATAGTTCAGGCCTCTCCCAAATCCGTCGCTCAATTATCCCAGCTCCTGGGTACGAATGCACTCCTCCACTTTGGCAATATAGACGGGACCATATGGACCGATATGGCGAAAACCGTTCCGCCGCCACCTTTTGACTTCCGGGCATCGAAAGGCATAGTAACCTACGACCATCCCGGGATGGGTAAGGTCATTGCCAGCACCATGCCTATACCCGGCACCAAATGGATCATCTTCGTCGCGCTGTCAAGGTCCCTCATCCTGCAGGCGGCCGATAGCCTCCTTATGTGGATCGTCGGATTCGGCGCGCTCCTGGTTGCCATCGGAATGCTCGTTGCATGGCTGATCAGCCGCAGCGTTACCCGCCGCCTGGACAGACTGAGCCAGGCCACCGCCGCCCTGGCCAATGGCGATTACTCTTCACCGGTAGCACTGGACAGATATGATGAACTGGGCAGGCTGGCCGCGGCCTTTAATTCCATGGCGCTTCAGATCACCCAGGCCCAACACTCGCTGGAACAGCAGGTACGGGCCCGGACAAAAGAGCTCGAAATAGCCAACAAAGAGCTGGAAGCTTTCTCCTATTCCGTATCCCATGACCTGCGAGCCCCGCTCCGTGCCGTCAGCGGCTATGCCATGATGCTAAAGGAAGACTATGAAGACAGCTTCGACCCGGAAGCCAAACGCATCACCGGCAATATTATCTCCAACGTAAAAATGATGGGACGGCTGATCGATGACCTGATCGCCTTCTCCCGCCTCGGCAAGCGGGAGATCGCGACACGTAACAACATCGACATGAAAGCGCTGGCGGAAGCCTGCACCAGCGAGCTGCTCAACGGATGGCCGGAAGGTAAATTCAACCTGGTCGTGGGCGACCTGCCCTATTGCTTCGGTGATGAAGACCTGGTCAAACAAGTCTGGATCAACCTCATCGGCAACGCGTTGAAATATTCCTCCAGGACCGCCGAACCCCTCATCGAGATCGGCCATACGGGCAATGGGAATGGCGTTACCTGGTTTATCCGGGACAACGGCGCGGGTTTCGATATGAAATATGCGGACAAACTATTCAAGGTATTTCAACGCCTGCACAGCCAGGAAGAATTTGAAGGCACCGGGATCGGGCTCGCGCTTGTCCGCCGGATCATCGAAAAGCATAAGGGAAGGATCTGGGCAGAATCCGAGCCGGGCAAAGGCGCCGTATTCTTTTTCACCCTATCGGAATAACAATTTTTAAAAGATAAATGCAATGAACAGCCAGGTAGAAGTCCTATTGGTAGAAGACAATATCCACGACGCGGAAATGACCATCCGTTCCTTGAAAAAAGTCAACCTCGCCAACAATCTTGTACACGTCAAAGACGGCGAAGAAGCGCTGGATTTCATTTTTGCGCAAGGTAAATTCGCCGGACGCGATATGATAAACGCGCCCAAAGTGATCCTGCTGGATATCAAAATGCCCAAAGTCGACGGCATCGAAGTGCTGCGGCGGATCAAATCCCACGAATGCACCCGTTGCATCCCGGTCGTCATTATGACCTCTTCGAAAGAAGAACAGGATATTATCAGCAGCTATGAGCTAGGCGTGAACAGCTATGTCGTCAAACCCGTAGACTTCGAAGGATTTGCGAAAGCAGTAAGCCAGCTCGGCTTTTATTGGCTGATAACCAATCAACCTCCTCTGATACCTAACAAAAAACACCCCTGACATGGACCGGCCACTAAAAATCCTGCATCTCGAAGATCTTTCTGCCGATGCCGAGATGGTAGCCCGGGTACTTCGGAAGGCCAAGCTTCTATTCGAAATGAGATTGGTCATCGACAAACCCGATTTCCTCAAAGCGTTACGCGAGTTCAAGCCGGATATCATCCTCTCGGACCACTCGCTGCCGGCCTTCAACTCGCTGGAAGCACTCAAAATTACAAGGGAAGAAGGCACCCTCTCGCCCTTCATCCTCGTGACCGCGACAGTTTCCGAAGAGTACGCCGTCAGCGTGATCAAAGAAGGCGCCAGCGACTATATCCTGAAAGACAGGCTGGAAAGACTGCCCAACGCGGTCCAGAATGCCCTTGACAAGCGCAGAACAGAAGAGGAGTTGCTCAGACAGCGCGACTTGCAGCAAAAGCTCATCATGGAAACCAGCATCCAGGTCCAGGAAAAGGAACGGGAACAGATCGGCAAGGAGCTGCACGATAATATCAACCAGATCCTCGCCGCTGCAAAACTATACCTCGACCTCGCCGCAAAGGACGATGACGACAACCGGGAGGAAGCGCTGGAAAAATGCCAGCGAAACCTCAACCTCGCCATGGAAGAGATCCGTCAGCTCTCCCAGTCCCTCGTGGCCCCTTCCCTCGGCGGTATCGGCCTCGACCAGGCGCTTCGTAAGCTGATCGATAATTTTCCGCTTTCCGCTTCATTGAAGCTGGACCTCGACACCAGCGCCTACCTTCAGGATGTCGCCGACGAAGGAATTAAACTGACTTGCTACCGGATCGCCCAGGTGCAATTGAACAATATTGTCAAGCATGCCCGCGCAAAATCGGCATCTATCGCGCTGATCCGAGCCTCAAATCAGCTGTCGCTGACCATAAAGGACGACGGGGTCGGGTTCAATCCGGGAAAAAAGACCAGCGGCATCGGCCTGCGAAATATCCAAAACCGCGTCGGATTTTATAACGGTACCGTTCAGGTTGAATCCGCACCGGGAAAGGGATGCACGCTTGCGATCTCTATTCCTTTGACCTGACGACCAACAACCAGCCCTTTCCCTTTTGCACGGGAATCGCGCCATCCGGGTCAAACGCCCGCCCCTGCTGAAAATCCTTGACTTCCGGCGCCTCGATGATCGCACGCGTCGAATCAATACCCAGTTTCTGCCAATCAACCCGCAGCCTTACCGTCGTATCCTGCCCCGCCCAACTCGCGATCGCCACCAGCGCCGAACCCTTCTTCGCATATACCGTCGCCAACACCGCCGGATTGTCCGTCTTCACCGGGCAAGCAGGACTCCAATACCCGATCATTTTGGCACCCTGCATTCCAAACACATCCCAAACCTTCCAAATAGGCCGCGGGTCCGCATTCTCCGTCCAGGGCATCCGGTTCGTCATCCCATAGATCATCCCCCGCCAGGGATTACCGCCTCCCTCGAGCATCTCACCCATCAGCCCGAAAGGGATCCCGCTCACCTCTGTTAAGAAAAAATCGGGTGGGTTATGCTGATAGTCGAAATATTCCCCAAACCAAAGTCGATTGAGATAAGGGAAATGCTCCATATACAAATTGGCGCTGTTGTTGTACCCGTCCCGGGGATTGTACTGGTTGGCGGAATGAAGATCGATGATCCCCGGATGACCGCCCGCGGTAAGGACTCGTTTGATCCGTTTCATAGTGACCCGGTCAAAAGCCACATCGTCAAGATAAATGCCGTCGATCCCGACATTTTGCACGAGCCAGTTCATGCCTTCCACGTAATAGTTGTGCCACCGGCCGCCGCCATCTGTCCCGCTATTGATCATCGCCGCTTCCTTGATCTCCGGCACGAACCATGCCGGGATATAATTGTCGCCGACATGCTCCTGCAGCCAGCTGAACCCGCCACCCGGTCCCGGCGAATAGATCTCGTTGCCCAGGCTTCGGAGCGCGAACAACTCGTAGGCATGATCCGACAGCTCCCGGACCGTATTGTAGATCTTTACTTTCAACCCCAGCCGGTGCGCGCTGTCGACATAGGCTTTCATGCGCCTCCATTCAATAAAAGGATAATTGATCCATGGGTTGATCGGCGTAGCATGATGAATATTCACCACCGTCGCCCCCGTCGCTTTGATGGAATCCAGGTTGTTATACCGGTGATAGAACCGCGTCGCCCATTGAAAATCGGTGTTCAACGGATGGAAGGGCGTCACCAGCAAATTGAAGTTGTAGTAAAGCGTATCGCCCCTTCGCATTCGCCGCGGCCCGCTGTAATTGTTTGCCAAGATCGACTTTCCCTTCATCCCTATATCGATACCTCCCCTGTCCCCATTGGCCCACGAAGATGGAGCGATCAGCGGCTTCTGAAGATAGAAATTTGTATTCAGCGGCCGGACGTAATGTTGGTCCCGCAGCGAATATTGCAGCCCGGCATTGACCGTGCCGATCCAGGCGCCGTCCTGGTTCCTGTGCGCAACGTCCCATTTCCACCGATACAGACTGTCGGGCCGGTATCCCCCTTTTTGCCCCAGCCCCATCATGTACGTAGCTGCCTCCGGCTGAAAAGGAATATGCATGACGATATCTTTCAAGTCCACATCCGCCAGCGCAATGACCTTTACTGTGTAGGAAAGGAAGCCGTCGAATTCCAGCGCGGCGCTCACTTCCATCTTCAACGTATCGGATGCGCTAACGGCGTTCCATCTAACGGTACCGGGCAGCTGCTCGACGAACTGCATCCCGCCGGGGTTCAACCGGATATCTTTGCCATCTGACTGCCTTACAAAATGAAAATGGATGCCCTCCGCCAACAAATTCGTCGGCCGATCCGTCATCTCCGTCATCTCAGGCGTAAAGAA
>DASZJO010000195.1:0-59230 GCA_035948015.1 Puia sp.
CCGGTTACCAGAACTATTTTGTCTTTAAATTTCATTTCGTTTATTTGAGATGTCGATCACCCTTTAAACCGAACAGCAGGAAGCCCTTTAAAAGGCAATTTGGCTTTGAAGAGTCCCCCGGCATTATCTTGAAAGCGCAGGTCATCTTCCGGTATTCCATAGGGGCCTTCAAGTTCCCTGGCCGTTGTAATATACAGTTCGTCAAAATCTTTGCCGCCGAACGTGCAAGAAGTTACCTGTTTTGCGCTGGGAACAAGTACTTCAAAATTCGTTTCTCCTGTCATTGGATCTATGCGTATTACCTTGCCGGCGTTAAACAATGCTATCCAAAGAAACCCCTCCGTATCAATCGTCATTCCATCCGGGAGTATGGTGTCTCCGGAAATTTTCGTTACTATTTGTTGATTAGTCAAATCACCGGAAATGGAATCGTAATCAAACCTATAAACACACTTCGCGATAGAATCAATAAAATAGAATTTACTCTTTGCTATATTCCAGGCTAGTCCATTTGACAGGATGAACTTTTCGGCTCGCTTCTTAACTGAAAGATCATTTTCCAGGCTATAGAGCACTCCAATAGCCTCTGTTATATCTTGTTGGTAGGTCCCGGCCCAAAATCTGCCCTTAGGATCACATTTCCCATCAGCAAAATAATGGCCGGCAGATAGAATTTCCCGATCAATCACCGGTTCCATTTTGCCCGTATCCGGATCAAGAAAAAAGAAACCTTTTGCACAGCTCAACAACAGGCCTCCTCTTTCGCAAAGTGTTATCGATCCGAGTACTTGACCGGTCTTGCAGGTTTTGTTGGAGCCATCGATAGGATTGAAAATATAAATATTACCATTAACTACGTCGGCCCAATAAAGTCGTTGGCTCACCTCATCCCATACAGGGCTTTCTCCACAAATAACCTCAGTCTGGTAAATCAATTCGGCTGTTGCGAACTTTGTCATTTCTATTTATTTAATTGATGATTTCATCATTTAATCTTCCATCTTAAATTCCTCGATTAATTCTTCAGAAACATCAAACCCAATTCCTGCAGCCGTCGGCAACTGAATTGCGCCTTCTACAATTGGAAATCCCATTTGCTGAATACGTTTTCGAAGCGGTGATTCATAGATCTCTGCCGGTGCAAATTCAATGTAAGGAGTTACTACTGAATAAGCGGCCAAATGTACCGTAGCGCAACCCAAAATTTGTGTAGACCAGTTTCCGGGGATCACTAAACCTCCCATATCCCTCACCCTGTCAACAATCCTTTTAGCCTCTGTAATTCCGCCAACCGTACTCATATAGGGCTGTACTATGGAAATTTTACCGTAATTCAACATGTTAAAACATTCTGCACGGGTAACGGCGTGTTCACCCATCGCAATAGGTATCGAAGTACGGGATGCCAATGCGGCATAAGGCTCGTAAAAGTCAACGGGAAATGGTGTCTCAAGGAAGTAAACGTCAAGTTCTTTCAATGCCTCGGAAACTCTAACCGCAGTCGTTACATCGTTGAACCGATATCCTACATCGACCGCCATCATAATATCTGGTCCGAGCGCCTTCCTGCCTTTTGTAGCCAGCTCTATAATATGTTCGCATGAAGACATCAAGGGCTCCAATTTCATAGCCCTATATTTCAAGTCTTTAAGCTTTATGCAATTTTCAACCTGTGCATCTATCATCTTCTGATTGTCCCAGTGATTCGACACAACCGTGCAATAGGGGATGATCTCTATCTCCGGGTTGGATTCAGGCGTCTGGAAATAACAGCGTTGTGCGCCTCCCAACAATTTGTAAACCGGCTGGTTCAAGTATTTGCCATAAAGGTCCCAAATTGCAATATCTATAGCCCCCATACACATTACCGCCCAGCCTCTTCGATTATAGTGCATCAGACTGTCGTACATTTTTTGCCAAATCCTTTCCGGATGAGTTATTTCTTCCCCGATAATAACTTCTCCAAATAATGACCTCTTCCCATGCATAAGCGCTCGGGCAACACCCACCGGTACTCTAAAAGACTCTGAAAAGCCTTTTAATCCTTCGTCTGTATCTATTGTAATTATTGCCAACGGCTCTATTAATCCCTTATTGGGATCTATGTCCGTACCATCCCCCACAATGTCAACCTTGACTCCTGTTATTTTCATCTCCTTTTATAATTTTGTCGGTGTTCCTATTGTATTTGAGATTTTTTTCCCATCGCACACTACCACATACTTTCCGGCATTAACCGCTATATCTATTGTTTTACCCCGAATTTTCAATCCTTTAAGTTCAAGCCTGTTTGCCAGGCTTGTTCTAACCGGGTTTATTGTAACATTTCCGTAAAAATCAGATCGGATGCCGAATATGCCGAATAGGATACATTGAGCCAGGCAGCCTGAACCAAGATCGGATTGAAGGGGTGTTTCCTGCCGATAATCCACTTCATTCGAAACCTGGGTATCGCCGAAGTATGGCAATCTATTTCCCCACCATAAAATTCTCCCTATTATATCATCAGCAGCTTGTGCCCGGCCCTCTTTATACAAAAACTCTGCAATCAGCGGAGCAAATGTGGTACAACTGCCACCACCGCCATTGTCGACATCCACCTGATCATAGGCGGGGTCCTTCTTCGACATACTATGGAATCCATATCTCGAAAAGAATTCGTCCTCATTCAAGTGGCTTAACAACCCACGCTTTTCTTCTTCGTCCAATACCCCGCCGTCTGGACCGTGGTCAAACATCTTGTACATTTGAATCGTCCATCGAACGTCTTTTTCGCCTTTACCATTAATAAAATTGAACCACTTAATCTCAGGATTCCAAAGTGTGTTCTTCAATAAAGCTTTTAGCTCCGCTGCCCTTTGCATCAAAATGGGCCTTGGTTCACCGGCTAGTTTGCATATTTGCGATACTTTGTCATATGTCCAATACCGGCGGCCATTCACATCTGGCACAACGAAGTCGTAAATGAATCCCAGGTTCGTTTTACGCAGTTCAAGATGATCATTGCTTTCCCCAAACTTAGTATAGTCCAATAGAGCAACAGGTTTGGTTGTATCGTCTCCAAACAAAGCAAAATCAACCATCAGATCAAGCACTGTTTTGTCATCCTTCACTTTGACACGTAGAAGCCCCGTATCCCCGGTGAATTGAAGATAATGATACACCTGTCCGGTTATCTTCTCATGGTTCACCATATACCAGGCGCCAAATGGCTCCCCGGTAATTGGGTAAGTGGCATAATGCTTGTTCACACCATCATTTTTAAGAAATTCAAGGATCTGTGCCCTGTTAGCGGCAGGATCAAGCACGGGAAGGATTTCCCGCACTTGCCCGAATTCATACAGATAGTTGGCGAGGCATCCACCCTTTACAGCACCAGTGGGATAATATGGATTCAGAAGAAACTCCGGCACCTCCATTTTGTTCGTAATAAAAATACTTAGCGAGCGGTTATAAATTTGTTGAAGATCTTTATTATCAGAATATAACATCGGCAGTCTTGAAAAAATATTCTTTACCTGCGAAACGTAATTCTGCATTGACTTATTTACACTCTCCAAAGGATCTGTCAGTAACGAATCCCTTTCATCAATAGCCCTTTTTGCCTTTTCTACAGAAAAAGTCAAAGATGTAGTGATTTCCTGTCCGGGGCCCAGCGTTACCGTACCGTGGAAGCGCCGCGTCGGTTCCTCCCACCACAGACCAGGAAGATCCCCTCCAATGCTTATAGCATATTCACCCTGCACTCTTTGAATTCCCTTACTATCAACAATATCTTTTACTGCCGTAGTACTTAACGGTTGTTGAAACCCCCAGTCCCGGACGTAGTCCAATGTTACTTGATTATGAAACTGATCATTTGCAATGAATTGGATAGGTACTATTATTTTTACCCGGTTTGTATTTTTAAGATTTAGTGTTAGGACACCCCCTCTTATTCCGCGAATTAAAGTAGTAGTTGATTTAACAACGATTCCATTAATTCTACCGATCCGTTTTGTCTGGCAAGGCAACCAGGTATAGTGCTCTGTTTTAATTCTTTCACCAAAAAGACGAGGCTCAATATAAAAATCGGTACTAACATACGGAGGCGCCCAAAAGCCATCAATGACTCCAACGAATTCATGGTTAATTCCCACTGATGCCATTCCATTGACAATACCGAAATGCTGCGGGCGTGTGATCAGCGTATCGCCATTAGCCATAAAAATATCCAGGTACTCATTGCCCGTCTTAAGTGGTAATTTGTCCAAAGCGTTACTGTTTTGGGCCTTTGAACTACCTAAAAGTGACAATGATAAAACGATTAAGGTTATAATGCGCGTTGTCTTCATTGGTGTGTTCCTTCTAATTTTTTATAATGGTAGCAGTACCAAGAACATTTCTAAAGGTTTTACCCCCGGTACTCACTTCATATTTACCTCCTTCAACAGAAACATCCAAAGTTTTACCTCGAATCTTCAATCCTTTAATTTGTAGCCTCTTTGCCAGACCCGTCTTAGCCGGGTTTATTGAAATATTTCCATTGAAATCAGCGCTTATGCCAAACATCCCAAACAATATTGACTGCGCCACCGTTACGCTTCCAATATCGGCTTGCAATGGAGTGTCCTCCCCGTATTCAATTTCGTTAGCATCCTGAGATTCGCCGAAGTAAGGCAATCGCCGTCCCCACCATAGTATCCTGCCCATAATTTCATCAGCCACTTTTGGATCACCTTCTTTGTATAAACGTTCTGAAATTTCAGGAGGGAAAAGCGTACATGTTCCTCCCCCGCCATTATCGATATCAACCTGGTCATAAGCACTGTCCTTCTTTGACATGCTATGTATCCCGTAATCAGAAAAAAACTCTTGGTCATTCAGGTGGCTAATTAGCCCCTCTTCGATTTCCTTGTCAATTACATCACTATTTAAGAGGTAAAACATTTGTACGGTGTACCTGGCGTCTTTGTTACCTTTATCGTCTTCATATGTAAACCATTTGCTGCCGGGATCCCACAGCTGTGTTTTCAGGAGCTTTTTGAGATCTATAGCTCGTTCCATCAGATATGGCCGCGGTTTAACCGCTATCTCACACAGTCTTGAAACCATTTCATAATTCTTATAGCGCAAGCCATTCAAATCCGGCATAATATGATTATACGTAAACTCCCTTCTCAGTCCCAAATGAGCCCCACCAGGACCGTAGTCTATTAATTTAACCGGTCTCTCCTTGTCATCCAGATATATTGCATTCTTAATCAGATGATCCAGTATAGTTTCTCCATTCACTTCTTCGTTAAGAAAGCCCTTGTCCCCCGTATTTTTTACGTAATTGTAAGTGAGGTTGATTATTTTTTCCTGATTTGCAGGATTCCAGGAACCCGAACTTTTACCTGTAATCGGATCAAAGGCGCTTCCATTATAAAGTGCGCCTGATCTTATAAATTGAAGGATGTGCTCTCTATCCGCTTTTGGATCCAGAAGCGGCAGAATCTCTGATACTCCACCATAATTCCAGAGATCGCTAATAAGACAACCGCCATTGACTGATCCGGTGGCGTAATAAGGATGTAAAATAAATTCGGGTATCTCAAACTTATTCAGTAATAAGATCATAACAGAACGATCATATATCTGCTCCAGATCCTTGTTGTCAGAATAAAGCCGGGGTAATTTGTCGAAAAGATTTTTAACTTCTGAGATATATTTATCGGTGGCTTTACTGACATATAAAGATGGATTAGCCAAAATAGCATTTCTCGCATCCAATGCCTCTTTCTTCTCTCCTATTGAAAATACCACTGAAAATTCCTTTTCCTCCCCGGGCTGCAGGTCTACCATTGAATTGAATCGGCCAGTTAGCTCCTCCCAGGTCCAATTTTTTAAATTGCACCCTAACCCAATGGCATAATCTCCCTGGATCCTCATGATACCCTTGTCATCAACAACATTTCTCACCGGAGTTTTGCTTTGAGGTGTGCCATAACCCCATACGTCTATCTTATCCAGAGTCAACTGAGGGGTAAATGGATCATTAGCTATCAACTGAATGGGAATTTGTTTTTTCTGATTTGTTAGGTTTTTCAGGTTTATAGAAAGCACCCCTGCTCTCATTCCGTAAATTAACGTTGTTGTGGACTGAACCTTAACTCCCTTTATTTCACCTACACCTTTTGTCTGAAAGGGTAACCAGGTATAATGGTTAGCCTTAACCCTTTCACCAAAGAAACGAGGCTCAAGAAAATAATCGATACAAGTATACGGCGGTGCCCAATACTTCTCCACGCGAGGAAAAGTGAGCGAAGGAGGAAGGTAGGTGCTAACATAGGGTGGTGCAAATAAACCATTAATGACCCCCACATATTGATGATTGATCCCTACCGAGGCCATACCATTGACAATACCCAGATGCTGTGGACGTATAATTAGATTGTCCCCATTGGCCATAAAAATATCGAGGTATTCATTGCCGGTCTTCAGTGGCAATCTCAAAGAATTATTGTTTTGAGCCGCTGACCTACTTATAAGTGAAAAGAATAAAACGACTATGACTACAATGTTCTTCATCTTCTCCTAATTGTTTATAACAGTAGCGGTACCGAGATTATTCCTCAAGATCTTATTACCCATCCTCACCTCGTACTTCCCTCCCTCTACAGAAATATCCAAAGACTTACCCCGAACCTTAAAACCCTTTAGCTCAAGGTTGTTGGCCAGGCTTGTCTTAACCGGGTTGATAATAAGATCTCCGTTGAAATCGATGCGAATGCCGAACATCGCGAATATGATTTCTTCAGAAAGGGCTACCGATCCGATATCGCATTGCAATGGGGTATCCTGCCTGTAATCGATCTCGGTTGCCACCTCCGAATCTCCAAAATAAGGCAGTCGTCTTCCCCACCAGGAGATCCTTCTCATGATATCGTCCGCAACGGCGGTGCTGCCATCGTCATACAAAAGCGATGCGATTTGAGGCGGGAACAGCGAGCAACCTCCACCTCCACCATTGTCGATATCGGACTGGTCATATTCGAGATCCTTTTTGGACATGCTCAGAAAACCGTATTTGGTCAAGAACTCATGCTCATTCAGGTGGCTTAATAACCCCTGCTTGATATCATTGTCGATCACCCCGCTATGAAGAAGGTAAAATATCTGGATAGTATACCGGGCGTACCTATTACCCTTATCGTCTTCATAATCGAACCAATTGATACGGGGGTCCCAGAGCTGATCTTTCATGATCTTTTTAAGCCCACGCGCCCGTTCCATAAAAAAAGGCTGCGGTTTACCTGCTATCTCGCATAGCTTGGAGACCCTTTCATAATTGTTGTAGCGCAAGCCATTCAGATCCGGCATCATATGATTATAGGTATTCTCCTTTCTGAGTTCCAAATGGTCTCCGCTGGGTCCGTAATCATCCAGTGCAACAGGCTTGGTAGTGTCCTCCAGGTATACCGCATTCCTGATCATATGCTGCAGTACGGTTTGTCCGTCCACCGTGTCCTGGAGAAATGCGCTATCTCCCGTATTTTTTACGTAGTTGTACGTAAGGTCGATGATCAGGTTTTGATTGATCGGATACCAGGAGCCATTTCCATCTCCCGTGATGGGATCGAAAGAATGTCCATGATACAGTCCGCCCGACCGGATGAATTGAAGAATATGCTCCTTATCCCCCTTGGGGTCCAAAAAAGGCATCAAGTTTCGAACGGCCCCATAACTCCAGAGATAATTCTTGAAACAACCGCCCTTGATCGATCCCGTCGCGTAATAAGGATGCAGGCATAATTCAGGTATCTGAAATTTATTGAGCAATAGGACCATGATTGAACGATTGTACAACTGTTCCAGGTTTTTATTGTCGGAATAAAACCGCGGTAATTTGCCGAAGAGGTTCTTAACCTCGGAAATATAGTCGTCCGTAGCCTTGTTGACATTTATCGACGGATTGGTTAAGATCGCATTTCTTTCAGCCATCGCGTCCTTCTCTTCGCCCATGGCAAAGACCAGGGAAAATCCCTTTTGTTCTCCCGGTTTCAAATACACCACGGAGCGGAATCGCCTTGTGGGTTCCTCCCACGCACTATTTTTCAACGTGCACCCTAAAGCAAGAGCAAAATTACCCTGGCTCCTCATAACTCCCTTGTCATCCATGACATCCGTCACCATCGCTTTACTTTTTGCTGTGCCAAAACCCCACACTGCTATCTTATCGAGGCTGGTCTGATAGACATAGGGATCGTTAGCCATAAACTCCACCGGGATCTCCTTTTTCTCCTTCGACAAGTTCGTAAGCGTTATCGAAAGCACTCCTGCCCTCCTTCCGTAAAGTAGGGTCGTCACCGAATGAACCCTCACGCCCTTCACTTCGCCTACCCTTTTGGTTTGATAAGGCAGCCACGTATAGTGATCGGTCTTCACTCTTTCCCCAAAAAAGCGGGGTTCGATAAAAAAGTCCGAGCTGGCATAAGGAGGCGCCCAAAAACCATTGATGTCTCCCACGAATTCATAATTGATCCCGATTGACCCCATTTCATTGACAATACCCAGATCCTTCGGGCGCGTGATCAGGCTGTCCCCGTTGGCCATAAAAACATCCAGCCATTCATTGCCGGTCTTCAAAGGAAGCCTGTCCAAATCCTTACTATTCTGAGCCATTGATTCGATTGAAAATACCGAAGCAACCAATGACATAATAATACCTGCCCTTACAAGGAACCTATTCTCCTTCATCATTCAACTATTTTTTATTGTTTATTTCACTTTTGAATACAATCCCACCATATTCCGGCCAACCCTTTTCAGCGATCAAGCTATAGTAAGTCAACGCCATCCGAGCGTCGCCTTTCCAATCCCATGACCCTTTTGGATAAGGTTCATCGTACGTCTCCATTTCCTTGACTATACCAAGAATATCTGTTAATCCTTGTTGGATGCACGTCGTCACTGCTTTAGTTCGGAATAATTCTCCCCTGGCATATATTCGATAGCCGAAATATGCCTTCGTAACAGCTTCGTATAGACGGGCAGTTACCAGAGTCCTGTAAAAAGTATTGTATACCACTTTGTATTTTCCAGGCTCAATAAATGATTTTGCGTTTTGCACGCTTGCCAGGGCCGCCTCTGCCTTTTTGACGGCGTACTTTTTCTCTTTAACTAAATAATTCAAATACTCCTCATCCATGCATTCCTGCGGTGTAACCCATTTGTTTTTTATGACATCCGGCGCATATTTTTCAAGACCCGCTGAATCTGTTTTATATCTTGCCGGGGCAATATGCTGAATGATGTCCTTCCAATAATGAAATTGTCTATTCACATCATGCTTGACAAATACAACCGGGGGATGAATCCACCGGCCTGATACGTGAAGCGTATAACTTGATGAATAGGGATCAAAATTAAGATTCGAGTGATTGGCCGTACTGGTGCCCAGCGTATAAAGAGAGGACGTGACAATATCATATGCACTCTTGAATGCATTTTTTATCCATGGCAGTGCCTTAGCTCCATACTGAGCAGTGATGAATTCGTCGTAAACCATCTCTGCAGTGATTGCGGTGTCCTCGCTATATCTTTTAAGTGCGTACAGAAGTATCTCGGACGGTCGACCAATGGCAGAGGTATTCCCAAACCTGTCCGTACGGGCCACATATCCAATAACATTCCTTCGCGCCTTCAGGTCTTTCCATCGCCTTAAGATATGTTCAGGCCAGGTATTAGCAATCACTCCTTGTCCGCTGAATTCATTGCCCGCATCAAATTCAATAATTGTGGGACGGTTAATCTTTCCGGCAAATTGATCATCAGGATGAGTGAGGAAAAAATCATGGGGCGTCTCCTTCATCATTAATATGATCTTACTGCTCTTTAAATAGTTCATACATCCGATAATCGTCTGATATTCATCGTCAGTATACGCAAAGGTCCTGATGTACAACTTCTTCCCTAATTCACCAATCACGACGTCCGCAATATTATTGATTACCGTGGCCAGTTTTTCCGAGCGGTCCATCTTCTTTGAATATTGTTGCTCAGCCCTCGCACCGGTCTCTACAAATGTCAAAATTAATCCATTTCCAGCAGGCGCCAACGCCATCATATCCCGGTAATCCTGCCTGAACCATTTCCAGAATTCAGGATTGTCCAGATCGATCGTTCCTTGCGGACCGGTCTTGAATTTGTCGGGATAGTAACCAAGATCATATAAAGCATGGTCCCACAGCGTAACTTCTTTAATGTGGGCATTATGTGCTTTTGCAATCAATCCGTTAATCTCCTTTTGTTTGACAGAGTCTTTTAGCTGACGCAGATCCATGATGAGTTGGTGAGAAAGTTGCAGATGATTGATATCATATGCTTTTGCCGCGTTGATCACGCT
Organism: Puia sp.; assembly: GCA_035948015.1. Lineage (GTDB taxonomy): Bacteria > Bacteroidota > Bacteroidia > Chitinophagales > Chitinophagaceae > Puia. The sequence goes on from DASZJO010000195.1 coordinate 10,370, forward strand.
TTCGATCTCCGAAGAGTCATCTGTAAGTATATTCCAACCTTTAACACTTATATCATTAAACTGCACAACTTTTTTCTGAGCGCATGCATTACAATAAAACAAGGCCAACCACACAAATATCAAACCTATCTTATTTAAAGTCATGAGTTTTTACCAGGAATAAATTTCATAATTGTGATTTCCTTACTTTTTTCTCATCATCTGGTTAATACCCGGGGTTTTGGGTCAGAACACCTGGTTTCAACTGTATTTGATCTGATGGAATGGGAAATAGCAGGAGGTTGTTCGTTAGCTGAATATTCTGATCCCGGGTCAGGTAAGCATTCGGTATAAAAGCACTCATCTCTTGTTCAAGAAAAGTTATTCCTCTATAACGGAGATCAAACCAACGATCCCCCTCCAAAAGGAATTCTTTTTGTCTTTCGTCTGCCAAGGCCTGAAACATCTGGTCATGCGAGTAACCCGCCGGTAAATCTGCTATTCCTGCCCGTTCCCTCACCATATTAATATACTGATACGCCTGGGCCGTTTTTCCATCCTCATTGAGGGCCTCGGCATACATCAGGAGAACATCTGCATAACGAAGAATGATGGTATTGGAGCCAGACAAATAGTCAAATGTTGTTTGGGGGTCAATGTATTTGAGGGAATAAATATTGGTATCCACTTGGCTTAAAACCGAAAATATTGCGGTGTCCATCAATGCTGCCCTTTTGTCCCCGGGTGTAAATTTTGCTGCGACATATGGTTCAATCATCCCGTCCCCGCTTCCGTCCGGTACCGTAATATTCGGGTATATCCCGAGTGTCGGAGGGGCGTCGTATGGGATGAAAGCATTGACAAACGGGCTGCCGAAGCCAGCGGCCCTCTGATAATTTACACTGAAGATAATCTCCTTGTCAAAGGGATTTTGAGGAGAATATAAAGCTGACAAATCTGGCTCCAATCCATAAGATCCGCTATTGGAAACAATATTAGCCAGGGTGGTCTCGGCATCTGTAAAGTCTTTTTCCCATAAGTACACTTTACCCAATAGCGTTTTTGCCGCCATGGTTGTTGCTCTCCCGCCTGCGGCAGCCAACTGTTGCGGAGTTCGGTAGGAGTCGACGTTCTCTGCCGCCTTGAGGTCGCTGATGGCAAAATTAAGAACATCTTGCGGTGTCGATCTCGGAACACTAAAGACCGTGCTAATATCAGTTGGCTTTTCATACAACGGGACCCCACCAAAAACGCGCACCAGGTTAAAATAGGAATAAGCCCTGAGAAATTCAGCTTCAGCCGTAATACGATTTTGTTGTATTTGAGGTATCCCCGAATTCGTCATTTTTTCTATCAGCAGATTAACCCGCTCAATGGTCGTATAATTATTTGCCCAATAGGTATCCAGCATGCCATTTTGCGCACTATAGGTAAGATCGTCAAAATCGGTCAGGTCTCCTGTCGGTTGAAATCTGGATACATATGCATTATCGCTCGGAAGATCTCCGATAAAAATATTCGTAGTAGATGGTCCCTGTATCGCTTGATAACAGCCGGCCAAAGCCGCTTCAAAATCACCCGGCGTCTTGTATATATCACTATATGTTAAAGTTGCCGGATTGTTTCTGTCAAGATAATTTTTACTACATCCCATGGCCAGCAATATGGTCAGACTAAAAATGATGGCCCGGGGGAACAAATATTTCATAAATATTTTTTAATTGTAGATGATTAAAACGTCAGGTTTACCCCGAAAGCATAAGAACTCGCTAAAGGATATCCACTATAATCCACCCCGAATTGGGCCGTGCCTGGCGCGCCCCCGTAATAGTTTGATTGTACGCTATACCATGGATAACTGGTAAAAGTGTGTACATTCTCAGCTGACAACGTGAATCTCAGCCCATTAATGGATAACGATTTGCAGGTGCGCTCAGGAAGATTGAAACCCAGTGTCAGGCTTTTAATTCTTACGTATGAAGCTTTAAATACGTCGTAAGAGTCTTGGGTGACTCTGTCCCCGGTATAATTCTCGGAAAACGCAGGAAACTCTGTCCCTGCCCCATTATATATGAATTTTGCCAAGTTCCCCTGATCGGGTGACATCCAGTTTTCATTTCGGAGAGCCGGCAAGTATTTCGAAGCTCCATAGCTTCCATCGAGGGCAATTCTGAAGTCCCAATTCTTATACCTAAAATTATTGGACCATCCGTAGGTAAAATCCGGTAATCCATTTCCTAATTTTACGAAATCATCAGAATTAATAACCCCATCGTGATTTACGTCTTCAATAATCGGATCGCCTATTTGCGAGCCGCTGGGCGTGGCATTTGCCGCTAGCTGTTGAGCGTTTTTGAACATCCCAAGCACTTTATATCCGTAGATCTGGAACATTGGCTGTCCCTGAACAATCCAAACCACATTATACGCATCGGTATTCAATTGGATAATGCCATTGGGCGTATTGATTTTTACCGCTTTGTTCGAGACTTTGTTAAAGATCCATTTGGTTGTCCACGTGAAATCCTTCGTTTTAATATTGGTCGTGGTTAAATCCAGTTCAAGGCCCTTGTTCTCCACAACCCCTATGTTATCCATGATGCTGGTGGCTATGCCATTTTCGCTGGGCAATGGCCTTTGAAGCAATAAGTCCTTTGTTGTTCTTATATAGTAATCAGCGGCCAGCTGAACCCTGTTGTTCAAGATGCTGAAGTCGACTCCGGTATTGAACTGGTAGTTGGTCTCCCATTTGAGGTTTGGATTTTCAATCGTTACCGGATATTCTGCATTTACAGCGCCATTGGAGGCCCCGGTCGGGCCAAAAAGGTACTGGGTACCGTAACTGGCATTACCTTGCCAGGCGTAATTGCCTATTTGGTCATTGCCCGAAACACCATAGCTTACCCTTAGTTTCAGATCATCAAACAGATGTTGCTTTTGCATAAACGGCTCTTCGGTTATGCGCCAGCCGGCAGAAACTGCCGGAAAAATACCATAACGATTGTTCGGCGCAAATACGGAAGACCCATCACGACGAATAGAGGTTGTAAAGAGGTACTTCCCCTTATAATCATAGGTTAGTCTGGAAAACAGCGAAGTCAACGCCTGGTCATAATATCCCCCTGTGCCTACAACCGCTGTTGCTCCAAAGATATTTGGGAGCAGCCAGTTCGTAAAATCCGGAAGCGGATTGTTCGCATTAACGCCCTGGTTATTTGATGTAGCTGCGTCGGAGGTTAACCTGTATCCGGTAAACTGATTGCTGAAACCTGCGACAATATCAAAATTATGGACCTTTGAAAACGTATGTTTGTAATCAACAAATCCATCAGCAATATATCCGGTAGTCAGATCATTACCCTGAGTTGCAACGGCACTGCTGTATACGGGTGTTGAGAAATTCGCGGTAGGGTCGTGTCCGTAAGCGGCCAGATAGGGGCTTTCAATATCCTGGGAAAATCCGGTAATGACCGATCCGGTAAAACTTGCATTAATGTTTAAGCCATGAATCGGTTCATAGTTCAAAAAAGCTCTTCCCCTGCCGGATACTGCAGAACGCGTATCATTTACTTCTTTAAGACCCGCGACGGGGTTTCCATATCCGTTATACTGGACAGTTGTGCCCCAATTCCCGTTTGGCTGTTGACCATAATCGCCGTTTGGCAGGTACACAGGTACTGTGGGGTAAAATATAACGGCGCTTTCAAGAATTCCGCCATTACCGCTGGCCGGCCCGGTTAAATCAGGGCTAAACCGCTGTTTGTCGTACGTGGCGTCAAATGTAAATCCGACCCTGAGTTTGTTGTTTAGTTTTATATCGAACTTACCATCTAAAGAATAACGCTTTTCGTAAGTTGTTATGATAATCCCTTCGTTATCCAGGTAGTTGAACGAGAGATTATACCGTACATTTTCATTGCTTCCGCTTGCCGAAATTTGGTGATTCTCGTAAGGCGAGGTCCTGAATATTTGATTCTGCCAGTTTGTATTGGCAACGTTCGAGGGAAATACAGGGTCGGGTAGTCCGGAACCTTCGTAGGCTTGTTTTGCATAAGTCATATATTCCGGACCACTCAGAACGGGAATCTTCCTATCTATATTTTGCATGCCCACGGTACCATTATAATTAAATTTGGCTTTACCTTCGCCGCCTTTGGTGGTGACAAGTACAACGCCGTTCCCGGCTCTTGAACCATAAATGGCGCCTGCTGCTGCATCTTTCAGTACATCGATACTGGCAATAGATTTTGGGTTTAGTAATCCGAATTCATAGCTTGAAACGACCATACCATCGATGACGTAGAGCGGATCACTGCCTGCGTTAATTGATCCGTACCCCCTTACTCTCACGACCGGTGCATTGCCTGGCCCCCCTTGCTCTTCAACCTGAACACCTGAAATATTGCTCGTAAACGCGTTGGCCACATTGTTAACCGTCAGTTCATTGACATCCTTTGCACTCACTGTTGATATGGCCGTTGTTAACCTTTTTTGGGTGGAAGTACCATAGCCTATACTTACGGTTACTTCAGCCAGACCCTTGGTGCTTCCCTTCAAAAGAATATTTATGACAGTTTGATTGCCCACGGGCACCTCCTGGGCTTCAAATCCTACAAATGAAAAAACAAGAGTGTCCGCGCTGCTGGCCCGGAGGCTGTATCTTCCTTTTCTGTCCGTCAGACCGCCCCTGTTACTTCCTTTTACTTTCACACTCACATCGGATATGGCCGTATTCGTACCACCGTCATTAACCGTCCCGCTAACCTCCTTAAGGCTTTGCGCCTGTATTCGCCATGAGACGAAAACAAAAAGGAAAATCAACAGTAAAACATTCAGCACTTTTTTTTGCCCGACAAATTTACTTTTCATTGGCCGTTAGTTTTGGTAAGTTAAAAAATTATCAATTCTTTTATCTCTCTGCTAAAAATAGATAGTACTGTTACGCATACCAAATAAATCAATGAGAACGTTGCCAAAAGGCGTTGCCATCCCGTGGCTGATCATCCCGGCAAAGGAATAGTGATAATAAGTGTACATCCCTTCCCGGGGGCGGAGTCGAGATCCACGGTACCGTTGTAAAAGTTCACCCGGTTCCGGATATTCCGCAGGCCGATGCCGACAGTCTTTTTTTCCGGGTTAAATCCAATGCCGTCATCGCGGATGATTAACGTGAGGCGATCGGGAACCCGTTCCAATTTAATGGCCGCATTTTTTGCACGTGCATGCTTGGCGATATTATTTAACTGTACCTGTGCGATCCGGTAACAGGTTAATTTGATCCCCTCGTCCTTGATATCTTCCAGGTAGCCGGTGGTATCGAGATTCAGCTTTAAGGATGCCGAAAGCGGAAAATTATCGGGAAGCCTGCGAAGCGCCTGATCCAGACTCATGCCGCCCAGCGATGGGGCCACCAGGGACTGGGAAAGCTGGCGAATCTCTTCCATGGCGAGATTGAGGTTCCGTTGACATTTTTCCATCGCTTCGTACCCCGATTCGTCATCCTCCCTGGTGGCGATGTCGAGGTATAGTTTGGCGGCCGCGAGGATCTGATTGATATTGTCGTGCAGCTCCTTGCCGATTTGTTCCCGTTCCTTCTCCTGGACCTGGATGCTGGTTTCCATAATGAGCTTCTGCTGCAGGTCGTGCTGCCTGGCCAGTTCATCTTCCGCCCTTCGCCGGTCAAGCGCGTTCTGGACCGCGTTGGGCAGCCGTTCCAGCCTGTCTTTGAGGACATAATCGCTGGCGCCTTCTTTTATGACGTTGACGGCATACTCTTCGGAGACCGTCGCGGTGACCAGAATGAATGGGGAGACGATGCCCTCTTCCCGGGTTATTTTGAGCGCCTCCAGCGAGTTGAAGGCCGGCAGCGAATGATCGGAGAGGATGATATCCGGTTGAAATTCGCGCAGCGCTTTGAGGAAATCGGGTTTGCCGATGACCACTTTCACATCAAACTGAAGCTTTGCCTTCCGCAGAACCCGGGCTACCATCTCGGCATCGGCGGGAAGGTCTTCGAGATGTAGGATCTTTAATGGCCGGTTCATTGGAATATTTTTTCATTTTCCAATCTCGTTGTGCGAATGATCTGTTGGCAATAATAGTATTAATTGCGAGCAAACCAAGAGACAGACTACAATAAAATCACGGGAACGTTGCCAATCGGAAACAAAATATTCAAATACAGATGAAAGTGTTCATGTACAAAGAAGAATGAGACGGAATTAGTTTTTCCTTTTCCTTTTGGCGGAAGATTCCCTGATGATCAATTCCGTATGTAAGACCCTGGTCTCGAATTCAGTGACCGGCCTTTTGCTCTCAATCATGCTGATGAGTAGTTGAGCTGCCTCCTCTCCCAATTCGAATGCAGGTTGTTTGACAACTGTTAAAGAAGGATTGAATATATCTGAGACATCAAGGTTGCTAAAGCCGGCAATAGCGATCTGCTCCGGAACTTTGATATTCTTCAGCCGGCAATAGCGGGCGAAATTGGTGGTCAGTCTATCTGAGGAAAGGAAAACGGCGTCCGGGCTGTTTTTCATTTTCATCATTTCATCTATCTTTTGTTCGAGGTCCTTATAGGTTAAATTGCCTGGTGGGAAACGGATCAGGTAATCCTCCCGGAAGGGGATACCATTCTCTGCCAACGCCTTTTTATACCCATCAAAGCGATCCCTTGTTATTGGTAGGCTCTCCGCGAAGGATATAAAAGCAATTTTCTTATAACCGTTGTCAACGAGATGGGTGACGCCGTCATAAGCACCTTTGGTATTATCGACAACCACTTTATGGGTATTTAATTCCTCAATCACCCGGTCGAAACAAACGATCGGAAACCCTCGGTCGTAGAGTTCAATTATATGGGAGAAGTCTTTGGTTTCAGTAGCCACGCATACCAGGATCCCATCCACCAGCTTGGACGCAAGAAATTGAGTCGTCTGAACTTCCCGTTCATAACTCTCCGCCGTTTGCGAAATAATGGTCGTATATCCTTCTTTATGCGCGGCAGACTCAATACCGTTAATAATCTGGGAGAAAAAATTATTTGCGACTGCGCTGATGATAATCCCAATTGACCGGCTTCGCTTCTCCCTCAAACTCTGTGCTACAGGATTGGGATAATAGTTGACCTTTTTAGCATAGTCGAGCACTAATTTCCTTGTCTCCGGATTTATGGCGTAGTCATCCCGGATCGCCCTGCTAATCGTAGAAGTAGAAAGGCCAAGCGCTTTGGCGATATCTTTAATGGTAATGGCTTCAAATTTCATTTTCATATTCTCCTTTGACCCTATCGGTCCAGTTCCACGAACTAAATGTAACCCTGTATCTAAGTTACCCATTTTTTACTGAATGCTTGTTAAAATTCAACTGTTCAACTTTATAAACCCCCCATCAATATTATAATCACTGCCGGTGATAAAGCTTGCCTCATCAGAACATAGATACAATATGAGGTATCCAATTTCTTTAGGTGTAGCCATTCTTCCAATCGGCTGTGTTTTTGATAATTTTTCAAACATCTCCTCTTCTTTTCCGGGATAGTTTTTGGAAAGAAAGTTATCGACAAACGGGGTATGGACTCGTCCGGGTGAAACGCAATTGCACCGTATGTTATAACCAATATAATCTTTTGCAACACTCATTGTCATAGCATACACCGCGCCTTTACTCATTGAATAAGAAAATCTGTCCGCTAACCCTACTACTGCAGCTACGGAAGAGAGGTTTAGAATAATGCCTGCGCGTTGCTGTTTCATTATTCCTAATGCTGCATGAAGGCTATTATAAACTCCCTTCACATTCACCTTAAAAACCTGATCAAATTCCTCTTCTGTCGTTGTATCAGCTTTACCGATATGCGATACGCCTGCACTGTTTATGAGTATATCGATTGTTCCAATTTCTTTATATAAATTTATTACATCTGCTTGCACTGTTACATCACACTTATATCCGTACGCCACTCCTCCTTCACCTTTAATCAGCCGGGTGGTTTCTTCTACCTGCTCTTGGTTTATATCAACCACACAAACAATAGCGCCTTGTTTTCCAAAAAGAATAGATGTAGCTCGCCCAATGCCGCTTCCGCCTCCTGTTATTATTGTTGTTTTGTTTTTTAAGCTGAACATTTCTTTTAAAAATTACTGATAACTAGAATTATTCGCGAAATGTCTTCCAATTATAATATTTTATATTTTAAGAACGCTTCCGTACTTGACATTCCATTTTCAATCGCCTGCCTGACAGTGTTTTCACCTCTTGCTTTCTTTAGTGCTTTTACCACAACCTCTTCTACACTTTCTTTAGGAATTACCAATACCCCGTCCATATCTCCGAAGATCAAATCACCCGGAGTTATCCAAACTCCGCCTATTTCAATCTCACATCTGTAATTTATCACCTGAGTACGTACTGACGAATCCTGTGCATATCTTCCCCTGCTGAAGACAGGCCAATTTTGTTCCATCACTTTTTGAGTATCCCTGTAAAAACCGTCGATTACCGCGCCTGCAGCACCCCTTTTTCTTGCAGTAGCTGTCAGGATCTCTCCCCAGTAAGCACAGCGCATGGCACCACCGCCTGCAACATATATTTCGTCAGGCTCAAGTTGATCAAGGGCAGCAGTCAGCTTTCCGAAAGGATGTTCTTGTGGTCCAAACACATCACTCATTAAAACCGGCATTGCACGTCCAACAATTTTATCTGTAATTCTTATCGGCTGAATCGGCTGCGGCAGAAACTGATGATAATTTCCAATCTCATCCAGTATGTCTCCAACTACAGGTGTATACAACTCATTCCTGAAGAGCTCAAACAGTTCAGCATCGCTATCCCATTTATAATTTTGATCTTTTAATAAAGTCGGTTCCATAAATTTTGATTTAAAAGCAATTTACATTTTAATCTTGTTAACTTTTATTGCATTAATCCAGCGAATAGATTCACTACGTGCAATCGTCCACAAGGTGTAAAATTGATTCATAATTTTTATTTACCGCCTCAGACATCGCCATTTCACAGGTTTTCGCCGATGAATAATACCCGTCATAACCCGACTCCTTAACTTCCGCCGCCTCTTCAAGTGTTGCAGATTCAGTCAGTTCCGGAAATAGGAATCCCCTGTCACCAGCCATTCCACAACAACCTGCCTTAACCGGTACGACGACTTCATGCGCATAAAATGCGGCTACTTCCCTGAATTTATGTTCTATACCCATTTTATCCACCGAACAGACCGGGTGCAAAATGATTTTGCCTTTTTTTTGCTTAACCCGACTACCCGGCAATACCCAATCGAACAGAAACTCAATACTGTCCATTATTTTTAACCGGTCAAAAAGAAGCTGGTTTCTTTCCGAAAGTGCCGGCCGCAAATGCTGCAAAGTATAGGTACAGGAACTAACATCCACCACTACGGAATATTTCCCTTCGCAACTGGTTGTCCAAAGTTCCTCCATCCAGGCATTTGCCGTAAAATGATAGGCATCCCGAAAACCCTTGGAAGAAAATATCTGTCCGCAACAACTCCCGGATATATTTTTGGGAATTACGACCCTGATTCCAGCTTTTTCGGAAACGCTTATAAAAGCTTCCATAATATTCTTCCGGCCTTCAGTTGAAGAACCAAGTACCCTGGAAATACAGGTCGGGAAGTATACCACAGTTGTCCGATTTGCGGGATCCGATTGGATTTTTTTTAGGATGGCAAGCTCCGGCGGCTTTTCAAGCCGGTTTGACCATAAAGGAAAAGTGGGGATCATCTTTCTGACCGCTTTGGTCAGCCGCACCATTGCCTTTTCACCGGCTAACCTGTTCACCAGCCTGCCTGATGTCAATGCAAGGCGAACCAGCGATTCGACCAGCCTGAATTCTTTCGCAAGAACCAGTACAAACTTATTTCCAACCGCTGAGTGATTTTCCTTCCTTAGCCTTTTAACTAAATCTCCGGTATTAATATCAACCGGGCAGACACTGGCACATAGTCCGTCAACCGCGCAGGTTTCGAGGCCATCATAATGATATTGCTTCAGCAATTCGCGGTACTTCTCATGATTTCCTGCCTTTTTTAAACGGACAAGCGCCCGCCTGACGACTATCCGCCTTCTCGGGGTAAGCGTGACATCTTTGCTGGGGCATTTATATTCACAATAACCGCATTCTATACATTTATCTACTTCTTCTTCTACAGCCGGTAGCGACTTCAGGTTTTTTATATGAATGTCCGGGTCATTATTGATAATAACCCCCGGGTTAAGCAAGTTCATTGGATCTGAGACTGCTTTAATCCTGTTCATTATTTTATAGGCGTCCAATCCCCATTCGGTCTCAACAAAAGGGGCCATATTCCTGCCGGTACCATGTTCAGCCTTTAATGTCCCTTTGTATTTATCGACAACCAGCACTACAACTTCCCTAATAAACTCAAAATACCGGACAACGTCGGCCGGCTTGTCAAAGGACTGGGTGATAACAAAATGAATATTCCCGTCCTTCGCATGCCCGAAGATGATCGCATTTGTATAATGATATTTTACGAACAGTGCCTGCAGATCGAGAATGGCATTACCCAATAAATTTACCGGGAAGGCTATATCCTCCAATATAACGGTCGTACCCTTCGACCTCATTGCACCTACAGCGGGAAATAATCCTTTACGTACTTTCCATAAAAAGTCCCTTTTTTTTGGGTCCCTGGCAAGCTCCGGTGTATTTAAAAGTGAAAATTCTTTCGCAATATTTAAAAATTCATTTACCCGGGATTCCAAAGAAGCTAAATCCGCCTCCTGAAATTCAATCAGCATGGCAGCCGCTGTCTCAGGCAACGTTTTTACAATCGCATCAATACCCGGGATATTTTCAATTGAACGTAAAGCTGCCCTGTCCATCAACTCCACCATTTCGGCTCCCACCCCTACCAGTGGCAAAATGGCCTCGCAGGCCGCATATATATCCGGATAATATAACAGCGCAGCGGCTTTATAGGGTAGATCAGGTATCGTTTGCAGGACAGCTTCTGAGATAAAAGCCAGCGTCCCCTCACCTCCTACCAGCAAATGAGCAAATATCTCCAGCGGTTGTTCATAATCCAGCAATGCATTCAGGGAATAGCCCACTGTGTTTTTTGTCTCATATTTTCTCCGAATTTTCTCATAGAGGCCTTCATTTGACAAGATACTTTTTCTTAAATCGAGTAATTCGTTCGAAAGTACAGAACACTCCCGTTGAAACCGGTCATAGTCGCTGTAATTTTCAGTAGAAAATATGTTACCATCCGGAAGTACAAACCGGAGATAACGAACTGTATGATAGGAATTGGATTTCACCCCACAGCACATCCCGCTTGCATTGTTGGAAATAATACCCCCCATCATCGCAGAACTGATGCTGGATGGATCCGGGCCAATTTTCCGATTGTATTTTTTCAAATAAACATTCACCATGGCACCGGTTATCCCTGGCTGAACTCTTACGGATTTTCCATTCTCTTCAACCATGATCTTTTTCCAAAACCGGGAGAGGTCAACGAGGATACCATCCGTTATGGATTGCCCGGAAAGACTGGTACCACCTGCCCTGAAAACCAACGGCAATTTTACCGAATGGGAAAAATGAAAGAGAGCAACGATTTCTTCCTCGTTAGCCGGCTGAACGACTGCTTTGGGAATAAGCTGATAAAAGCCGGCATCAGAAGCATAACCAACGAGATCAATCAGTCTCGTTTTTATACGTTCTTCCGGAAGAATTTTTTTCAAACTTTTCGCTAAATCCATAAACAATTTACCGCTTATTTTTTTAGGTTCTTTTTGTCAGGAAAGGCTTCATCAAATGATTACTGCCGGCGAAAAAGGCTGTCCGTTCATGGAGTAATTCCGGTTGGATTTCCAGGATATTGTTTTCCCCGTCAGTTGATTTACCACCCGCAATTTCCAGAATAAATGCAAAGGGATTACATTCATAAAGCAGTCGAAGCTTCCCTTTGGCATTTTCATAAGTAGCAGGATATAAAAAAATCCCTCCCCTCAACAGATTGCGATGCATATCTGCCACCATGCTTCCCGTGTAACGAAGGGAATAAGATGCGTCGCCAAGGATGGGTCTCTGTTGACAGTCGTCTATGTACTGCCTGACTTTTTCACTGTACTTAAAATAATTCCCCTGATTGACCGAATAGATATTACCAGTTTTCGGATGTTTAATATCCCGGTGGCTGATGGTAAATTCTCCGACAGCCGGATCGAGCGTAAAACCGTTTACTCCTCTTCGCGTCGCATATACCAGCATAGTCGATGATCCATAAATTATGTACCCGGCCGCAACCATTTTTTCACCTTTTTGTAAAAAGTCTACTTCTTTACACGGAAATCCAATTTCGCTTATACGTCTGTAAACGCCAAAGATTGTCCCAATGGAAATATTTACGTCAATATTCGAGCTTCCGTCCAGGGGATCCAACACAACCACATATTTTGACTTATTGCAAAGTTCCTCATCAAAAGAAATGAACCCATCCGCTTCTTCAGATACGACGCCGGCGCAACTTACTCCTCTTCTGAGAACAGCGATAAATTCAGTATGGGCAAATTCGTCCAGTTTTTTAACTCTTTCCCCCTGGATATTTGATTCCCCTGTTTCACCTAGAATATCTTCCAGACCGGCTTTGTTTACTTCCAAATTTACCCGCTTGGCCGCCAGGGCAATATCCCGTAACAGGTTACTCAGTTCACCGGTCGCATGGGGCAGAAACCGCAGTTCCTGTTTTCTGAATTCTTCCAGCGTCAATATCTCTCTGTTGATCTTCATGAAATCAATTTAATTTTTCCCGAACAGGCTAGCCCGTCAATACCCACTTTCACTCCCGAGGACTTTGTCTGGCGGATCAGTTCAAATTGGATAACCTAATTATACCATCCTGTTTTCAGTAAAACCCAGTTTTTCAATTTCCACTTTTACCCGGTCTCCGGGTTTAAGCCATTTCTTGTCTTGGAGTCCCATGATTACGCCGGATGGTGTACCCGTTAGGATAAGATCACCCGGCTCCAGTGTCATATGCTTTGATAAAAATGAAATGATCTCCGCCACCGTGAATATCATATCTGAAGTATTGGACTTCTGCCTGATCACACCGTTAAGAAAACAGCTTAATTCCAGCTTTTGAGGGTCTCCGACTTCATCGGCAGTCACCAGGTATTTACCCAGGGGCAGAAAATGATCCAGGCTTTTACCTAACAACCATTGGGAAGTCTTAAACTGAAGATCCCTGCAGGACAAATCATTCGCAACACAATAGCCGAGCACATAACTGAGCGCCTTATCGATTGAAACATTTTTACATTTTTCCCCGATTACCACCCCTAGTTCCACTTCATAGTCAAAATGTTCACCCTCTGTTCCCAGCGGCACATCATTTTCAAAGTCCGTTAACGTGTTATTGAACTTATTAAATACGATGGGATATTTTGGTATCTCCATATTTGTTTCAGCTGCATGCTTTCGATAATTCAAACCAATACATATAATTTTTGAAAATCCCGAAACGCAGGGGCCAAACTTGAGACGAGATTCCGGGATTCCCTCTGTTAGCCTCAGCTGGGAGTCTTTCAGACTTTTTAATTCCGCCACATCGTCATTCGTTAAGGAACGACATTGAAAAGGTTTATTTAAGGAATTTAACAACGCCCCGATTCCGACAATCCCAATTTCAGTTACAATTCCAGGCAATAGCTCTTCTCCCAGTCTGTATTGTACTATTTTCATTTTTTCTGTATGCTTAGTCCGATAATCATTTGAAAATTGCATGATAAAATTATTATTTGCCTGTCTGAATTAATTCCGCTTATGGTACGAATATGTATACTTTTTTAACATGCCTTTTGCCAATACAGAGATATCTGCATACTTTTATGTTAATATTACATATGAAACCGAGACTCCACGCCCTTCCTCTTTCCTCCGATGCGTCCTTCTTATTTAAGAAATTGGACTGCAAATACTTTAACGCACCATGGCATTTTCATAAGGAATTTGAATTATCTCTGATTACCCAAAGCAATGGCACAAGATTTATCGGTGATCACGTAAGTAATTTTGAACCGGGTGATTTAGTGCTAATCGGTTCAAATATTCCCCATTTATACAGGAATAGTGAGCTTTATTATAACAAACATAGCAAACGAATAGCAAGTTCTCTCTTTGTTCATTTTACCCCGGATTTCCTTGGCAAAAGTTTTTTCGAAATTCCCGAGATGGAGTTGGTTTCAAGGTTACTTAAGAAATCATCCATGGTACTGGAAATACACGGTGATGCAAAACAATTCACAACGTCTAAGATGCGTGAAATGTCTACATCCAACCCGCCGCAGCGATTGATCTGTTTATTGGAAATACTTGTGACTTTATCTCAAAGCACAGAATTGAAATCGCTTTTATCCACCGGTTTTACAGCAACGCAGGGAGGAGACACAGACAGAATCAATATTGTATTTGAATTCATCATGAAAAATTATACAAAGGAAATATATATAAAGGAAATCGCCTCTAAACTGAACATGACTGTTCCGTCATTTTCAAGGTACTTTAAGCACCATACCCGTAAAACATTCAGGGATTATGTAACAGAAATAAGAATTGGTCATGCCTGCAGATTGCTTATGGAAAACAATCATAATATATTCCAAATAGGTTACCAAAGCGGGTTTGAAAATCTTTCTAATTTCCACAGACTTTTTAAAGGAATATTAGGGACCACCCCAAAAGAATACAGAAACAGGTTCCTGAAAAACTCGTAAACAAAAATCAGTGGAACTGAAACCAGATCAGCGCCGCCGCGGCCGCTGTCATCAACAGAAGAGTGAGTATGCCCAGCACATTCGAAAACACGCTGTTCGTATGTTTGCCCATGATCTTTTTGTTATTGCCGATATGCAGCAGCAGCACGATCATCACCGGCGCGGTCAGCCCATACAGGATCGCCGTGTACAGCAGCGCCTGCACCGGCGATATCCCCAGGAATTGCAGACATAACCCCGCTATGAGGCTAACGATGATCACGCCGTAGAACCGCTTGGCCTGATAGAACTTCTTATCCAGCCCTTTCGTGAAATTGAAAGTCTCCGCCAGCATATAGGATACGCTCCCCGCCAGCACCGGTATCGCAAGAAATCCCGTGCCGATCACCCCTACCGCGAACAAAACATAACTTAGCTCCCCCGCCAGCGGCTTCATCGAATGCGCCGCCTGCTCCACCGTGTCGATCTGCCGGACACCCGCCCCATACAGCACGACCCCCGCAGTGAGAATAATAAAATACATTACAAGATTCGAAAAGAACATCCCCGCATTGACATCTTTCCGCATATCGTCCAGCATCCGCTTGTCCACGAAGATCCGCTTCCGCTTTGAATGCTCTACATCCTCTGCCTCCATCGTCGCCTGCCAGAAGAACAGGTACGGCGAAATGGTCGTCCCCAGGATTGCCACCAAAATACCCAGGAACTCTTTGTTCAGCCGGATCGAAGGAATAAAAGTTCTCCGCGCCACTTCCCGCCAGTCCGGATGAACGAGAAAGGGGATCACCAGATATAATAACAGCCCGATGCATAGCCACTTGAGCAATCCCGCCACCCGCTGGTAGGAATACCGGATGATAACGAATAGAAGAATGGCGGTAAATACGATACAGAACGCGAAGGTCGGCACCGCCGGGATCAGCAGGCTGGCCACAGCGCCCATGCTCTGGATATCCGCGCCGATATTCATCACCACCGCCGGAAAACTGAAGAGGATCATGCCATACAGAACCAGCCTGGGGTAATGCCTTTTTAACGTACCCGTCAAACCCTGAGTGGTCACCATCCCGATACGCGCCGCCATCCCCTGGACCGCTGCCATCAGCGGAAAAGTCAGCAAGGCGGTCCACAAAGTAGAAAAGCCGAACATGGCGCCCGCCTGCGCATAGGTAATGATACCCGAAGGATCGTCATCGCTTGCCCCGGTGACCAGACCCGGACCCAGCGTCTTCAATAATTTTTTGACCCCCGACCGGCGGGCGGGCTTGCGGCGCGTGGAAGGCGTAAGGGTGGCAGACATCGTTATAAATATAGCCAGAATCCATCAACTCACCATAGACCTTCAAACTGTTCCAACCGGGTAAATTCCGCCCCAGCATTTCGACTCATTGGCGCCCTCCACCTGAAACACGATCTCCTGATCATCAGCCAGGACAACGTTGACTTCGCCCCTCACCTTGGTAACCCGACGAATCAGCTTCTTTTCACCGTCGAACTTTCGGATCCGGAAAATACAATTGATTGGTTTTCATCGCCTTGATCGCCGGACTTATTCGGTACCTTTTTGTCATCCGGCAATGCGGCAGTGGCGTTGAGATCACCGTTCCTCATCTTGGCAGATATTTTGTATTATTATTTCTGCTTGTATTAAAGTTGACTTTTTACCATAACCCGATATGAAAAAACATACTTATCTCCGGCTCATCTTTTTAGCGGCTGCTCTAATTAGTATGGCTCTGGCTCAGTACTCTTTCTTTTCCGGCGGCAAATTCATTTTTACTTCACATATGTTCGGCCACGTTATCCTCCTGCTGATCGCGGCGCCCTTTTTTGTATTGGCCATGAGGGAACGCCCCGAAGCAATGGGTGGCCTGGCCTTTGGCCTTTCCCGCTGGCTTTCCGCCATGCCCTGGCTGAATTGGATCCTGGGTATCGGGATCCTCTGGGCCTGGCAGGTCCCCTCTATCCTGAACGCCTTGATGACATGGGATAGCCCTGGCTTTCACCGCCACCTCCATTTACTTTCCTTCCTGCACTCCGGCAGCCTCCTGCTCGCCGGAATCCTCTTTTGCTGGCCCTTTGCCGGCCCTTATCAGTCTCACCGGATATCCGCTCCCGAATCCCTGTTCTACCTAACCACCGGCTGGGTTGCCATCACCTTGCTGGCTTCACTCATAGAATTCGCTACGCCAGGGCTTTATGGCGGTCCGGCTATCCCAGTTAGCCATCGGGATCAACTCCTTGCAGGACTGGTCCTCTGGATTCCCGCCTGCCTCGTCTGCTTCGGCGCCGGCATCTATCTTCTGCGCGAATGGATGGGCGGAGAGCTTTGGATCCATCACGAATTTTATCGCCGCAACAAGCGCCGTCACGTCAGGACAGCCCACGACCAGGAACAAATCCCGGCCGGGCCTGGCGAATTCGTCCCTCGCGGCGGGGCTATTATTTCTCATCATTCACCCCAACAGATCTGACCCCGATCCACCCAACAACCAATCTACCCTAACAGGTCTGAGAACAACAACCCGGATAACGCTACCCGTTCCACACCTTTGCGTTGGATCAATACTTTGAATTGCTGCCCCATGTCCAACAGAAAGGTTTCCAGCAGACGCGGGTCCGCCTCAACCACCCCATTTTCCTCCCGGTTCCGGAGCCTGCCCGTTAGCCCGAGCCCTTGCAGAAAATGCGCTTGATTCGTAAAACCGCCGACCTCCAGCCCTTTCCGCCGTCCCCAATGATCCAAAGCCGAGAAATTCACATGCGTCGTAATATCCTGCTCTCCGATATTTTCGTACGGACAATGATGTACCCGGTGCCGGTGATAACAGGCCAGCGTCCCCGATCGCCTACTATACAATGTGGCGGCGGTATAGCCATAATCGATCGTCATCACCCATCCCCGCTGTAACGCCTCCCCCACCTCCTGTATCCATTGCGTCGCTTCCAGATTGATCTCCGCCCGATAGCCCCGTGGCAATTTTACCCCCAACCGGGTTAAATAATCTTTAAGCATCTCGGGCGCCGGTCGCAACAGCTCGATGAAATCGCGGTCGTAACCCACGTATATTTCCATCAGTTCATCCTCCATTACGACCCGGTGCGCGGAAAAATTATCCACCAGTTCATTGGAGAAGATACAACCCGTGACCGCCCCGATCTCCCGGATCGATCCCCTCCATTCCACCTTCCCGGGCAACAACCGCCGCTCCCGCTCGCGCATGGCCCCGCTCTTTTCAATGATGAAATAGTTAAGTTTTTCATAGAGCCCCCCGGTATCTTTCAACCGGGACAGGATATCCCGGCAAAGCAATCCCGTCCCGGCGCCATATTCGACGACCGTGAACGGCCTCCTGCCCAGCGCCTGCCACATCTCCTCGAACTGATGGGCCAGCAGTTCGCCGAACAGTCCGGTCATATAGGCACTGGTATAAAAATCACCGCCTTCGCCAAGCCGCGGTCGTGGAGAATTATAATAACCAAAATTCGGATGATATAAAGCCATTTCCATGAAATCCCGAAAAGACAAGGGGCCCTCCCGTTGAATTATATCGCGGATGATCTCCCGGAGCGAATAAAATTCTTGCATAAAGCATCCTATTTGACGTCCAATTGAAGGAATTACTTCAAGTGTCATGCCCCGCGCTCCAAATGGCATGGTTTTTTCGGCAAAAAGGGCATGGCAAGCACAACATCTATCCCCCAGCCAAGCCTCCTCGGCGGAAAGGAACAGGACCTGGAACAATGGTGCATCAACACCGTCAGAGTATTATCCGCGGATGCAGTGGAAAAAGCAAACTCCGGCCATCCGGGAACCCCGATGGGCATCGCACCGATCGGCCACGTTCTCTGGTCGGACATCTTGCGCTATAACCCAAAGAACCCCGACTGGCCGAACCGGGACCGATTCATCCTCTCCTGCGGCCACGCCTGCATGTTCCAATACAGCTATCTCCATCTCACCGGTTACGACCTCACGCTCGACGATATCCGGCAATTCAGACAGCTGCATAGCAAAACGCCCGGCCACCCGGAATACGGCCTGACACCGGGTATCGAAGTAACCACCGGCCCGCTGGGCCAGGGATTCGCCAATGCGGTAGGTTTCGCGATCGCCCGGTATCACATGGCAGCCCGCTTCAACAAGCCCGGATTCGAGCTGTTCAATTACCATATCTATGGTATCTGCAGCGACGGCGACCTGATGGAAGGTATCAGCTCCGAAGCTGCCTCCATTGCCGGCTATCTCCGGCTCGGAAACCTCATCTTCATTTACGACGACAACCATATCACCATCGAGGGGAATACCGATATCACTTTCACCGAAGATGTGGCGAAACGGTTCGAAGCCTTCGGCTGGCATGTCCAGACATTGGCGGACGGCAACGATACCGCCGCCATCCGCGACGCTATCCGTAACGCGCAGACAGAGACAACCCGTCCCTCTCTTATCAAGATCCGAACTCATATCGGCTATGGCAGCCCCAATAAGGTGGATTCTGCCAGCGCACACGGATCACCGTTAGGGGCGGAAGAGTTGAAACTCGTAAAAAAAGGTTTTGGCTTCAACCCCGACGAATCCTTTGTCATCCCGGACAAAGTGGCGGAGTTTTACCGGAAAGCCGGTGAGAAGGGAGCGCCCGTTGAGAAAGACTGGAACACGCTTTTCGATGCCTACAAGAAACAATATCCTGATCTGGCCGCTGAATTCGAGGCGATGCAAATCGGAAAACTACCCGCAGGCTGGGAGAAGAAGATCCCCGCCTTCCGGCCCGCCGACGGCAAGAGCGGCCAGATGTCCACCCGTATTGCCTCAGGGAAAGTGCTCAATAACATCGCTGCCCTTCTCCCGCACCTCATGGGCGGCGCCGCAGACCTTTCCCCCTCGACCGAGACCCATATGAACGACTATAGCACCTTCTCCGTGGCCGACCCCGGCGGGAGGAATTTTCACTTCGGCATCCGCGAGCATTCTATGGGCGCTATCGTCAACGGTATAGCCCTCACCAAAGGTCTGATCCCTTTCGGCGCCACCTTCCTCATTTTTTCCGATTACATGCGCCCGCCTATCCGCCTTGCCGCCATCATGAAGATCAAACCCATTCTTATCTATACCCATGACAGCATCGGCCTCGGCGAAGACGGCACAACCCACCAGCCGATCGAACAATTGGCCTCCCTCCGGTCGATCCCCAATATTACCCTGATCCGCCCAGCCGATGCCAATGAGACGGCACAGGCTTGGAAAGCCGCCCTCCAACATACCGGCGGACCCGTATTGCTCGTCCTGACAAGACAAAATATCCCGATCATCGACCCCGACAACTATAAACGTACCGGTGATCTGAGCAAGGGGGCCTATATTATCTCGGAACCCGATCGGTCTCCGGAGTTGATCCTGATCGCCAGCGGCTCGGAAGTAAGCCTGACCCTCCAGGCGCAGCAGAAGCTAAAGGAGAACGGCATCGCGGCCCGCGTCGTCAGCATGCCCTGCTGGGAACTGTTCGACAAGCAGGACGATAGCTATAAACAGAAAATATTGCCCAAAGGAATAAAGAAAAGGCTTGCCGTAGAGATGGCGTCCCCGCAGGGCTGGAATAAATACGTCACCGACGAAGGTGATGTCCTCGGTATGACCCGCTTTGGGGAATCGGCAAAAGCAGAAGACCTGTTCCGGGAATTTGGGTTCACAGTGGACAACGTAGTCGCCCGCGCCAAATCGCTGATGGGGAGATAAGACGCGGGCCTCTATTTCACCCCCGTGTTTTCTTTAATGATATCCCAATATTCCTTCCCGTAGCCGACAAGGAGCTCGCTGCCGGCCGGAATATGACGCATTGACTTGATATACACTTTGAGCCCCTCGATGATATAGGTGCAATTGTTGCTGACACCCTGCGACCGGACAAGCCCCTTTGCATCGTTGGCATACCTCGCGACCGCATCCTTTGCCGGCCGGGCATCGATCACATGATGACGATTGACATAGTAGATATAACCGTTTAAGCCCTCATGACTATCCACCTCCTTCCAGGTGGTTACCTTGCCTTTGTATTCTACGATTTTGGTGCCGCGGCGAATAGCAGTCCTGGTGAACAATCCCTTTCCTGCACCTTTCAATGTAGATCGCTTGACGATCAATTGTCTTTCTAAAAATGCCATTCACAAATATAGGGGCTGAACATGAGGCGCTGACCCCTATTTTTTCTTTTGATCTCCGCCTGTCTTTCCGTGATGACCGCCCTGCCCTTTCCCCGGTTGCCCGTCGTGTTCTGAATGCTCTCCATGGCCCTGATGCCTTGGCCGCTCCAAATAATCGAGCGCCTCTTCATCCGAATTATCCCGATTGGCCAGTTCCCCCTCATCCAGGTCATCCGTCGGATCAGGGTCGCTGAGCTCGGGGTCCTTCAACATATCCTTTTCCGCTTGATCGTGCGCGCTTGAGACGGGGTCCTTGCCCTTTTTATTTTTGTCCGTTGCCATATGATTATTTTTTCCAGGTCGCACAAAAGGCGGGCCGGAATCCCAATGGCACTCACTTTGCCGTAACTTACAGACAATATTTCCATATGGCACTAAAAGAATACAGGAAAAAACGGTCTTTCACCGACACCCCCGAACCGCAGGGCGGCCATCCTGACAGCAAGACCCTGCGCTTCGTCGTGCAAAAACATGCCGCCTCCCGCCTCCATTACGACTTCCGGCTGGAAATGGATGGGGTGCTGAAAAGCTGGGCCATCCCAAAAGGCCCTTCCCTCAACCCCGCCGATAAAAGGCTGGCCATGCAGGTGGAAGACCATCCCTTCGCCTACAAAGACTTCGAAGGCATCATTCCCGCCGGGAACTATGGCGCCGGAACCGTCATGGTCTGGGACGAAGGCACGTACGAACCCCTGGGCGCCACCGACGGAACAAAGGCCGCCCGGCAATCAGCGCTGCTAAAGGAACTCCGGGCAGGCTCGCTCAAATTCCGCCTGAACGGAAAAAAGCTGAAAGGAGAGTTTGCCCTCGTCCGCACCAAAGGCCGCGGCGAGAATTCCTGGCTCCTGATCAAGCACCGCGACCGCTATGCAACCGAAACTCCCGTCACCGACAAGGACAGATCGGTCCGCTCAAGAAAAACATTGGAACAAATTGCCAAAAGCCCCAACTCCGCCCAATGGAGCAGCAATCGCAAAACCACCTCCGCCAAATCCACCTCCTCCAAATCCTCAACCGCCAAATCCATCACCTCCAAACCCACAGCCACCAAATCCACCTCCAAACCCTCAACCTCCAAAACCACCTCCAAACCCTCAACCTCCAAAACCCGGACCTCCACCCCCACCGTCTCCATCCCCGCCTCCGCGCCAAAAAAACCCATTCCCAAAGACCTCTCCCCGATGCTCGCCACCCTCGTTGACCAACCCTTCGACGATAAAGGCTGGTCCTACGAAATAAAATGGGACGGCTATCGCGCTCTGGCCTACCTGCAAAAAGGAAAGGTCGAGCTACGCTCCCGCAACAACAAATCATTCGAAAAATACTATCCCATCTATGATGCGCTGAAAAGCTGGCCCGTTAGCGCCGTCCTGGACGGCGAGATCGTCGTCCTCAACGATAAAGGCCAGTCGGACTTCGGCGACTTGCAAAACTGGCGCAGCGAAGCGGACGGCGACATCGTCTATTATGTTTTCGACCTCCCCTGGCTCAAAGGCCGTGACCTCACCGGCCTGCCTCTTTCAGAACGCCGCACCCTTCTCCAATCCATCGTACCGCCCGAAGGCATCGTCCGCTACAGCGAAAGCTTCGAGACCGGCGGCAAGGAGTTTTTCGCCAAAGCCCAACAGCTGGGCCTGGAAGGCATCATGGCCAAACGGACCGATAGTCACTACACGTCCGGTACCCGCACCCGTGATTGGCTGAAGATCAAAACAGCCAGCCGCCAGGAAGTGGTGATCGGCGGATTCAGCCGTAACGAAGACAGTCCCAGGCTTTTCAGCGCGCTGCTCGTCGGCGTATTTGAAAATGGCCGGCTGCGATACACCGGCAAGGTCGGCACCGGCTTCACGGAACAGATGCAACGCGACATGATGAAACGGTTCAAACCCCTTATCCAAAAGAAGTCACCCTTTATCACCGAACCAGACGTCAACCAGCCCTCCCGCTTCCGTCCCGATCCCCCCGCTGCGACCGCCACGTGGCTCAAACCCGTGCTCGTCGGCGAGGTCGCCTTCCGGGAAATGACGACGGATGGCCTCATGCGCCAACCATCATTCCAGGGCATGCGGGAAGACAAGGATGCAAAAGACGTCGTCCTGGAAAAGCCTGTCCACGTCCCGGAAAAACCCGTCCCCGCCAAATCCCGAACCTCCGCTTCCTCCCAGGTCCCCGCCAAATCCCGGCTGGCGCGCAAGCAGGCCGTCGCCAACAAGATCATCACCCCCGTGGTCGCAAAAGGAGAGCGGGGCACCCTCCTGAATCCCGGCGACGAGACGCAGACCCGGAAGATCGACGGCCACGATCTCTCCTTCACGCATCTCAGCAAGATCTTCTGGCCAAAAGAGAAATATACCAAACGCGACCTTCTCAACTACTACTACCAGGTCGCACCCTACATGCTGCCCTGGCTCAAAGACCGGCCCCAATCCCTGAACCGTCACCCCAACGGCATCACCGGCCCAAGCTTCTATCAAAAGAACGTCAGCGGTAAAGTGCCGGATTGGATCACCACCTTCCCATATCATAGCGCCGATGACAACGAAGACAAGGAATTTCTCGTCTGCACGGACGAAGCCAGCCTGCTCTATATGGTCTCCCTGGGCTGCATCGAATTAAACCCCTGGAGCAGCCGCGTCGCGACGCCCGAAAACCCCGATTGGTGTATCATCGACCTGGACCCCGATAAGAAAACCCCGTTTGAGAAAGTGATCGAAGCAGCACTGGTCACCAGGAAGATCCTTGAGGCTGCCGGAGTGACTAGTTATTGTAAAACTTCCGGTTCGACCGGCCTTCACATCTATTTCCCGCTTGGCGCCAAATACCCTTATGAAAACTCGAAGGAATTCGCCCGAGTCATTGTCCAGCACGTCCATAACGAGATCCCTGATTTCACGACCGTTGAACGCATGACGTCGCAACGGAAAGGAAGGATGTACCTCGACTTTCTCCAAAACAGACCGCAGGCTACGATCGCGGCCCCCTATTCCGTAAGGCCGAAACCCGGCGCCACCGTATCGGCGCCGCTGCACTGGAAAGAAGTAAAAAAGGGAATGACTACGCAGGACTTCACCATGAAGAATATGCCCGCGCGTGTAAAAGAAATGGGCGACCTTTTCAAGCCGGTCCTCGGCAAAGGGATCGACATGGAAAAAGCATTGAAAAAGCTGAACGCGCTGTAATTTGCCGCCGCAAATCAATTAGAATATAGGTGAGCTTTGCGATAAAAATCATGGGCCAAAACCCTGATGGCCTGCTCCGTCTCCCGGCATTGCCGTATCATCTGTTTTTCGCCGGCTTCATCCCCGACCGGCCAATCGGAGGCCGCCACCAGGGTGTCGTGCCATTTCCCGATGGCATCCTGGAGACTATCCAGGTATTCCCTGTCCAGACGCAGTTCTCCGGCCAGTTTCTGCGGGAGTATCTTTTGGACATATAAAAGTGCCTTGATCTTTTTCCGGGCAAGGTGCAACTTATTCCCCGATTGGGTCAGCAGGATCCCTGTTTGAATGATCTCGATGGCAAACCAGCGGCGGATCCGTCCGCTGTGGATAGTTTCTACATCGGCCAGCAGCAGCCGCCCCGCTTTTTTCCCCATTTTCCTGTAATCCGTAATCCGCCTGGAAAATTTCTCCGCCGCATCCTTTATCTGGTGGACCCGTCGCTCCTCATGCTCCGGGGACAACAGCCGATGCTCTTGTAACAGGCGCAGCTGGCTTCTCGTATCCCGGATCATTCCTGCTTGCCGGAACATTTTTTTCAGCGGCCTTAGCTCCCTGGAGAGCCGCTTGCCCCGGACGTGCCCGGAAAGCCGGACCAACGCGCGGATCTTCTTGATCCCAAGCCGTAACCGATGCAGCGCCTCCTCGTCACGCGTCTCGTCGAAAGCAGTCAGCTCGTCCAGCCATTGCCGTTCTTTTTCGCTTAGATATCTCCGTTGCTTCTTCTTACTGAGCATGGATCTCCGTTTCCAGGTATTGCTTGTAACGATGAATATCCTCCTCCACCCGATGCTGAAAAGCGAGGGTCAACAGCGTGGACACCCGCTCCCCTATCGGCCCCGGCGAAACTCCATACACAATCATCACGTCGATCCGCGTGCCCTTGCCCGGCGTATCCGAGAAATTGATCTTGCCCGTATTCCGGATGGCCGCGCCCTCCACCGAATGCCACGACAGCTCGGTATTCTTCTCGTCTTTCACGATCTTCGCCTCCCACCGGATATCTCCCGCCCCTCCCGGCAACTTTAACCGCCAGGCCGAAGTCGACTCATCCAACTCATCGACATGCTCCAGATGCTTCATAAACAGCGGGAGGTTTTCAAGCCGTCGCCAGAACGCATACACCTCGGCCCTCGCCTTGTTCACCACGATATGTGTCCGCACTTTGAGATCGTTGCCCGCCGCCGGTGACCTTCGCCCCGATATCGCCTCCGACACCGCGCAATGTCCCGTCACCGCCCGGTATAGCAGGTATCCGCCCCCCAGCAACAACAAACTGTTGACCTTATGCTTCCTGATGGTGGCAAAGATCAGCAGCGACCCTGTCAGCGCGCTGACTATCCGCTGCCTGTCATCGAGATTGACCACCGGTCTTTCTGCCGCATTGTTCATATAGTATCATTTCCCCAACCGATGCAAATAACGCGCCCCTTTCCGTTCTTTCACTCCTGTAAGCCTTACACTCCTATAAGGTAATTGGGTAGAAAAATACGGGTTAATACCTACAAAATCTTGGTTATTTGGGCACGGTTCTTTATCTTTCTAATCCCGGTTAGGCTCCTTTTGTTACCCTTAAAATTAAGTCGCTATGTATGACGATTTGAAGGTAGGCGAAGAAGTGTCCTTCCCCGGCTTGCTGGAAATTAAGCTTATCGTAGAAGAAGTCCATGAATTCCGGGTCCGCTGCAAGTACTATGACGACCATCTGAAGAAGTACGTCCGGCTGACCGTTTCCTCCGACGCCCTCATCCGCTCCAACCCCCTCGGACGCCAAAGCTGGCGCCCTACTTCGGTTCCAGCGCCCGGCGCAATCGCTCCGCCAGATCCTGCAAATGATATTTGCTGAGCCGGTCCGTCGTCACAGGCAGACTGACCTGTATCTGCGCCCGAAGCTCGCTAAGCTCAGCCCGGACGATCGATGGAAGATCGGTATTCCTGGTATTGGGGCCAAAGAACAATACAAGCCCCGGGGATATCCCCGATGGGTGTGACGCCGGATTTAAGACCGCGATCAGCGATTCCACATACGTCTTCTGCAGATTCCGCCGCCAGACCGGGATCGCCTGATGTGTGACCAATTCCTTCCATATCCCCTTATGCGTGTCACTTAACAGATCTTCCACACTATAGACATTCGCTTCACCATAACGACCAGCCGACTGCACCAAAGTATTCATTCGTGACGCAGACAGCAAACTGCCTAACACCCCCGTCTGGATACTTCCGACCGGATCGCCGCCCGAAGGACTGCTGATCTTGTTGAGTATCGAATCAACCATCAGCCATACCGGGGTCTGGAACAACTGCGCATTCAAAAAAGCGACGGCCTCCCGCTGCCGGGCCTTTGGCGCAGGCATATATACATCTCCCGGTTGTTCTACACTCCGGAACGTTTCATAAACCCCGCCGACATTTTTCAGCACATGACCCATATACTTGCCGAACTGACCTACCAATTCCCGGTACATCTCTTCGAGGTTGTCGTATTTATCCCCCTCTTCCCGGGTCCACTCCGGCAGCATAGGTAATATCCGGCGGAGATTCCGGATTCCATATTCACTTGCCTTCATACTGTTGTCACCAAGATCTTCCAATTGCGACCGCGGATCCTGGTTGAATCCTTCCCCGCCAAACCATAACCGCGGATTCGAACCCAGGCTGTCGATGACCCATCTGTTCAATAACCTGGCATCCGCCTTCGCATCCTTCGCACCCGTATACCCATATCCCCATTGGATGGCCCAGCGATCATATTCCCCGATCCTGGGGAACAGGTCCGCTTCAGGGATATTGTCTTCCGGCTGCGCCACGTAATTGAACCGGGCATAGTCCATGATGGACGGCGTATGCCCATGCGCATCCAGCCAGGCCTTGTCCCTTAATTTCTCTACGGGGACGGTGCTGCTTGCCCCCATATTGTGCCGCAACCCGAGCGTATGTCCCACCTCGTGAGAAGAGACGAACCGGATAAGGGAGCCCATCAGGCTGTCATCGAGCTGCATCTTCCTGCCGCGCGGATCGACCGCCGACGCCTGGATCATATACCAGTTATGCAGGACCTCCATGATATTATGATACCAGCCGATATGGCTTTCGATGATCTCGCCGCTCCTCGGATCATGCACATTCGGACCGTAGGCGTTTTCAATATCGGAAGCGAAATACCGGAGCACCGAATACCGCGCATCTTCCAGGCTCATGCTGCTATCGCCGGCCGGCCATTCCCGTCCCTGGATCGCATTCCGGAACCCCGCTTTTTCAAAAGCGGCTTGCCAGTCATTGATACCCTGGATCAGATAAGGCACCCACTTCCTGGGAGTCGCCGGATCGATATAATAGATAATTGGATTTTGCGGCTCTACCAGCACGCCGCGCTGCCATTTTTCCCGGTCCTCCGGTCTTGGCTCTAACCGCCAGCGGACAATAAATTGCTGGTTGTCGATCTTCTGCTGGTCATCACTGTAGATGGTATAATCTTCAGCGAAATATCCCACCCGCGGATCAAACAGTCTCTTCTGCATCGGCATCGCCGGCAGCAAAATAAAGGAAGTGTTCATCTCGAGCGTCACCGCCCCCGCCGCCTCGAATGGGGATGGCAAATTGAACGAAAACAGCGCCGGCACTCCTCCACCGGAAGAAAAGGTCTTTACGCTGCGCACTTCCGTATTGATCGGGAAAGTATTGATCTGTTCGATATAGGAACGGTCAATAGCGATCCCCCCCAGGTGCATCCTCCCCCTGATCGACTGGGGGATCCCGATGGGGATATTATCCCCTTTGAAAAAGTCAGATACGTCGATGACCACGCTGGAGGAATCCTTGCCAAAAGCCTTTATGTCAAATGCTACCGCGATCGGATGGACAGTCGAATTCCGGACCGCCGTGTAAATTTTATTGGTAGAATCGGCGGCGCTGACTAGCGTAACGACCCGCAGGAATATCACATTTGACGGCCCCTTCTCCCATTCCAGTGTCTGCTGGTTTGCCAGTTCACCGCCATAAGTGCCTCCGCCACCGGTCTTTCCGAACCGGGTGATCGCCATAAACTCCCGGCCCAACATGGAATCGGCAATCTCGAAATACCACTTGTCTTCCACCTTGTGGACGGTGAACAACCCTACATGGGTAATGGCTTTATCCGTGATGACTTCCTTATATGGCTTCGGCCCCTGGTGAAGCGGGAACCCGGGAAATACCGCGGCTTTCATCCTGGAGGTATCTGACATGCCGGGGACAGGGGTCTGCCTTCTTCGTTGAGCAAGGGTAGGGAAAACCGCCGATAGCGCGATGGCGGCTGACAGCAATACTTTCTTCATGTTCAAATCATGGTCTTTTAATAGGCCGCCAAAGATACGATTTTGGCCCTCTTTTCGTTTATATCCCAAACAAAACCGCTTAACCCGACCACCATGCGATCCTTCCCTGCCCTCCTTCTTCTGGTAACCGCACTCAGAACCTTTGCGCAAACCGCTCCTGCCGACAATGTCCACGCCAGTCTGCTCACCGGTAAGAAAAAGTCCATTATTGCATACGCGGGCGAGGGCCACTCCTTCACGCTGGAAGTAGCTCCATCCGCCAAACCCTCCGACGTCCCCGGCTTTATCACGGTCAACAAACAGATCCTGCAATCCACACTTGTCCCCATCGATAAGTCCATCAACCTAAGCAACCTGACCCCTGCCAGGGAACAGGATATCCTGACCGGCTACATGAATTTTGAGCTCGCCTATTACAAAAAAAAGCTGCACCAGGACTATAGCAACCTTACGACACAGTGGATCACCCTCCAAAACCGCATCTTCCTCGTCTGGTATTTTGACATCCCCCAAAACCAGAAGCTGATCAGCCACCAGATCTACGTCTCTACCATCTTCTTCAACCAGATTATGGACCTCAACGCCCCCGTTTTCCAACCCGGAGACGCCGGTAAGGCAAAGGCACTCCTCCTCCACCTCGCAGGCACGATAAAGACGTACGACACCCACCTCGATCTGAAAGCATTGCAGAAGAAATTGTAATTTTCGGGGATGAAACAATTCCTCCTCCCCCTCCTTCTTCTTTCCCTTATCGCCACCGCCCAATCAAAAACAAATCACGCCCAAACCGCGGGCTCCGTCTATTTCCCCGACCGCGGCGATTGGCAACACCGGAGCCCTGCCTCCCTTGGCCTTGACTCATCCGCCATAAAAGAAGCTATCCGCTACGCCCGGGAGATGGAGGCCAAAGCTCCCCGCGACCAGGAACTCGCGCAAGCCGAAAGCTTCGGCAAGGCAGAACCCTTCGACGAAGGCATCGGCCCTTTCAAAGAACGTGGCGAGCCGACCGGTCTTATTATCTACAAAGGCTATATCGTCGCCGAATGGGGCGAGCCGTCACGCATCGATATGACCCATAGCGTTACCAAAAGTTTTCTCTCGACCGTCGTCGGCTTAGCCGTCGATCAGGGCCTCATCCATAGCGTCCAGGATACCGTCGCCTCTTACATTCCGCCAATCGAAGTCTATAACCCCGCTAACATAGCGCGCACCCCGGAGGACCTGGGCAAACCCCAGCTTCTCTATCCCTTCAACAGCCCGCACAACCATCTCCTGACCTGGGACGTCATGCTTCGCCAGACCAGCGATTGGGAAGGGACCCTATGGGGCAAACCCGACTGGGCCGACCGCCCGACCGGCAAACCCGATGAATGGCTGACACGACCGCGGAATGCTCCTGGCTCTGTCTGGAAATACAACGATGTTCGCGTGAATGCACTCGCCCTGGCCGCCACCTGCGTATGGCGCCAACCTCTGCCGCAGGTGCTGAAGACCTATATCATGGACCCGATCGGCGCCTCCAATACCTGGCGCTGGAATGGCTATCGGAACTCCTGGATCGTCGTGGACGGCCAGCCGGTACAGTCGGTGAGCGGCGGGGGCCATTGGGGCGGCGGCATGTTCATCAACGCCTATGACATGGGCCGGTTCGGCCTGCTGACCTTGCATCGCGGCAATTGGAACGGCAAACAACTGATCTCAGAATCCTGGGTTCGCCTGGCACTGACCCCTACTTCCGTCGAGCCCACCTACGGCTATATGAACTGGTTCCTCAACACCGGCCGTAAGCTGCTGCCAAGCGCGCCCGCCACAGCCTTCGTCCATATCGGCAACGGAGCCAATTTGATCTATGTAGACCCCGATCACGACCTCGTAGCCGTCGTCCGCTGGATCGAAAGCAGCGCCATGGATGGCATGGTACAGCATATCCTCGCCGCCTGGAGGAAACCGCCGCCGCAACCCTGAACCGCGCCGAATCTCCGCATCTCACCATCTTTCCGAATGTTCCAGCTCCTTATACCTTAACATCGCCTCGACAAAATAGTAATCCGCATACGCCAGCGGCATGTCAATCTCCGAACGCCCCGGGAGATTGCCAACACTATGCATCAGCAGAAACCCCCCGTTCGCACCGACCACCGCATGATAGGTGCTCGAAGACAACGTCACGATGATCTGCTCCGCAACATCCAGGTAAGCGCGTCCCTTCCCTGGCGGTGCCTCCCGGCACAATTCGAGCAGTGCGCTCGCCAGGATCGCCCCCGCTGAAGCATCCCGAAGCACCCTGGGCCCGCCAGGTGCATCGTAATCCCAATACGGTACCTTATCAGCCGGCAGCCGCGCCAAAATATAGTCGGCAATATGCACCGCCTGCGCCAGGTATTTCGGATCATGCGTATACCGATACACCATCGTATAACCATACAATCCCCAGGACTGGCCGCGGGCCCAGGCCGATGAATCGGCATAACCCTGCGCAGTCTTCCTGGCAAGCACCTGCCCGGTTGCCGTATCATAATCCACCACATGCCACGAGCTGTAGTCCGGTCGAAAATGATTTTGTAAAGTAGTGTTCGCATGCGTCACCGCGATCCGGTAGAAAGAAGAGTCCCCGCTCTCCTTTGATGCCCGGAACAACAATTCGAGATTCATCATATTGTCAATGATCACCGGATAATTCCAGGGCTTGCTGTCCCAACTGCGGATACATCCCACTTTCGGGTTGAAACGCGTGGACAGCGATCGGGCGCTGTTCATTAACACACTATCGATCGGCGATTCCGGCTCCCGCACCTGACGGTGACGGATCAGCTTTAGGAGGTTGCCATATGGACAATACATCATGAACCCCAGATCATGAGTTCCCTTATTGTATTGCTCCTTCTCCAGGAGCTTCAACCGGCGCTTGCCCTCACTCAACAGCGCAGTGTCATGCGACTCCCCATAGAGGTAGAAGAGCGTGGCGGGATAAAAGCCGCTCGTCCACCAGCCGGCATCACTCGTAACCAGGGTTGCATTGGCCGCAGTATAACTTCGGGGCATCCGGTCCGGTGGTACCCGCCCCATCAGTATCTTATATTGATTGTCCGCCTGCCGGAGATTGCCGTCGATCAACCGGACCAACCCCGGTTTGGGTTCGAGACGCTCCGGTCGCTGCGCCTGACCTGCCCCCGACCATAAAACATTGACCAACAGCAAAGAAAACGTTAACTTATCCATGCCCGCAAAAATAGGCATCCTTCTTCTTTTTTTTATCGTATTGGGGGATATCATAACTACTCCAACGAATAACTACCGGAAAATGCTCCTATCTGACGTTTATCAACCCAGCAATATCTATGTCCCGGGACTGCCCGGCCTCAACGTGCCGGAGCGAACCCCTGACAGCCACAACCTTTATTCCGATCGGGAAGTAGCACAACTGCCTTACCTGATCGCCAGCCATCCCCGAAACCTCGAATGGACCAACCGCATCGCCTCCACCGATCGACTGGTCCGCTACCTTTCGATCCATAAAAAGGCGGCCGGTATTCTTGAGATCGGCTGCGGCAATGGCTGGCTGTCCCGCCGGCTCGCTGATGTTCCGGGATCCAGGGTCATCGGTCTCGACCCCAACCTTGGCGAGCTTCGCCAGGCCGCCCGCATTTTCCGCAAACAACGCAATTTGAAATTCATCTACGGCGAATTCTATTCAGATGTTTTGCGGGAGCTGTCGTTCGATATTATCGTAATGGCCGCGACCATCCAATATTTTCCCAGCCTTCCACAGTTGGTGTCGGATGCCCTTTGCTATCTTCGCCCGCACGGCGAGCTTCATCTCCTCGACTCGCCGCTGGTCCCAACCGACCTGAAACAATTCCGCCATCGCTATCTCTATAACCCTTCCTCTCTCTGGAACAGGATCCGGCGCAGCAGCAGCCCTCATCCCTGGGTTTGCATTTCCGCACCGCATCCAAAAATGAGCTAATTTTATCGCTTCATGAGCGAAGCACTGAATTTATTAGCCAGCCAGCTGGAAGGAGAGTTATATCAAGATATTACCACCCGGACCCTTTATGCCACCGACGCCTCCGCCTACCGCGAACTGCCGCAGGCCGTCGCCGTCCCCAGGACGATTTCCGACATAAAAAAGCTCATTGATTTTGCCCACGCCGAAAAGACCTCTTTGATCCCCCGCACCGCCGGCACCTCCCTCGCCGGCCAGGTCGTCGGGAAAGGGATTATTGTGGACGTCTCGAAATATTTCACCGGGATCCTTGAACTGAATCCGGAAGAAAGGTGGGTTCGTGTACAGCCCGGCGTGATCCGGGATGAGCTGAACCTTTTCCTCCGGCCTTACGGCCTGCTCTTCGGCCCCGAGACATCCACCGCAAACCGGGCGATGATCGGCGGAATGGTCGGCAATAATTCCTGCGGCTCCAACTCCATGATTTATCGGAGCACCCGCGAACATCTGCTGGAAGTGACCGCCCTGCTAAGTGACGGAAGCGAAGCCACTTTCTCCTCAATGGACCCCGACCGGTTCCATGCCCGCTGCGAAACCCCCGGCACCGAAGGCCGGCTATACCGTGAGATCCGAACCATCCTCGGCAACTACGACAACCAACAGTCGATCCGGAACGAATTTCCCAAAAACAGCGTCGAAAGACGAAATACCGGTTACGCGCTCGACCTGCTCGCAGCGACCTCGCCCTTTACGGCCGGCGGTCCCGACTTCAATTTCTGCTCCCTCCTGGCCGGCTCCGAAGGGACACTCGCCTTTATCACCGAAATAAAGCTTAGCCTTTCTCCCTTCCCGCCAAAAGAGACAGGGCTGCTTTGCGTCCATTTCAATACCATCGACGAGTCATTGCGCGCCAATCTGCTGGCCCTCCGATATGCTCCTACCGCCAGCGAGCTGATCGATCAGTATATCCTCGAATGCACGAAAGATAATATCGAACAACGTAAGAACCGGTTCTTTGTGCAAGGCGACCCCGGCGCGATCCTCGTCATCGAATTCAAGAAGGCCACGCGGGATGAGATCCGCGAACTGGCGCAAAAACTCGAAGCCGACATGCGTGCCGCCGGTCTCGGCTACCATTTTCCCCTGCTCTTCGGTGAAGACACCAAAAAGATCTGGGATCTCCGTAAAGCCGGTCTCGGCCTGCTCAGCAACCTTCCCGGCGACGATAAAGCCGTCCCCGTGATAGAAGATACCGCCGTCGACGTGGCGGACCTGCCGGCATACATCCGTGAATTCAACCTCATCCTGAAAAAATATGGCCTCCACTCCGTGCACTATGCCCATGCCGGCAGCGGCGAGCTCCACCTGCGGCCCATTATTAACCTGAAAACTAAGGAAGGTAATGAGCTGTTCCGGGCTATCGCCACCGAAATAGCCACCCTCGTCAAAAAATACCGCGGCTCCCTCAGCGGCGAACATGGTGACGGCCGCCTTCGCGGCGAGTTCATCCCCCAAATGGTAGGCGAAAAGAATTACCGGCTCATGCGCGATATCAAGCGGACCTGGGATCCGGAAAATATCTTCAACCCGGGAAAGATCGTGGACACCCCGCCCATGAACTCTATGCTGCGCTACGAGCCGGGACAGCAAACCCCATCCTTCCCGACGATCTTCCGGTTCCATCGGCAGAATATCCTCCAGCATGCCGAACAATGCAACGGCTCCGGGGACTGCCGCAAGACCCAGCTGTCCGGAGGCACCATGTGCCCCTCCTTCATGGCTACCCGAAACGAGAAGGACACCACCCGCGCAAGGGCTAATATTCTCCGTGAGTTCCTGACCCATTCCACGCAGACCAACCGCTACAACCACAAAGAGATCTACGACGTGATGGATCTTTGCCTGAGCTGCAAGGGCTGCAAGTCCGAATGCCCGTCCAATGTCGACGTGGCCAAGTTGAAAGCCGAGTTCCTTCAACATTATTATGATGCCAACGGCGTACCACTTCGCAGTCGCATGATCGCCGGGTTTACCGCCTCTGCCCGCCTTGGCTCTCTGATGCCGGGATTGTATAACCGCTTTGTTCAGGCACGCTGGGTGAAGAAACTGGTTGGCTTCGCCCCCGACCGCTCGATGCCCCTGCTTCAAAAGACGACACTCCGCCGATGGTACGACAGGCACCGCTCGCAAAAACCCGCTTCGCCCGTCGAAGCCCCCGCGAAGGCGGGCCCCACCCGCCGCGTCTATCTCTTCTGCGATGAATTCACCAACTACAACGACGTGAAGATCGGCATCAAATCTATCCTCCTGCTCGAACAGCTCGGCTACGACGTTATTATCCCCGAGCACGAAGAAAGCGGGCGGACCTGGTTGTCCAAAGGCCTGCTCCGTCGGGCGCGCGATATTGCCAACCACAACATCCGCACCCTTCAACCCCTGATCACCAAAGACACCCCGCTAATCGGCATTGAACCCTCGGCCATCCTGACCTTCCGCGACGAATACCCCGATCTCGCGGACGACAACCTCCTGCCCGGCGCCGCAACCCTGGCCCGCAACAGCTACCTGATCGACGATTTCCTCGCCCGCGAGATCGAACTCGGCCATATCCTTCCCGAGCAATTCACGACCGAGCCCCGGACGATCTTGCTGCACGGCCATTGCCAGCAAAAGGCATTGACCTCAGTCGCCGGCTCCGTCAAAGCCCTCTCCCTCCCGGTCAACTATACTGTAAGAACGATCCCCTCCGGCTGCTGCGGCATGGCCGGCTCATTTGGGTATGAGGCGGAGCATTACCAGCTTTCGCAACAAATCGGCGAGCTGGTCCTTTTGCCCGCCGTGCGCAACCAGCCGGAATCAACGATCATCGCCGCGCCCGGCACCAGCTGCCGTCACCAGATCAAGGACGGAACCGGCAAAATAGCCTTGCACCCCGTAGAAGTCCTCTTCGACGCGCTCGTTAAGAGAGGAAGCCTTAGATTTGCATAGACCAAAACGCGACCTTACAACAATGGCAACCCGCAAGATCATCAACCCGAATCTGAAGATGAATAACGACACCGGCTTCGGCACAAACGCTGAAAGCTATGGCGGCCGGTTCATCAATAAGGACGGAACTTTCAACCTCCGGAAAGAAGGCATGCCCTACGTTCGGCGCTACAGCATCTTCTATAATATGCTTACTCTCCCCCTTTGGCGTCTGGCGCTGATCATTCTCGCCTTCTTTATCCTCGTCAACCTGGTATTCGCTATGATCTACCTGTTGATCGGCCTTCAGCAGCTGCAGGGAGTGATCGCCACTACGCCCTGGGGAAAATTTAAAGAGGCCTTTTTCTTCAGCACGGAGACCTTCACCACCGTGGGCTACGGCCGCGTCAACCCCCTCGGCGGCGCCGCCAACCTCGTGGCGGCTATCGAAGCCTTGTGCGGCTTCCTTTCCCTCGCCATCGCCACCGGTCTCATGTACGGCCGGTTCTCCCGCCCCCACGCCTATCTCCTCTTCAGCGAAAAAGCCCTGATCAGCCCCTATAAAGACGGCGCCGCGCTGATGTTCCGCTTCGCCCCCTACAAGGACAACCACACGCTGACCGATGTCCAGATCCGCGTCAATATCGGGCTCAAAGTAGCCATGGACGGCAGCGCCGAATACCGGTATTATGACCTCGACCTCGAACGCAGCAGAGTGGAAAGCCTTCCCATGAACTGGACCGTCGTGCATCCGCTGGACTCCAAGAGCCCGCTGGTGGGATTCAGCTGGGAAGACATGCAGGCCGCCGACGTGGAGCTCTATATCCTGATCCGCGGCTTCGATGATATCTTCTCCAACTTTGTCCAGCAACGGACCTCTTATACGTTTAATGAGATCGAATTCAACCGGAAATTCGTCCCTATGTACCGCGAAAGTAAAGATGGGAAAACCACCATCCTGGAGCTTCACAAACTGGACGATACCGTCGAAACCCCGGCAATGATCGGTACCCCTGTAACCCGGGTCGATCCCGAGGGGCGGGTCGATTCCGACGCGGATCTCAATAAAACGGTCGAGATCACCGGCATGGGCCCGTCCTCCAATAGCCGGCCCCTCATCTAAAAACCCCCACATATCTATAATTTTTCTCATCTTTAAGCGTTCTTACCCGTATCCAGTCTAATGTGAAACCCATACCCTTTGACCCGACGCGTACCGACATACCTGGTCCTATTCCTCCTGACCGTGCCCACCCTCCGGACTGCAGCACAGGATAGCCTGCATAAGTCTGATAACCAGCTCGATCTGGTGGATCTCGGCCGGTCTTTCCTCCAGGGCTACCACACCCGCAGGTTCGATACCATCCAGCAAAAAGAAGGCAAGCTCCACATCTCCGCTCTTCCCGTCGCCGGCTATACCCTCCAAACCGGATTTGCCGGAGTGCTCAGCTCGAATTTCGCCTTCTACACCAGCCAAAGTAGCCAAACCAACCTTTCCACGATCCTGACCAGCGTAACCTATTCCCAATACCACCAGGTCATTTTTCCCATCCAGGCCGATATCTGGACAAAAGGCAACCGATACAATATCATTACTGACTGGCGCTTTCTCCACTACCCCTCCATAACTTATGGCCTCGGCGGGAATTCGCCGGCCGACAGCGCCGATAATATCGATTACGGTTATCTCCGGCTGCATCAGGCCATCCTTCGGACCCTTGGCAAAAATTTCTACGGCGGCCTCGGCTACGACTTTGATTATTTTTGGAATATCCGGGAACTTGAACCTTCCAACCAAAAACCGACCGGTTTCGAATCCTACGGGTGGACTAAGAACGCCGTAGCATCGGGCCCATCCGTGCATTTATTATATGACTCGAGGCGCAATCCCATCAACCCGGAAAATGGCAACTACATCAGCCTGATCTACCACCCCAATTTCACCCTTCTGGGCAGCGACAATAACTGGGCCTCCCTGGTATTGGATGCACGCAAGTATATCCCCCTCCCTTCCAGCAACCACAACGTGCTGGCGATCTGGAGCTACGACTGGTTCACCCTCGGCAACGGCCATCCCCCATATCTGCTCCTCCCCAGCACGGGCTGGGATCCCTACAGCAATACCGGCCGCGGCTATATCCAGGGCCGCTACCGCAGCCTTAATATGCTCTATCTCGAGTCTGAATACCGGTTCGGCATCACGTGCAACGGCCTTCTCGGCGGCGTGGTATTTGCCAACGCCCAGACCTTCACCGAACCGGGGACAAACCAATACGCCTATCTCCAGCCAGGCTATGGCCTTGGTCTCCGGGTCAGCCTTAACAAGTTTTCCCGCACGAACCTTTGCATCGACTACGGCTGGGGCAGTCATGGCTCACGCGGATTTTTTGTTAATCTCGGTGAGGTTTTTTGACTAACTTCCGGGGATGAAGCGACAAACTATACTGCTTTCAGCGCTAACCCTGCTCTGCTCCACCATTTATTCCCAACAACCAGACCCCCGCCTGGCCAAAGCCTCCCGTCAGGACTCGAACGGCTGGATCTATGTCCATTTCGAAGGAAGCCCGCGTGATATCGGCTACCAGCACGGCTACCTGCTCGCGGCCGAGATTGAAGACCTCATTCAATCGTTCCAACTGTCCCTTCCGCACCTTTCCGGAAAGGATTGGACTTTCTACCGCGATGCCGCCAAAAATATGTTCTGGAACAAGATCGACAAGGAATACCAGGACGAGATAACCGGCATCACAGAGGGCCTCCATGCAAGAGGCCTCAGTGCAAAAGGCAAATCTTTCGATATCTACGATATCGTTGCACTCAACGGGAATATCGAGCTTTCCCAATACTATGTCCCCTGGCTGGCCGACCAGCAGACACCCGGCGCCGGCAACAATAAAGCACCCGGCAACTGTAGCGGTTTCATCGCTACCGGCAGCTATACTGCCGACGGAAAGATTGCCATCGGCCATAATAATTGGACAGACTATATGGGCGGCGAACGATGGAATGTCATCGCGGACATCGTCCCGCAATCCGGCAACCACCTGATCATGGATTGCATGCCCGGCCTTATCCATAGCGGTGACGATTTCGTGGTGACCGCCGCCGGCATCCTGATAACAGAAACAACCATCACCCAGTTCAAAGGCTTCGACCCGAAAGGCATCCCCGAATTCGTTCGCGCAAGAAAAGCCGCTCAGTATTCCAATAGCATCGACGATTTCGTCCGCATCATGACTACCGGCAACAACGGCGGTTATGCCAATGACTGGCTCGTGGGCGACACCAAAACGAACGAAATTGCCCGGCTTGAGCTAGGGTTGAAAGACCATCAGGTATGGAGGACGAAAGACGGCATTTACGTCGGATCCAACTTCCCCAGTGATCCTAAACTCATAAAGGAAGAAACGACTTTCGATCCCCGGGACAGCACTAACTCACCCAATTCACGCCACCGACGCTGGGAACACCTCACCGACCAGTACAAAGGCCATATTGACGCCGAGACAGGAAAAACGATCGAAGGCGATAGTTATAATGAACTGACCAAAGCCAGGGATGCCAGCCGCTGCGTCATTGCGGGCCGTGTCGATACCGATCCGAAAGGATGTCCGGAATGGAGCTGGCCGCCATTCTTCCCGGGCGGGACCGTCCAGGCCAAGATCACAACGGCCACCCTTGCAAAGGACTTGAAATTCTGGGCGCATATGGGTAACCCTAACGGTGATGACTTCCTGGCCGCTCCTTTCTTTGCGGCACACCCTCAATACAAATGGGAAGAACCCTTCCTTCATGACATGAAAGCCTATCCGTGGACGCTCTTCAGTGCCAAATGATCCGGACGGCAGCTTGGAAAGCACTTCATTTCCCCTTCGGGTACCCGCATAAAAAAAGGTAACGTAGCGGAAGGGTGCCGTACATTACCCAATTTGATGTGACAGGTTAGATGCAAATGCATTAATAACTGTTCAGCCAGAATGTTCATGGGTTAATCACAGGAAGTGCGTGGTCGATCGTGGACCGAATGAGCTCGGTGCAGTTGGAGTTACGTTTTTGGCACAAAAAACATGCCGGAAATGCGTTCATACTCAAAATCTTACGCATTAGCAGTCCCTGATCCTGCATTCTTGTTTTCGGTCAATTTTCACAGGTCCTCCAGCGTTATGATCCCATGCTGGAGCGCGAACTTGATCACGCCCGCCACATTTTTCGCACCGATCCGCCTGGTTATATTGCTTCTGTATTGCTCGACCGTCCTTTCCGACAAGTATACTTCTTTGCTGATCTCCCGCGCCGTCATCTGCCGGCAGATCAACCGGATGATCTCCACCTCCTTCGCAGAGAACCCCGTGTTGGCAATGATCAGCGCCGGCCGGTCTTCCTCGGGAAAGATCCGGTTGACGATATAGGCTCTGGCCTCCTTACAGAAATAATCCTTTCCCTCCAGCAAGGTCGTCACCGCCCGTTCGAATTCCGCATCGTCTTCACTTTTGATCACATAGCCATGCACTCCGGCTTCGAAAAGCTTTATGATGGCTGCCGCATTGCTGTTAAAGGAGTAGGCGAGGATCCGGGTCGACGGACAGCGATACCTGATCTCCCTGACCACCGCATCGCCCGTACTATCCGGTAAGCTCTGGTCTACGATTACCAGTTGTGGTTGATGCCCGATCGCCAGCTCAATGCCTCCGGCCGCATTATTCGCCTGGTAGAAGTCCCTGAACCAACTTCCGATCAGGAGCCTGATCCCGTTGACGATCATATTATGATCATCGATCACCAGCAACGATATATACGGAGTTTGCTCTTTGCTCATACAAAAGGAATTGAAAATTCAATGGAATATCCTTCAGGCCATGAATTACTTAATTCGAAACCGCCCTTTAGAAGAGCCACCCGCTCTTTTATATTTCCCATACCAATACCCGCAGAAAATGATCCCGGTTCCATCCCTCGCCCATCATCGGAATAGCTGATCGTGAACCTGTCTTCACCGGATTGGATGAGCACTGTGATCCGGCTGCATCCCGCGTGTTTCATCGAATTGCTGACCAGCTCATTCATTATTTTCGTCAAATGCGTATACTGCCAGTTGCTGAGGATCCGTCCGCTATTGGTGGACCGGAATATAAAATCGATCCCCGTTGTCTGCCGGATCTTCTCCAGCAGCGACATGACTTCAGTGCCAAAGGTATCAACCGTGCTAAGCCGATTGGACTTCAGATCATGCGCGATCCCCCTCACCGCCTCCATGATCTGCGCCGTCTGTGTCTTTAACTCCGCCAACCCCCGGGAGGGGTGCTCATCCAGCTCCTTTTTCACCAGTGCATTCGCATATAGCAGCATGGGCCCGATCTCATCGTGAAAATTCCTGGCGAGATTCAATTGCAGGTTCAATAGCCGCTGCCGCTGGCGCGACCGGATGACCATAAACCCCGCGATTGCGCCCAGCAACAGCAACGCCAGTATGGAGAAAAGGTATGCCGTATAGCGCTCGGCTTTGCGCCTTCCCTCCGCTGTCCGAAGAAGCTCCGCCCTGGTATTCTCTTCAGCGGACAATGCATAAAGATTGTTGTCCTTGTCCGCGCTGACCGCATAATAAGCCGAGTCCCTGATCCTGTATTCCCGCAACAACTCCTCATAGGCCTCCCGATACCGGCCGTCCCTGGCATCGAGCTTGCTAGTTGCCTCCGGCAGAAACTCCGGATCGAGCGCGGAATATTCAACTCCCCTTTCCTTTAACACCCTGACCCGGTCAAAATAACGCCGCGCACTGTCCGTCCGGCCGTTGTCGAAATAGAAGTCAAACGCCTCCGTGAATGTGAATTCCACATAGGCCGCCTGCAACCTTGCCGGGAAACCGGGCGCCTGCACCTCACCGATTGCCCGCTGCAAGACCTCTCCGGCTACCGAAGTATGACCCAGGAACCGCTCCAGCTCGAAGTCCGACAAATGGCGCAGATAGTAGAATTGTGTCAGCCGCGGTCCGTAATTCCCCGCCGGGCCCCCAGGCGCAAGCCCCTTTGCCTCAATAGCCGCGATCAGGCTGTCCCCGATCCCCGCCGCCTCGACCGCCACCACCGTATCCCCAGCCTTGCACGCCGCATAGACTACCGCATTTCCGATCATTAGCCCCACCGAAATGTCCTCCGCACTAACCGTATCTGCCCTTACCCTCGCCGGCATCGCCATCAGGGCAGGCCGCAGGACCCGATACCGCTCCAGCACCCGGACATAGTCATGATTGTTGGAATAGATCGTGGTAGCAAACAGATCGCTATGGGACAATCCCCCCTTTTTGAAGTCTCCGGTCGCAATCCGCTCCTCATTGTTCCTTTCCGAATAATAGATCGCGCTGCCAAACCGGCTCTTGAGGCTCGAATGGATCGCCATATAGGTGTAATAGTGCGCGCGGTAGACCCCCCGGCGCCTGTCGCCAAAAGCGATCTCCCGATACGTGTTCAGCCATTCCGTAAGACTGTCCTCTGCGAGGAGCACCGGCGCCACCGAGTCGACTGCCTTTAGATAGGCGGTGTCATTCAGCCGGTGAGAACGATAGATTTGAAGCAGCCCAGCCAGACGCTGGACAGAAGCTGAAGGAGATTGGGCCAGACTGCCCCCGCCGGATACGACGAGAAAAGGAAAAATAATTCGGAAAAGTGGCTTTGCTAACATAGGACAATTCAGAAAGGGCGCTCCAAAAGTAGGTAAAAAATACCCGGTATCGGAAAAGTTCATCCCCGCCCTTGAACATATACGGCACTTTTTGTTCCGTTAATAATATAACGATACCTTAATAGAGTTTAACCCTTATGCAGCTAAATCAAATTCTTTTTGAAAGATTTTATAGATCGTTACTACCCGAACATTTTTATGGCTGCCGCAAGGCTCACCGGTCTGTCTGACAAAGAAGAACTGGCGAAACTGACGGAAGATGTCCTGGCCGACCTGTGGGAGAACCGACGGGAGTTCGTCTCCGGGGAAAGACCTGGGGTTTTTCTCTACCGCATTTTGCTACAAGAAGTTATTACCTTCCTTCGTCAGCGCGGAGATGAACAGCGGATCCGTGTCCTGCGCGATATTCTCCTGATCGACCCGGCCCTCTATCTATCAGATCCTCCTGACCTGGCCGAACCTACTTGATCTCACTTACACCCCGGCATCGTTACTACAATATTGCCATCGATCACTTCATAGCTCCCCCTGATCGCCTTGCAGATGATATTTAATTTATCGTAGAAGGATTCGTCTCCCAGAGTCACCGTTACCGGACATCCCGCAGCCTCTTCGTCATATTGGATCGGGATCCCATACATCTCCTGCAATCGCCCGAAAACTTCACGGACGGGCCTGGCCTCAAAACAAAGCGACGTATCTTGCTGAACCCCCAACTGCTCCGGCGTCCCGACCAATGTCCTGTGCAGCCGATCCTCCCCCTGGTCATAAACACCTTCCTGATTCGGTGTCAGGATCATCCCTTCAGGTGCGTGGCCGACCGGGGAATGTGCATAGAAATCCTCCTGCCGGTATACGGAGACCTTGCCCGTCACCATCGTTATAGTCGTCCAGCTGTCTGAAGGAATGGAGCGAATAATAAAGCTCGTTCCCAGCGCCTTGATGATAACCTGGTCGGTATACACGTAAAAGGGAGCCGACAGATTCTTCCGGATATCGAAGTAGGCCTCCCCCCGCAGAAAGACCTCCCTCCGGGCCGGGCTCCGGGCCCACTCAGCGGGAAAATAGAGCTTGCCGGACTTCCCAAGGCGAACAAGGCTGCCATCCGGCAAATTAAACGCATGATCATCAATGGCATCCGTCACCTCCTGGCGTACGGCCTCCTTCTTGTAGTTGCTCAGGAAAGCCCGGAATACGTCCCGATGGGAATGCGCCTGGTAAATGAAGAAGCCGCCAAACCCCAGGGCCGCCGTCGCTGCCGCCGCAAACCAAAATCGCCGGCCCCGGGCAAGGCCTGCCCACCATCCCGTCCGGCCACGCGGGCCGTCCAGCGGAATATATCGGGGAGCTTCTTTGAGCCGGACCAACGCCTTCCGCACCTCCTCATCGATCTCATCCGCCGAGAGCACCGTCGTGTCGGTGTGCAGGGCATAGATCATCGCTTTGGCATATTTCACCAAGTCCGCTTTATCCGGATTTCTGGCGATCCAATTTTCCCAGAAGCCTCTCTCTGCCGCATCCTTGTTCAATACCCAATTCCGGAAGGATCTGGAAAAAGCCAGATCTTCCATGCTGTTGAATTCGTCAGCCATATACTAGATTAAAGGCAGAAAGAGAAAGAATCTACTGGCCTTGCCCGATAATTTTTTTAATTTCTTTAGTGACTCGTGCAGAAGATTGTAGACCGATTGACGGTTGACCGACATGATCTCCGCAATCTCTTCGATGTCGGCATCGACATAGTAACGCAGATAGACGACCTCCTGCTGACGCTTGCTGAGCCCCGATACGGCATGCCGCATTTTCTTTGTCAGTTCAGGCAGGCCCTCTTCCCGGATCGCGTTATTCTCCACCGGATACGATCCTGAAAACAGCGATTCGAAATGCAATTCCTCCCAGGAACCCGTATACCGCGAACGGCCGATCTTCCGGGTAAGTTTCCGGCGTAATGCTTTCAGCAGATAGTACTTGACAAAGGATGTCTCACTGATGGTTTCGCGGTTGATCCAGAGCTCCAGGAAAAGGTCCTGAAGGCAATCCTTTACCAGTTCCGCATCCCGCGTGAACCGCGTACCATAATGAAAGAGATCGGAATAATGCACACGGATAAGCGCGCCGAATGCATCCGCATTGCCGGTGCGATATTCATTCCAGAGGAAAAGATCCTCTCCCAGCAGATTAACA
This sequence comes from Puia sp., assembly GCA_035948015.1. Taxonomy (GTDB): domain Bacteria; phylum Bacteroidota; class Bacteroidia; order Chitinophagales; family Chitinophagaceae; genus Puia. The sequence continues at coordinate 54,639 of DASZJO010000195.1, forward strand.
GCGCTCATAGCAATCGCAAGTTCTGGTCACAGGCAACAAGATAGGGAAAAAATACCCTCAGGCCGTCACCGGGGGATACCTTTCTTGAAAAATTTTTTTACTATAATACTCGTTGCTACTCCGGCCACCATCCGCAGGAGACTGATCCGGATATTCGACCCGCCGACCAGCTGATGGAACAGATTCCGCACTAAATTGGCCGGCTTGAACCCCTCCGCGATCTCAGCGACCTTTCGGCGCATATGTTGCTCATTGACATAGTTTTGATGCTCGAGGTCGCGGATGGCCCCCCGTAATTCCGTCAATGTTTGGATCTTTCCCACAGGTTTATTTTAAGATTTTCCGGATCAGCATATTGCTAAAGGGCTCCTTCAACCATTGATTCCGAAATGCATAGAAGATAAGGCCCGCGATGGCATAGACTCCTCCGATTACGAAGAAGCCATAGAAACTCTTGCCAATCCAGTACCCTATGAGCAGCGCCAGCCCGGCGCTAAAGATCAGAACGACCAGCGAAGCTATTCCGATCAGCGCCAAACCGGATGCCAGTTCGCCGGAAACATCCGAGAGACTCTCGATCGCCTTGAGTTTCCATAACGTCGTCCTCGTTTCGAGGTAATCCCCCGCATCGGACAATAAGATGTCGATATCACGCTGCTGCTCTTCCATCGTATTCATGCGTCAACGCCTCCCTTCGCGCCGTTCACCATTTGACTGAACTTGTCCTTTATCGTACCGCCGAATTCCGAGATCGAATCCCCGATATCATTACCTTTTTCAATGATCTTCCTCCGCGTCGCCGAACCCTTGTCAGGAGCTAAAAGGATGCCCAGAGCACTGCCAATTGCCGCGCCGGCCAAAAAACTGACTAATACTTTTAAACTACTCATTTGATTTGATTTTTAAGATTTACAATCGTGCTTCTACCATTACCTCCGAAATTCCTTGCCAATCTGGCCCGCAACGGCGAATAATTCTATTTCCACAGCGCATGAGAAAAATATTCTACAGGTTGAGCAAGGCTGGCCGGCCGCTGACCGCTAAACTGCACATCGACAGCGATTAAACGATTATGGTATCATTCTGGCTGTAAAAGGTGAAAATCGCATTCCATTAACCGATCCAATTTCTCCGCCATGCAAAACGGCACGATGCTGCAATACTTTCACTGGTACTACCCTACCGATGGCAGCCTCTGGAGGAAGTTAAAAACAGAAGCGCCCCGGCTTGCCGACCTGGGCTTCACCGCTGTCTGGCTCCCGCCCGCCGGGAAAGGCACCAACGGCATCTACTCGGTCGGCTACGATATCTACGACCTCTGGGACCTGGGAGAATTTGATCAGAAGAATTCGGTTCGCACCAAATACGGGACGAAACAGGAATACCTCGATGCCATTGCCGCCGTCCACGAGGCCGGCATGCAGGTCTATGTGGACATCGTCCTTAACCATAAAGCCGGCGGTGACAACTTCGAAGTGGTCAAGGTCCGTAAAGTAGACCCCGAAGACCGGACGAAATTCATCAGCGACCCATTCGACATCGAAGCCTTCACGAAATTCACCTTCCCGGGCCGCCAGGGAAAATACTCACGGTTCGTTTGGGACTACCACTGCTTCACAGGTGTGGATTATGACAACCGGACAAAAGAATCCGCCATCTACAGTATTATGAATGATTTCGGCGACGGTTGGGAGGAGATTATCGACGATGAGAAAGGGAATTACGATTATCTGATGTATGACGACATCGAATTCAGGAACCAGGCTGTACGCGAAGAGTTGAAACGCTGGGGTGAATGGTACTATAAGCTGACGGGCTTCGATGGGGTCCGCATGGACGCTTTGAAACATATGTCCCCCCTCTTCATCAACGAATGGGTCGACCATATGCGTGGGCTTGCCGGTCAAGATTTCTTCGTCGTCGGGGAATACTGGGCCCCCGGTAACCTGCCCCTGCTGCTGAAATATATCGAAGCCACCGATAGCCGGATGTCCCTCTTCGATGCCCCGCTGCACCATAACATAGAAGCTGCATCCAAATCCGGCAGAGATTTTGACATGACGGCCATCTTCAGGGAAACTATCGTTGACACCCGACCCGATCTCGCGGTGACGGTCGCCGGAAACCATGACACCCAGCCGTTGCAATCTCTCGAGGCCCCTGTCGAAGACTGGTTCAAACCCCTGGCCCACGCCCTGTTATTGTTACGTGAGTCTGGTTATCCGTGCGTGTTTTATCCCGACCTTTATAGTGCCCGGTATAAAGACACAGGCCACGACGGGAAAGAATACGAGATCTCCATGCCGGCGGTGCCGCACATTGAAAAGCTGCTGAAGGCCCGCAAGCGCTTCGCGTATGGCGCCCAGCGCGACTTCCTGGACCATGCTAACTGTATCGGGTGGACGCGGGAAGGCGATGAGGAACACCCTGGCTCCGCGTGCGCTGTTCTGCTGAGCAACGGCGATAAAGGATTCAAGGCGATGGAGATCGGGCGCCGCCACACCGGCAAGACCTTTATCGATTGGCTCGGCAACCGGACCGAAAAAGTCACGATAGACGATGAAGGAAAAGGAGAGTTCACCGTGAACCCGGCCTCTGTATCCCTGTGGGTCGAGGCAAACCAGGCCTGACCTCGCCCGCCGGTCCTTAGCGAAAGCGGGCCATGCCGCCCCCCCTTGAAAACAGCCCCGACCCTAACTGCGCCTTAAGAGTCGAGCATATGAAAACTGCTATCCGACAATTTGCGATCGATCTGCGCGTCCGCGTAGGATATGGCACGGCGTTCTTCCTGCTGCTATCTTCCTATCTGTTGACCCTCTATGCCAACTCCAAGCTCCTCAAGGAGGCCATACTGGTCGATCACTCCAACAAGATCATCATCGAAACAGAAGCCCTTGCGTCCGATATCAAGGACGCCGAATCCGGGTTCCGCGGCTACCTGCTAATGAAAGACCCGCGGTTCCTCTACCCCTATAAAGAAAGCAGGCATAGCGTCGACTCGCTCTATTCCGGCCTTCTCATGGAAACCGGCGGGGACCAGGAGGAACACTCCGACATCGCTACCCTCCGGCGACTGATCGATAAGAAATACGAGGTCATGGACACCGGCCTCGCCGAAGCCACCCGGCATCCCTTTCAATCTTCCGACAGCACGCGTATCCAACGGTTCTTTTCTCTGGAGATCATGAACCATATCCGCGCCCTGGTCAGCGAGATCCAGGACACCGAGCGAGGGCGGCTGCGCACCCGCCTTGTCGGCATGTCAGGCCGTTACCATACCCTCAACAATGTCATCCTGTTGTCACTCGGCATGGCTATCGTCATGGCCCTGCTGGGGTTCTATACCTATTCACACGAGAACAAGGCCCGTCGCGAAGCCGACTCCCGCGTAGCGGAATACCAGCAACAACTTCAGGAAAGGATCGGTGACCTGGACAAAGCCAATAAAGAACTGATCCGGATGCGCAGCATCGAAAAATTCGCCGCCACCGGCCGCATTGCCCGAACCATCGCCCACGAAGTGCGCAACCCCCTCACCAATATCAACCTCGCGGTAGAGCAATTGCAAGCGGAACTCAATGGCGTCCGGCCGGAAAACGGTGAACGCATGCTCGAAATGATCAATCGCAACAGCGCCCGCATCAACCTGCTTATCACCGACCTCCTCAACTCCACCAAATTCACCGATCTCGTTTATACGAGGATCTCCGTCAACCAGCTTCTCGATGAAACCCTCGAACTGGCCCGCGACCGCATCCAACTGAAGAACATCGCCGTCATCAAATATTATTCCACGGGTATCTGCGATATCGCCGTCGATGTGGAACGCATCAAGATCGCCTTTCTAAACATTATCGTCAACGCCGTCGAAGCCATGGAACCCGGTAAAGGCATTCTTCACCTCACTACTTTGGCTAAAGACAACAAATGTATCGTCCTGATCGCCGACAACGGTCCCGGCATCGCAGAAGAATCACAATCCCGGATCTTCGAACCCTATTTTACCAATAAACCAAAAGGAACAGGCCTGGGATTGACCAACACCCAGAACATCATTCTGAACCACAACGGCCAGATTGCCTTCGAAAGCAAAAACGGCGAAGGCACAACCTTCACCATTCAGCTGGATTTCGTCTGATCTTCACCCGGGGCGCAATTTCACTTTCACAGCCTGTAAGCCAGCTTCTCCGCGGGATCCGAACTATATAATTTGTCTATGGCGTCATTTATCATCTTCCGGTTCAAGGGTTTGGCTATGAAAAGATCCACTCCGCCGTCAGACGCCTGCTTCCTCTCCAACGACCCGTCATGTGCCGTTATCATGACAATCTTAATTTCGGGGTAGTTTTGCTTGACATAAGGTATGAAATCGAGGCCGAATCCATCGGGCAGGTGGTTGTCGAGGACAAGCAGGGAAGGAGCCTCGGTCCGCAGCGCATTGACAGCATCGGAAAGGGAATTCACGAAGCCGGTACGGAAATTACGCTGCCTTAGGATCCCGCTAAGCAAATAGCAGATGTCCAATTCGTCATCCACGATCAAGACTTTATCTATAGCTGTCATAGTAATTTTTCTTCCACTCCTTCAAAATG
>DASZJO010000196.1:0-16803 GCA_035948015.1 Puia sp.
ACGCATTTCTGGCCGGCGCCGGGGGTCGATGAGAAGGTATTCACCGATGCCGTTGTGCTTTCCTCTCTGGCAGACGAAACGCCCGAGGGGAAGTCGATTGTGGAGCTGGCGGGGGTGAACCCGGCGACGCTCCAGGCAAACGGGGCGAGGTTTGTCCCCTTCACCGCGGAGACGAGGTGCAGCGGGGTAGATCTTTCGGACAATAAGATCCGTAAAGGCGCCTATGACGCCATCAAGACCATAGTGGCCCGGGCCGGCAATACGTTCCCTACGGCGACGGAGACGAAGGTCAGGGAGATCGCTTCGAATGGCGGTACGCCGCTGGCGGTGTCCAGGAACGGTGTGGCGCTCGGGGTCATCGAGCTCCAGGACATTATCAAACCGGGTATCCAGGAGCGGTTCGAGCGGCTTCGGAAAATGGGGGTAAAGACGGTGATGGTGACGGGGGACAATCCGCTGACGGCAAAATATATTGCGGAAAAGGCCGGGGTGGACGACTTTATCGCCGAGGCAAAGCCGGAAGATAAGATGAACTATATCCGCAAGGAGCAGCAGGGCGGGAAATTGGTAGCGATGATGGGGGACGGTACGAATGATGCGCCGGCTTTGGCGCAGGCGGATGTGGGGGTGGCGATGAATAGCGGTACCCAGGCAGCCAAGGAGGCGGGGAATATGGTGGACCTTGACAATGATCCGACGAAACTGATCGAGATCGTGGAGATCGGCAAACAGCTGTTGATGACCCGGGGTACGTTGACGACCTTTTCGATCGCCAATGACGTAGCCAAGTATTTTGCGATCGTGCCTGCGCTGTTCATTACATCAATCCCGGCATTGCAGGCGCTGAATATCATGCATTTGAAAAGCCCCGAGAGTGCCATTCTGTCGGCGGTGATCTTCAATGCGATCATTATTCCGATACTGATACCGCTGGCGCTTCGCGGGGTGGCTTACCGGCCGATCGGGGCCAGCGCGCTGTTGCGGCGGAACCTCCTGGTCTATGGGGTTGGCGGGATCATTGTGCCTTTTCTCGGGATAAAGGCGATCGACATGTTGTTGGCATTATTCATGTAAGAAAAAAATCAAAAATGCGTAAATATATATTGCCTTCTTTGAAGCTCACGCTCGTGATGATCATCATCTGCAGCGTAGCATATCCGCTACTGGTGGCGGTGGTGGGCTGGCTCACGCCCGGGCAGGGGAATGGGGTGACGGTGGTGTATAACGGGAAAGTCGTGGGGTATGCGAATATCGGGCAGAAGTTCACCGATGACAAGTATTTCTGGAGCCGGCCTTCGGCGGTCGCGTATAATGCGGCGGGGAGCGGCGGCAGTAATAAGGGGCCGAGTAATCCCGACTATCTGAAGGACGTTCAGGCGCATATCGATACTTTCCTGGCGCACAACCCGGGGGTCCGTCGCGAGGAAATCCCGGCGGAGCTTGTGACGTATTCCGGCAGCGGGCTGGATCCGGACCTGTCGCCGGCGGGGGCTAAGATCCAGGTCAGGCGGATTGCGGCGGTGCGGCATTTGTCGGAAGATAAGATAAATGCCCTAATAGATCGCGATTCGCAACGACCTTTATGGGGTATCTTTGGGCCGGCGAAGGTGAATGTGTTGCAACTGAATGTCGCCCTGGATAGGGGGGAGGCGAACTAAAAATTATGCCGGATAAGGATCAAAACGTACAGCATTTCCTGGAGCTTATCCGTCAGTCCAGGCGGGGCAAGTTCAAGATATATATCGGGATGAGCGCCGGGGTTGGAAAGACGTTCCGGATGCTGCAGGAGGCACAGACCCTGCTGCGCAACGGCGTGGACGTGAAGATCGGGTATGTCGAAACGCATGGCCGGAAGGAGACGGAGGAGCAATTGCAGGGGCTGCCGGTGCTGCCGCGGCGCAAGCTTTTCTATAAGGGGAAGGAATTGGATGAGTTGGATGTGCAGGCGGTGGTCAATCTGCATCCGGAGGTGGTGATCATCGACGAGCTGGCGCATACGAATATCGAGGGAAGCAAGAATGAGAAGCGCTGGCAGGATGTGATGGAAATCCTGGATGCGGGTATCAATGTGATCAGCGCGGTGAACATCCAGCATATAGAGAGCCTGAATGAGGAGGTTCGCCAGATTACGGGGATCGAGGTGGCGGAGCGGATACCCGACAATGTTCTCAAGGAGGCGGATGAGGTGGTAAATATCGACCTGACCGCCGACGAGCTGGTGACGAGGATGAAGGAGGGGAAGATCTATGCGCCGGATAAGATCGGGATAGCGCTCCAGAATTTTTTTCAACCGGAAAGGATATTACAGCTCCGGGAATTGGCGTTGAAGGAGGTGGCCAGCCAGGTGGAGCGGAAGATAGAGACGGAACTGCCGCGGAATTCGACCTTCCGGTCTGAAAGGTTCCTGGCCTGTATCGGCAGCAATCATGAGACGGCCGGGAAGGTGATCCGGAAGACGGCGCGGCTCGCGAGTTATTATCAGTCGAGGTGGGTGCTGTTATATGTGCAGACACCGAAGGAGGATGGGGATAAGATCGGACTGGCGGCGCAGCGGCATCTGATCAATAATTTCAAGCTGGCGATGGAGCTTGGCGCGGAAGTGATCCGGGAAAAGCAGAGTAATATCGCCAGAGGTATCATGGAGGTGGCGACGCGGTATAAGATCACGACGATCTGCATCGGCAAGCCTCATCTGAACCTCTTCAAGGTGATCATCCGCACGGCGGTATTCAACCAGTTGTTGACGATGTTGGCGGCGACTGAAATCGATGTGGTAATATTATCCTGATATGAGTATTTTCCCGATATGAATGTACGACTTAAGACCAAATTATCGCTGGGGCTGGTGTTCCTGTTCATTGTGATCGTATTGTTTGGCGTGTTAGGTCTTTATTATATCAACCAGCTCAACAAAGAGGGGCGGCAAGTGTTGCAAAACAACCAGGAGTCGCTCTTGTATTGTAACCGGATGTTGCAATCCCTTGAGGATATCCGGACGGATAAGAATGCTTTGGGTATCTTTTCCGACAACCTCCGGCGGCAGCAGGGCAATATTACGGAGATAGGTGAAAAGGAGGCGACGGATGAGCTGACGAAAAATTACAACGAGATGCTGCTGGATCCGAACGATTCCAGCAATTATACCGACATCCGGAAGTCGATCTATAAGATACAGGACGTTAATGAGCAGGCGATCCTGCGAAAAAATACGGTCGCGCATCAGACGGCAGAGAACGCGGCGAATGTGCTTACGATAGTGTTTACGATCCTCACGCTGGTCTCCTTCTCTTTTATATTCAATCTCCCGGGAGTTATTTCCGGTCCGATCAGCAGCTTGTCCGAGGGCATTCTGGCGATTGCGGGGAAAAATTACAAGAAACGTATTTATTTAAAGCAGGGGGATGAGTTCGGGGACCTGGCGAATGCCTTCAATATTATGGCGGGTAAGCTGGATGAGTATGAGAGCAGCAACCTGGCGAAAATCAAGTTCGAGAAGAGCCGGATCGAGACGATCATCAACCAGATGCGTGATGGGATCATCGGGCTGGATGAGAAGCGGAATATACTCTTCCTGAATGCGGTATCCGAGAAGCTCCTGGGGTTGAAGGAGGCGGAGATCATCGGGCAGTATGCGCCGGATATTGCGCTGAAGAACGATCTCATGCGCACGTTGTTACAGCATGATCCGGACAAGAAAGACCTCAAAATATTTGCGGATAATAAAGAAAGCTATTTTAGTAAAGATGTATTGGATGTGACGACCAATACGGAGATCATCGGGCAGGTGATCGTACTGCGGAATATTACGCCATTCCACGAGCTGAACGAGGCAAAGACGAATTTCATAGCCACGGTGTCGCATGAGTTGAAGACGCCGATCTCTTCCATTAAAATGAGTGCGAAGCTATTGACCGACCTCCGGGTGGGGCAATTGAACGGGGAGCAGCAGGAGCTCATCCGGAGCATTACGGATGATGCGGACCGGTTGCTGAAGATCACCGGGGAGCTATTGAACATGTCACAGGTGGAGACGGGTAATCTTCAACTGAAGCTCCAGCCGGCGGATCCGGTGAAGATCGTAGATCAGGCGCTACAGGCGGTGACTTTTCAGGCGCAGCAGAAGGGGATACGGATCCAATCGCTAATGGCGACGGATTTGCCGTTGATCCAGGCGGATGTAGAGAAGACGTCGTGGGTGCTAATCAATTTCCTGACGAATGCGATCAAATATTCGCCCGATCAGTCGGTGATCGAGGTGTCGGCGTATCGGGCCAAGGACAAGGTGGACTTCCGGGTTACCGATCATGGGCGGGGGATCGATGAGAAGTATCTGCCGCGGATCTTTGAGCGTTATTTCAAGGTACCGGGTTCGCATGATCGCAATGGGACGGGGTTGGGGTTGTCGATCAGCAAGGAGTTTATCGAGGCGCAGGGGGGGCGGATCTGGGTGAGCAGTCAGTTGGGGGCCGGGAGCCGGTTTGGGTTCACGCTGACGGCGGCATAGGGGGGCGGGGTTGGAGCGGACGGGCGGGGTTTGGGGGTAGGGGTTCGAGCGGACGGGCGGGGTTTGGGGGTAGGGGTTCGAGCGGACGAGCGGGGTTTGGGGTGATTTGAGATTTTTTCGGCCCCGGGAGGACAAAAAAGGGGGATGGCCAGAGCGGCCATTTTAAGGCACGGTGGCGTTGGATTTCGGAAAATATTGGAAATGAATCGATTAATATTTAAGAAAGAAATGACGAAAACCTGGGATAAACAACTACAGCCGTTGTAAGAGTTAACTCTTAATTTTTTTTCCAGGTGTTTATAAATGACCGAAGAAGATTTTTGCTTATGAATCAAAAAAAGTAGTACATTGGTATTCTAATAGGATAAGGTTTAATGGTTATGGTATTTGATTAGTGCATCCCCGCGACCGCGGGGATTTTTTTTGAAGGCCTCCGGCGTTGAGTGACGGGTAGACCAATTGTATTCGGGTAATTGGGTGTTTTTTCCTAACTTGGAATCCCCTTCTTTAGAGCCTCACTGGCACCGGCACTGGTTGATAGCAACACAAACCATTTAACGTACGCCTAATGCAAAAGATTAATAACGGCCTGGTCATTCTGACGGTCGAAGACAATCCGAGCGATCTATTCTTACTAGAGCACATGCTGCGTTCATCGGGCCTGGACATCCGCCAATTGTATTCCACTGATACAATCGGTGAGGCCTACCGGCTTTTGCGGGAGTGGGAGATCGATCTGGTCTTATTGGATCTTAGTCTGCCGGACAGCTGGGGAATTCACACGTTCGTGCAGCTCAAACCTGCTGTGCAGAGGATACCGGTGATCATTCTGACGGGTTTGTCGGATATGAAGGTAGCGTTGGAAGCGATCAAGGAAGGAGCGCAGGATTACCTGGTGAAGAATGAGCTAACGGAGGGGTTGCTGGCAAAGACGATCCAATACAGCCTTGAGCGCAAGCGAAATCTCGAATATCTGCGGGAAAGCAATGAGCGGTTCAACACGGTTGTGAAGGCTACGAATGACGCTATCTGGGACTGGGATATTGCCGGCGGTAAGTTAAGCATAATCGGGGACACGTATCAGCAGCTATTCGGGCACGATAGGACGGGTGCGGCTTCGCCGGAGGAGCTTTGGGAAGAGGTTATGCATCCGGATGACAAGGAGCGGGTTTTTTCCAAGCTTCAGCGGGTGATCAGGGAGGGGGTTGCCAACAAGTGGGAGGATGAATACCGGCTACGGAGGGCCGCCGGGGAATATGCTCATGTGCATGACCGGGGGTATATCATTCATTCAACAGGGCCGGTGCGGATGATCGGGGCGATACAGGATATTACGGCCCGGAAGCGGTCTGAAGAGATCATCCTCGCTTCGGAGGAACGATACCGCCAATTGTTCTATAAGAATCCGTTCCCCACCTGGATATTCGATCCGGACAATTTGCAGATCATGGAGGTGAATGACGAGGCGAGGGAGAAGTATGGGTTTACCCGCGAGGAGTTCAACCGGCTCACGATGCGGGACCTGCATGCGCCCGGTGAGGCGGAACAGTTTATGGCGGACCTGCAGCAGAATGGTTCGGCGAAGCTGGCGGCGGGCGTCAGGCTTTGGCATCATCACAATAAGTGGGGTAGGGTGATGATCGTGGAGATCACCTCCCATCCGATGGATTATTTTGGTAAAGCCTGTGTGCAGGTCATCGTCAATGATGTGACGGAGAGGATCCGGTTAGAGAAAGAGCTGGCGTTACAGCAGAAGCTGAAGCAGCAGCAGATCACGGAGGTGGTCCTGGGGGCTCAGGAGCGGGAACGGTTCGAGCTCGGGCAGGAGCTGCATGACAATATAAACCAGATCCTGGCTACATCGAAGCTTTATCTGGATGTGGCGATCGAGGAGAAGGAGCCGCAACTGGAGTTGCTGGCCAAGAGCCGGAAGAACATTTCGATGGCGATAGAGGAGATCCGCAAGTTGTCAAAGGATCTGATCGCGCCGAGTCTCAATGACCTGGGGTTGACGCAGTCGATCAAGGAGTTGATCCGAAGCATTCAATCGGTGGGTAAGATGAAGATCCGGTTGAACATTTCGGGGTTATGCGAGGAGGAATTGTTGCCGGAGCAGAAGATCAATATCTACCGGATCATCCAGGAGCAGTTGAATAATATTTTAAAGCATGCGCAGGCGGGGACGGTGGTGATCGAGTTAAATAAGGTAAAGGAGCAGGTGCGGCTTCGGTTGGCTGATGATGGAAAGGGTTTCGATCCGCGGATGCGGCGAAAGGGGGTGGGGATCTCGAATATCATCAGCCGGGCAGAGTTGTACAATGGGAAGGTTGAGATCGAGTCGGCGCCCGGGAAGGGGTGTCAGTTGGTAGTGGTGTTGAATTCTAAAGCGTTGGTCGATGGAGAGGCGACAAAACCATGAACCGGCGGGGTGTCCGGTTTGCGCGAAAAAATTGAGGGCCGCCTGGCGGCGGCTTCGGGTACGGGGTATGGGTCGGATGCAGAGTGTTGAATCTACAACAATCCTCTGTTGTGGGGGCCCCGGTGCAGAATGCAAAACGGATATTGTTTTGCCATCGCGTTAAGCCGTTTGAGGGTCTCTTCATCCGGCGGGTCGACGGTAAAATCGTCCTCCTGCATTCTTTTTGACTGGGGGTGCCGGACAATCTTGGCAGTCGGCAAAGCTGTTAGCGACAAGGAGGCGCTAGTGGTTTTGTTAACCGGGACGATACTGTGCTTCATCTTCTTCGAGGTGTTAAAAAGTGATGAATGGCGTTCGATAACACTTCTCGTATGCAAGCTATCTTCGACAGGGAAAACAGATTAGGAAAGATAGAATCTGTTGATGAACAAAGATACTAACAAAAGACTTAGTGAAAAAGTAATGGCGTCAATTTTTTTGTGAAAATTCTTTTTTCCCGACTTTTTTTCCAAAACCGATTTCGAGTGTGCGGCTGCGTAAAAATTACGCAATGAATTGCTATGGGGGCGGCCGGCTTTGTATGATGCGGAGACATTCAATTTGCAATCGGGTGCGTGGTGTTAACAGGTGTGGAAGATACTAGTGGTTTTACTTTATAGGTGTACTGGTAATTTCCGATGGGCAGGAGGATGGACGAGGCGGGGCGGTCGATGCTGAGTTGGATTTGGCGGCGGAGGGTCGTCTTCGCTGAAGCTTCGGCGGACAAGTCGGCGGCCGAAGGGTGGATGGTCATCAGGTCGCTGTCGAAGCAGTGGAGTGCGCTTTCATTGAGGAACGGGGTGTCGGCGATGAATCGGAGGCCGTTGCCGTCTTTGTCGGCGATGGTCCACCAGCGGATATCCATTCGGGTCGCGGCGTCGCGGGCATTCGAATCGGATGGGAGAGGTTTGACCGGATGGTCATGAAAGATGGCGGGCAGGGCTGAGCGGGGTGGGGTGGCGGAGTTGGGGGAATTGTTCGGGTTGGATACGGTGCGGGAGTTGGGCGAGACGTTGGGGGGAAGGGGGCCGTAAGCGGTTATCGAGTCATAACCGGGAGGAAGGATCCATTGCATTCCGAAACAGGGCATGCGCCACGGGCGGGATGGTGGTTGGGTAGTGTCGGGTTCGACTTGCTGGGTGATGAGCATCTCGCCGCCTGCGTTGATGGTATAGCTGAGATGCAGGAGGGAGGCGGTGGCGGGCAATGTATATTCGGTCCGGATGATGATCAGTTCGGGGCTGGTGGTATTGGAAAAAACTTGCAAGTGAGGTTCGCGGGTGGCGGCAAGCCAGCCTGAATCCGGAGGTGCTGAATCGTTATAGCCGGGCCACCAGAAATTCGATCTCAATCCGAGAGTGTCATCCAGGAGGTCGATGCCTTTTATTTCATAGTGCACCAGCCAGCCGGTTTGGCGGTTGAAGGAAATGCGGATTGTGGGGGAGCGGATGGTGAAGATGTCGTTCTCGTCGGAAAAGGTGATCTCGCCGGCGGGGACGACGGTTAGCCGGGGGCGGTAGGGCTTTATTAAAAGTTGTTGCTGGGCCAGGAGGGGCGGGGCGGCGGTGGGAGCGGCAGGGGCGGATCGATAATGGAGTTGAAGGAAGGTCTCACCGGCGGTGTCGTCGGGTAGGCGTAGAGGTAGCCGGAGGAGGGCAGGTTTGTTTGGAGCGAGGATGGGGATGGGCGCTTTTCCTTTCGCGGTAATGGCGCCGTTGGTTTGCAGGGACCATTCGAGCGTTATATTCCTAAGCGGGGTGATGGAAGTGTTAACGATGCGGAGGGTTAACGGCGGGGCCGGGGAGGATTTTGGCACCAGGTTGGTTATGATGGTGTCTTTAGACAGGAGCAATACAAAAAGCAGTAGATTAGTCATGAGGCTTTGCCTTGTCAAGATAAAAATAAAGACTGATGGATATATGGCTAAAACGATTTAGTTTGTATCTTTATCCAAACCTTCCAATACACCTATATTAATGAAGAAAGTTTCTATCAGTGATATCGCCCGCAAGGCAGGAGTATCCGTCTCTACCGTTTCGTTTGTGATGAATGATAAGGCTGTGAAGATGAGGATCAGCCGCGAGGTGATCGAGAAAGTTGAAAATGTGGCGCGGGAAATGGGATATCGGCCAAATCAGCTGGCGAGGGGTTTGAGGACGGGCAAGACCAAGACGATCGGGCTGATCGTGGAGAATATCTCGAACGCATTTTTTGCAACGCTGGCCAAAACCATCGAGGATGAGGCCAAGAAGTACGACTATAAAGTGGTGTATTGCAGCACTGATAACGACGAAGTGAAGGCAAGGGAATTGATCAACATGTTGTCGCAGCGTCAGGTCGACGGCTATATCATCACGCCAACGCCGCTGCTTGCGGATGAGATAAAGAAGTTACAGGCGGAGAGCAAGCCGGTGGTGCTGATAGACAGGTACTTTCCGGAGCATCTTGAGATCCCGGCGGTGCTGGTGGACAATTTCGAAGGCGTAGCAAAGGGAACGGAGTATCTGATCCGGAAAGGGAATCGGAAGATCGCCCTCGTTACGATCGAAGCGGATATGGCGCATATGAAGGACAGGCTGGCGGGTTATTATGATGTGTTGGGCAAACACGATATTCCGGTCGACGAGAAGCGGGTGAAGATCGTGCCGTATCATGCAGACCGCGAGATGGCACTCGGGATGATCGCGGAATTGCTGGATGGCACCGGGAAGGATATAGATGCCGTCTTTTTTCTCACCAATTATTTGGGTGTGCTGGGGATCGAGGCGATCAAAAAGAAACAATTGAAGATCCCGGATGAGTTGGCGGTCCTGTGTTTCGATGACAATGATGTTTTCCGGCTATTTACGCCGACGATCTCCGTTATCCGGCAACCGATCGAGTCGATCGGGCAGAAAGCGATGTATGTGCTGATCGAGCGGTTGAAACATCCCGGGGGGACCGAGAGTTACCCGGCTGCGGAACAGTTGCAGTTGGAGACGGAGTTGATTGCGAGGGAATCGATATGATGGGGCGGGGTGTATTTGGTTTTGTTTTTATACGTAAATTCTAATATATTTACAATAGCTGGGCGAGCCCAGTGAGTATTTGAACTGACACAAGGCTTTTGAGAAGTGACCTTACTACAGCACACCGAGAAAATGCTGCTTCGGCAAGTTGCCCGCCACGATGAGAAAGCATTCAAAGCTTTATTCGAGGCGTATCAGCCAAGGCTTTACCACTATATTATCGGGATAGTCAAGTCGAAGGAGACGGCGGAGGAAATGGCGACCGATGTTTTCCTCAAGATCTGGCAGCAGCGGGAGATGCTGGCGGGGGTGGAACGTTTCGATGCCTTTCTGTTCCGGATCGCGTTCAATCAGTCGGTGGATTTTCTCCGGCGGGCGTCCCGGGATCCTAAGATAAAGGAGATCATTTGGCAGGAGATTGAATTGGCCGGCGGGTCGGCTTCGGACGAGCCGGTGCTGGTCAAGGAGTACGAGGTCAAATTAAAGGAGGCCATCGGGCTATTGTCGCCGCAGCGGCAGTTAATCTTCCGGATGAGCCGGGAGAGGAATTTCAGCCATTCGGATATTGCAGAGAAGCTGCAATTGTCAAAATACACTGTTAGCAATCATATCTCCGAATCGTTACGATTCATTCGGGCCTATCTGGCGAATTTCCTGACTATTCTGATGGTTTTCTTCTTTTAACCGGACGTAGTCCGATTAGCAATTTTACCGATAGGCGAAAATTAACGCAGGACCGCTGTGCTAAAATATTAGCCAGGGAAAAATTAAAAAAATATTAAAATTGAATAGTTGTTCCCTATCTGGATTTCGTCCCTGTAAGTAGGGAGACAGTCCTTAGTCATGCCGGGTGGTCACATTGACGATATTCGATTAAAGTATTTGCTGGAGAAATATCTGGCGGGCAGCTGTTCCTATGATGAGATGGAAGAGTTGTTGGGGTCGGTGCGGGACGGGGTGGGTGAGGTTCCTTTATTTAAGATGCTGGAAGCGTTCTGGCAGGAAGCGAGAGGCCAAAAGCCGTCGCCGGATACAGACAGTGTGGCGTTGTACCGGGCCGTCATCCTGCGGGAAGGGGAGTTGAGCCGGAGACGGCGGTTGCGGAAAAGGAGGATAGTCCGGTATCGGACGGTGGGGCTGGCAGCGGTGTTGGCTTTGCTGTTCGCGACTTACCTGGTGGCGGTATTGCGCAAGCGGCCGTCGACACCGGAAAAGGCGGTCGTTACGACAAAGAACCGGTTCAGGAATGATGTCAAACCGGGCGGCAACCGGGCGGTGCTGGTGTTGGCAAGCGGTCAGTCGATCGTGCTGGATAGCGCCGGGACGGGGATGCTGGCGGTCCAGGGCGGAATGAAAGTGATCAAGCTGAACAATGGTCAGCTGCAATACCGGGCTGGCGGCGATGCCCAATCGGAGAGCGCTCCGGTTTACAATATGATCACGACGCCGCGCGGGGGGCAGTACGAGTTGATCCTGCAGGATGGTACGAAAGTGTGGCTGAATTCCGAATCATCCCTGCGGTTCCCTACGGCGTTCGCCGGGAAGGAACGCGCCGTGGAGCTTAGTGGGGAAGCCTATTTCGAAGTGGCGCCGCGGGCGGTCAATCCGTTCAAGATCTATATGCTGCACCAGGATAGCGCAGATAAAAAGTACCGGAAGGAGATCGATGTCCTCGGGACAAGCTTCAACGTTATGGCTTACGAGGAGGAGCGGGTGGTGCGGACGACCCTGCTGGAAGGGGCGATCAGGGTAGGGGATGAGAGCGAAAAGCAGGTGTTGAAGCCGGGGCAGCAGGCGGAGTGGCCGGTCTTCGCCGGGGCTTCGGCGGGGGGAGCGGGGGCCGGCGTATCGGGGGCTGGGACGGCGGGGAGCGGGATGGCGGAGAGCGATGCAGTCCGGGTGAAGGATGATGCGGATGTGGATGCGGCGGTGGCGTGGAAGAAAGGCTTCTTCAGTTTCGACCGGTCGGATATCCGGACGATCATGCGGCAGCTGTCGCGATGGTATGACCTGAAAGTTTCTTATAATAATAATGGCGGGATCGGGAAGCAGAAGGAATTCTGGGGCGGGATACAGAAGAACCTGCCTTTATCGGATGTGCTGAAGATCCTGGAGAAGAGTGGCATTCAGTTCTATATCGATGGCAACAATGTAATAGTAAATATGTAAAACCATTAACAGCTATGATCAAATGAAAGCCCATTAGTTGGCCGCCATAAAAAAAACCGCCCCGGCTGGATCCCGGGACGGAAAGATGTTCGGCTCATAAACCAATCGTGATGCGACTGCTATTTTATTCACCAAACAATTACAAAAGTATGTTTTTAACTGCTATTTGTGAAACTTTGCCGGATAGGCAAGGTCTTTTGAAAAAGTCTATCCTACTGCTTTTACTTCTTTCCTTAACCTTCTCATCTCTCTTCGTTCGCGCGGAAAAACCCAATCAGGGAATCACCATTTCCGGGGAGAATGTCTCGCTACAGAAAGTGTTCAAAAAGATCACCAAGCTGACGGGATATGCAATCTTTTGCGATTATACTTTATTACAGGAGGCGGGTCTGGTGACCGTGAACGTGAAGAATGCTTCGCTGGAGGCGGTATTGGATAGCTGTCTGAAGGACAAGGCGCTAAGCTTCGAAATTATTGGTAAGACGATCGTGATCACCCGGAAGGCGGTTGTCCCGGCGGCGGTGACGGCTGCCCCAATACCGGTCGGACCGCCTCCGATGGACGTACATGGCCGGGTCACCAATGAGAAGGGCGAGCCGGTGGTGGCGGCTACCGTGGAGGTCAGGGGAGCCCGGAAGGTCACGACCACCAATGAAAATGGGGAGTTCACGCTGACGGGTATCGACAAAAATGCGACGCTGGTCATTTCGAGTGTCGGTTATGAGAAGCAGGAAGTGAAGGTGAACGGCCGGGAGACGCTGAACGTCCAGATGCAGTTGGGCGCGGCGTTGGGGGAAATGGTAGTAACGGCCTTGGGTATTACCAAAGAATCCCGACAGCTGGGTTATTCGGTGGCTACGGTGAACGGGGATCAGATGAGCAAGGCCCGGGAAACGAATGTGGCGCTTTCCCTGGAAGGTCAGGTAGCGGGTCTCGATGTGCACGGAACCAATGGTGGTTCTGGCGGCACTGCTCGGATCCTGCTAAGAGGGATGTCCAGTATGAACTCGGGTGGTTCACCGCTCTTCGTCATTAACGGTGTCCCGATGGATAACTCCCAGCGTGGAGCTGCAGGTGAGTGGGGTGGTTCGGATAATGGCGATGGGATCGGCAACCTGAACCCGGACGATATCGAGACGATGACCGTGCTGAAAGGCCAGGCGGCGTCGGCGCTGTATGGCGCACGCGCTTCCAACGGGGTGATCATGATCACTACTAAGTCGGCTAAGAAAGGTCAGACCGAGCTGGCTTACAATGTGAATTCTCTTTGGGACAAGATAATCAACAATACGGATTTCCAAACGGTGTATGGCCAGGGATTAGAGGGCGCCAAGCCGACAACGGCGTCAGGCGCGCTGAACAGCAACCGGTTTAGCTGGGGCTCGAAAATGGACGGGTCACCCACCATCCAATATGACGGTAACAATTATGCCTACTCGTCCTACAGTGCCGGAAAGAATCTGAATCAGATCTATCGCGTTGGACCATCGCTGACCAATACCATTTCGGCGAGCAGCGGTACTGACCGCACGCAATTCCGGTTGTCGGCGTCCACGCTGGACAATAGTTCGATCGTACGGAACAGCGGCCTGGACCGGAAAACGATCAATCTGAACCTCACGCAGAAATTGACCGACAGACTCAGCACGACCCTGATCGTGAACTATATCAACCAGGTGAACCGGAACCAGCCGCAGTTGAGCGATGGACCGGGGAATCCGAACAATTTCACGTTCCTGGCAGCGAATGTCAATGACAATATCTTCAAACCAGGCTGGGACAAAACAACTGGTGCCGAAACGGTATTTAGCGATGACCCGTATGTCACCAACCCCTGGTTTGTAGTCAATCAGTGGATCAACAGCCTTTGGCGGAGCCGCTGGATCGCAAACGGATCCGTCAAGTATAATTTTCTTCCCTGGATCTACGGTATGGTGCGGGTAGGCTATGACCGCGAAGATGATAAGACGCTTGGCGTTACGCCAACCGGTACGGCTTATTCCTATAATAGCGCCGGACAATCCGGGCAATTCAATGGTCAGTCCGCCAATACACAATATGAGTTGAACATTGACGGGTTGATCGGTGTGACCCACGATCTTTTCAAAGGGCTGAACCTGAATGCGACCTTGGGCGCCAATTCCCGGAAGGACTACTATGAAAGCGTATCTATCAATGGCAGCCAGTTCGTAGTGCCCTATCTGTATACGCCTTCGAATGTGGTCAGCTTCGGCCGCGGTTATGGATTTTCCCAGGAGCAGGTGCACTCCGCGTTCTATACCCTCGACTTCAGCTACAAGGACTTCCTGTTGTTGAATACCACGGGTCGCTATGACGCCTATTCTACGCTGCCTGCGAGCAACCGTAGCATCTTTACGCCGTCGGTGTCCGGTGGCTTTGTATTTTCTCAATTCCTGCCGGGCACGGAGCTAAGCTATGGCAAGTTGAGAGCGGCATATGCCAAGACGAGCGGTGAGGCAACGCCATATGTGGATCAGCAATACTACAGTGTGGGTAATGCGATCAACGGCACGCCCACAGGTTATTACAGCTCAAATCTTCCCAACTACTTCCTCAAGCCGTTTACGATGAATGAAATCGAACTCGGTGCTGAATTGAAGTTTTTCAGGAACCGTCTCGGGTTGGACGTGGCGTGGTTTACGCGGGAAACACATCATGAAATCTCACAAGCTGCGCTTAGCCCGGCGACCGGGTATTCCAGTTACGTCGTAGCAACGGGTTCTACCCAGAACAAAGGCGTTGAAGTAAAACTGACTGCTACGCCGGTGAAATTGCGGGACTTCTCCTGGGATATCACGATTAACTACAGCCACGTAAAAAATACGATCCTTGCGACGGATCAGGCGGGCAACAATGTTCTCACCGGAAATTACCGGCCGTTAAATGCCCGAACGGGATTTGTAAAGGGAATGTCTGGCCCTCAAATCCTGGCATATGATTATGTGCGGGATGCGAAGGGACAGATAGAGGTGGACGGTCAGGGGCTGCCCCTCGCCGCCAGCACGTATACGCCGTTTGGCAGTGTGCTGCCGACCGACTTTGGCGGCGTCCGGAACGACTTCACGTATAGAAACTGGAATCTTTCCTTCCTCTTCGAATACAATTATGGCAACAAGATCCTGTCCGCTACGAGCTATTATTCAATCTATCGCGGCTTGAACAAGTTGACGCTTACGGGCCGTGAGGGCGGGATCACTACTGGCGTGAATGCAACAACCGATGCGCCGAATACGGTAAATGCAACCGCGCAGGATTATTATCAGCGGCTGGCGAGCATTTCGCGCATCAATGCGGTAAACGGGGACTATATCAAGTTGCGGCAATTGACCCTGGGCTATACGCTAGGTCAGAAGATACTGGGCAATATCCCGGTCATCAGCTCGGTCACGATCTCAGCCGTTGCCCGGAACCTTTGGACGGTTATGAAGAAGAGTGGTAATATCGATCCGGAGTCCGGTTTTGCAGCCAGCGTAGCTTATGCAGGTATCGAAGGCACGAGTCTTCCTGCCGCAAGGACGTTCGGCTTTAATGTCACCGTTAAATTCAAAAACTAGAAAAATGAGAAAAATCCTGATATATCTGAGTTTTGCGGGGTCGCTGGCTATGGGCGGATGCACCAAAAATTTCAACGCTGTAAATACCGACCCTACACAGGCATCCGGTTCCGTCTTTGATCCCAATCTGCTATTACCTTCGGCTGAGCTGGGCTATATGAATTCCTTTCAAGGCTATTCAGGGCCGATCCTGTTCCAATCCATGTGGGTACAGACGTTTGCCTCGGCGCAGTATCCGACCTATTACAGCAACGGTGATAAGTATGTTGCTTCCGGCAATATCCTCACGTATGATGCCAGTATATGGAACAATTCATATACCGCAGCCGGGCAGTGTTACACGATCCAGCAGTTGATCAAACAGAACAAGCTTACGGCCGATGGCAATCTGTCCGGAATCTCCCTGATCGTGCAATTGCTGAACATAGAACTGATCACGGATACTTACGGAGACTGCCCTTATTCACAGGCACTTCAAGCGGCGTCGGGAATCAACGAGCCGGTATACGACGCGCAGAAGTCCATGTACTCGTCGATGCTGGCGAAGCTGGATTCGGTCCTTCCGACGTTAAATGCATCCGCGGCGGCGCCGACGAATGATATCATTTATCAAGGGAATATCGGCGCCTGGCAGCGTTTTGGGTATTCGCTAATGCTTCGGATGGCGATGCGGCTGGTGAATGTCGATGCGGCCACTGCGCAGTCATATGCAGAGAAGGCTGCGGCAGGCGGGACCATGGCTTCCTTAGCCGACGATGCCTTTGTTACCTTCGATCATGCTGACGGCTACCAGAACGGAAACTCGGGCGCGCTGGTGGTACCGGAGGACTATGTGGAAGTCCGGTGGGGCAAGGCGCTGATCGATTATCTGAAGACCAACAATGATCCGCGCCTGCCGGTAATCGCCGAGGTTCCGGCAGCTGGTCTCGCCAACGCCGGCAACGAAAGCCTGGCAGGTAATTCGACGCCTGCCGCGCAGAACGGCATGCCAAACGGCTACGACGAAAACGGCGGCTCGACGGATATCAGCCATGCTCCGGGCTATCCCGGTCCCACCGGCTCCGGGGGCGATATCAACCCGACGGGAAA
>DASZJO010000197.1:0-24974 GCA_035948015.1 Puia sp.
TCCGCCCGGTAAAGACCATCAAAATCCTGCTCCATAAAGGAATAGACAAATGCCTGACTTGGCGAAAACACCCGCCATTTATCCTCCACCTGCGCCAGCAACGCGGGGATATTGGTCCCCGCGTGTACACGAATACTCAACAAACTCTGATCGTTGCCAAACAGGATGGCCAGCGGCGTCACATTTTCCCGGAGGGACCTGAAATTAAAATCCTTCATCACCCCGATGATATGGAAGGTGCTCACCTTCGTCAGAAGATTATTCGCCGGAGCATACAATTCCTTGCCCAGCGGGTTGGCATAACTTAACATTTTTGCGGCGGCTTCATTGATGATGATAGCACTCGAATCTGTCGCCATCTGCCGGGAAAAATTCCGCCCTGACTTCAATTGGATGCCCAGCGTGCCCAGGTAGCCCTCATCAACCGTCCACCGCTCTGAATGGACCGCCCGCTTCGGATCGAAAGCCCGGTCTTCGAAAAAAGAAGTCGCGTCGCCGTAATCGCTCGTCGGCAAGGTTTCGGCCAACGTAGCGTCATCCACTCCCGACAACCGTTTGACCTCCTGTTTGAAAGCCACCGTTTGACCGCCCAGGGTACCGGTATTTTTTACGATCAGCACATGATCGCGGTCATAACCGCTGTTCCGCGCCCGGATATACTGGAGCTGCTGATAGACCACCAGCGTACTTATGATCAGGAAGATCGAAATGGCAAACTGGAATACCACCAGGAAGCCCCGCAACCGACCGCCCTTGAATCCTTTCGCAGCAGAATTGGCCTGGCCTCCTTTGAGCACATCGATCGGCTGAAACGAAGCAAGATAAAACGCCGGGTACGAACCCGCCAGACAACCGATGACCAGGACAACGACAAATAACACCGGCAGCAACATCCCCGCCAACCGATGGCTGACCACCAGTTGCTTTCCGGAAAGCAGATTGAAAAGCGGCAGCATCGCCCATGCCAGCAGCACTGCCAGCACCGCCCCCGCCAGCGTCACCAGCACGGATTCCGTCAGGAACTGCAACACCAGGTATCTCTGCGGCGAGCCAAGCACTTTTCGCACACCCACCTCACGGGACCGGTTAGCCGACCTGGCCGTCGACAGGTTCATGAAATTGATACACGCGATCAGCAGGATCACAAACGCGATCGCCGAGAAGATATAAATGTATTCAATGTTGCCGTTCGGCGCAAGGTCATCCGCACAACTCGACCGAAGATGGATTTGCAGCATGGGAAAGAGACTGAATCGGTAATAGTTACCTGCCTGCTCGAAACCATCGACCGATAAATGTAGCACACTCTGGATCTGAGGGCCCATATATTGCCGGAGGAACGCGGGGAATTTCGCTTGCAGCCTGCCCGGGTCCGTACCCGGTTTCAGCAAGACATAGGTAACCAAATTATTGCTCAGCCACGCATCCTCCCGGCTTCCCGGGATGGATGACATTGAAAAAAAGAAGTCAAACCGGAAATGCGACTCGACCGGCTGATCGCGGATCACGCCGGTGATCCGGTATGGGGTCCCGTCATCCACCAGCAGGACCTGGCCAACCACATCCGTCCGGTTAAAGTACTTCCACGCGGCATGCTCCGTGATCACCACCGAATTCGGATCGATCAGCGCCCTGGCCGGATCGCCCTCTGTCATCGGCAACGTAAAGACTGAGAAAAGATTCGAATCCGCATATACCGCATGGTCCTCCTGGATATACTGGTTGTTTTTCTTCACGCCGATCCGACCCGCATTCATCAGCCGGACCGCCTGCTCGATTTCGGGGAAATCGCGCTTCATCGCCAGAGCCGCCGGCGCCGGGGAGGAGGCATAAGTTTTTTCATTACCCCCGAAACGGACATCGTTGTTAACCCGGTAGATCCGGTCGGCTTTCTCATGATAACGATCATAGCTCAACTCAT
Organism: Puia sp.; assembly: GCA_035948015.1. GTDB lineage: Bacteria > Bacteroidota > Bacteroidia > Chitinophagales > Chitinophagaceae > Puia. The sequence continues at coordinate 1,922 of DASZJO010000197.1, forward strand.
CCAGGACATAGAAGACGATCAAGAGACAAGTCGCAATCCCCAAGGTGAGGCCCAGGATATTGATAGCTGTAAAACCTTTGTTTTTCAGCAGGTTCCGGTAAGCGGTTTTAAAATAATTCCTAAACATATCCACGACGTAGCCACTATGGTGCCACTTTTGTTGATAATTAGCTGCCAATCAATTAAAAAAACGCCGATTCCCGAAATGTTCGATTTTAATACACCCGGGTGTCCGGTATTCTGTAACCTTTCCCCCGTCCCATCCGTCAGAAGCGAAAATCAGCCCCCCATGTTCCGCAACTACCTCAAGGTCGCCCTCCGCAACCTCTGGAAGTCGAAAGGCTACACCGCCATCAACATCATCGGCCTTGCCGCCGGCCTGGGGGTCTGCCTCCTCATCGTCCTCTACGTTACCGACGAGATCAGCTATGACCGCTACAACGCCAATGCCGGCCGGATCTATCGCATCGACGCCGATGTCAATTTCAACAATACCCAGATCGATGCAGTCGCCACCCCCCAACTCATGGGGCCCACCCTCGTGAGGACCTATCCCCGGATCCAACAGATGGTCCGCTTCCGGAACCCCGGCGACATCCTGGTTAAAAAAGGCAACGACCGGATCAACGACCACCATGCCGTATTTGCCGACTCCACCCTGTTCCAGGTCTTCACCATCCCGCTGATCCAGGGGAACCCCAATACCGCCCTCAATACCAGCCATTCCATCGTCATCGACGAGAGCGCCGCCCTGCGCTACTTCAATAGCACCGATGTCGTCGGAAAAACGCTGGAGATCGGCAGCGACAACACCCTCGTGAAAGTCACCGGTGTCTTTCGTGACATGCCCGAAAACAGCCAATTCCATTTCAGTTTTATCCGGCCCCTCCGCGACGGCGATATGGGCGATCCAACCTGGCTGAGCAACAATTATCCCCTCTATATCCTCGCTCAACCCGGCGTCAGCAGGGAAGCGCTGCAAAAAGACGTCGACCAGTGCGTCAGCATCAACCTCGGCCGCGAATTGCAAAGCATGCTGCACACCAATGAGGCCGAACTGGAAAAAGCCGGCAACCATTTCCGGTACCACCTCATGCCCCTGACCGATATCCACCTGCATTCCAACAAACAAGGCGAGCTGGAAGCCAACGGCGACATCCAGACCGTCTATATCTTCTCCATTATCGCCGCGCTCATCCTGCTGATCGCTTGCGTCAACTTTATGAACCTCAGCACGGCCCGCTCCGCCAACCGCGCCAGGGAAGTCGGGATCCGCAAAGTCGCCGGCTCCACCCGGGGCTACCTCATCGCCCAATTCCTGACCGAATCCGTGCTGCTCTGCCTGTTCTCGCTGGTAATTGCCCTGGGCATCGCCCTTCTCCTCCTGCCCTACTTCAACCAGCTCGCCGGAAAAGACCTCCGGGCCCATGCGCTCTTCGGGCCGCGCTTCCTGTTGATCCTCCTGGCCCTCGCGCTGTTGGTCGGCGTCCTCGCAGGCAGCTACCCCGCCTTCTATCTTTCTTCCTTCCAACCCATTCAAGTCCTGAAAGGGAAGGTGGCCGCCGGTTTCAAAAGCAGCTGGCTTCGCAGCAGCCTCGTCGTCGGTCAGTTCGTCATTTCCATCGGTCTCATCGTCTGCACCCTCGTCGTCTACCGGCAGCTGCAGTATATCCGGAGCAGGGAAATCGGCTTCAACCGCGACCAGGTCCTTGTATTGCACAACACCTCCGACTTCGGTGGCAAGAATGTCGTGACACTTCGCAAAGACCTCATCAGGATGTCCGGCGTAACAGACGTCGCCGTCTCTTCCGATATGCCGACCAAGACCGACGGCTATGACCAGGATGGCTGGTTCCGAACCGCCTCTCTGGACGCTCGACAGATCGTGGTGGTGACCAACCTCTTCGTCGACGATCGCTACGTCCCGACCCTGGGAATGAAAATGGCGAAAGGCCGCAATTTCGATATCACGCAATTCAAGACCGATTCCTCCGCTCTCATCATCAACGAAGCCGCCGCCGCCCTGCTGGGGTTCAAAGACCCGGTCAACCAGACCCTCTACCATCCCGGTGACAGCATGAAACCGGTCCCTTACCATATCGTAGGCGTCGTAAAAGATTTTAACTACAGCTCCATGCATGACCGGATCTATCCCCTCGTCATGCAATTTGCCGATAACTTTGGCGCCATGGCCATCCGCTTCCGTACCGCCGACGTCTTTGGGCTCGTGGGACAGATCGAAGCAAAATGGCACGGTATTCAGCAGGGAATACCCTTCAACTATACGTTCCTGAACGACGACTTTAATAAAATGTACGCTGCTGAACAAAAGACCAGCCGCCTCTTTATCACCTTTGCCGTCTTCGCCATCTTTATCGCCTGTCTCGGCCTCTTCGGCCTCGTCACCTATGCCGCCGAACAGCGCATGAAAGAGATCGGGATCCGTAAAGTCCTCGGCGCGAATCTCACCGGTATCGTCGGCCTGCTCTGTAAAGACTTTGTCCTGCTGATCGGGATCGGCGCGCTGATCGCCTTCCCCCTCGCCGGGTGGTTTATGTACAAATGGCTCCAGAGCTTCGCCTATCGCACGGACATCGGCTGGTGGATCTTCCTCGTAGCGGGCCTTACCGCCCTGGCGATCGCCCTGTTCACCGTCAGCATACAGACGATCCGCGCCGCCGTCGCCAACCCCATAAAAAGTCTCCGCACCGAATAACCCGCCCGGCCGGCCCCCCCGTGTAACCGTTTGCCCGCGCTCACCCGCGCCCCCTCGCCACCCACCTCCGCGTCCCGCGCCACCGCGCTGTAACCTTTCCCCCGTCCCATCCGTCACAGGAGGTAAACCTCCCCCGAATGTTCCGGAACTACCTCAAAGTCGCCCTGCGCAACCTATGGAAATCCAAAGGCTTCACCGCCATCAACATCATCGGCCTCGCCTCCGGTATCGGCGTCTGCCTGCTTATCGTCCTCTACGTCACCGACGAACTTAGCTACGACCGCTTCAACGTGAACGCCGACCGCATCTACCGCCTCGATGCGGATATCTACTTCAACAGCACCCAGTTCACGGCGTCGATCTCGCCCAAACCACTGGCCCTCACTCTCAAAAAGGAATGCCCGCAGGTGGAGCAAATGGCGCGCATCATTAGCCAGAATGACATCCTGATAAAAAAAGGCAACGATTGGATCCGGGACCATCACCTTGCACTCGCCGACTCCACCTTCTTCAAGGTCTTTTCCATACCCATGCTGGCCGGCGACCCCAACACGGCCCTAAACGAACCTAATTCAATCGTGATCGACGAATCGGCGGCGAAAAGATACTTCAACAGCACCGACGTCGTAGGCAAAACCCTCGAGCTGGAAAACAAGACCTTTTGCAAGATCACCGGCGTCATGCGCGACTTCCCCCGCCAGTCGCATATTCATCTGAGCTTTATCCGCCCCCTCCGTGATGCCAACCATGGAGATGACGATCAGTGGCTGAGCAACAACTGGCACAGCTATATCCTCGTCCGGCCGGGCATAGACCGGGCATTCCTCCAAAGCCGCGTCAACACCACCGTTGACAAATACGTGGGTATCCAGTTGCAACAAATGCTCCATGCCTCGGCCCAGGATTTGAGCCGGTCGGGTGGGCATTTCATCTATCACCTGATGCCGCTCGAAGACATCCACCTGTATTCAAACAAATCCTACGAGCTGGAGCCAAACGGCAACATCAATTACATCTATATCTTTTCCTTCGTCGCCATCCTGATCCTCGTCATCGCCTGCGTGAACTTCATGAACCTTAGCACCGCCCGCTCCGCTAATCGTGCAAAGGAGGTGGGCATCCGCAAAGTGGCCGGCTCGACAAAGGGCCACCTCATCACCCAATTCCTCACCGAGTCCGTGCTGCTCAGCTTCTTTTCCCTGCTCCTGGCCCTCGGGATCGCGCTCCTGCTCTTACCCATGTTCAACCAGCTCGCAGGCAAGGAGCTCCACGCCGGGAGCCTGTTTTCACCACGCTTCCTGACCCTGCTGGTGATCCTCGTGTTCCTCGTGGGCTGTCTCGCCGGGAGCTATCCCGCCTTCTATCTCTCCTCCTTCCAACCCATCATGGTGCTGAAGGGAAAGATCGCTTCCGGATTCAAAGGCAGCCTGCTTCGCAGCATCCTCGTCGTCGGCCAGTTCGTCATCTCGATCGGGCTGATCATAAGCACGATCGTCATCTATAATCAATTAAACTATATCCGCAGCCGGGAGGTCGGATTTGACCGGGACCAGGTATTGGTCATACACAACGCATACCTCGCCGGCGACCCGGTAAAAACATTCCGCAAGCAACTGACCCAACTCTCCGGCGTCGCCGATGCCACCCTGTCCGGCGATATGCCAACCCAGGGCACCGGCTATGACCAGGAAGGCTGGTTCCGCGATGCCTCGATGGATACTAAAGGAGTGGTCGTGCTGACCAATCTGTTCGTGGATGAACATTATATCCCCACGCTCGGAATGAAAATGGTGAAGGGTCGGAATTTCTCGATCGACTTTCCCACGGACTCAACCGGCATCATCCTCAACGAATCCGCCGTCGAACTGCTCGGCTGGAAAGATCCCATCAGTCATCTCTTCTACCGGCCGGGCGACAGCATGAAAAGCGTCGCCTATCATGTGGTAGGAGTGGTAAAGGATTTTAATTTCAGTTCGATGCACGACAAGGTGGGACCGCTGGTGATAAATATGGGCGATAACCGCGGGAGCCTGGCCGTCCGGCTCCGCAGCAGCGATATCATCGCACTGGTCAGCCAGATTGAGGCCAAATGGAAGCATATGGCGAACGGCGTTCCTTTTACCTATACGTTTATGGACGATGATTTTAATAAACTATATCAATCCGAACGACAGACCGGCCAGCTCTTTATCTCGTTCGCAGTCTTCGCGATCTTTATCGCCTGCCTTGGCCTCCTCGGCCTCGTCACCTATGCTGCCGAACAACGGACGAAGGAGATCGGCATCCGCAAAGTCCTCGGCGCCCGCGTCGGCGGCATCGTCGGCCTGCTGAGCAAGGATTTCGCGCTCCTGATCGGGATCGCCGCGGTGATCGCCTTCCCGATCGCCTGGTGGGCTATGTATTCCTGGCTGAAGGGCTTCGCCTACCGAACGAGCATCAGCTGGTGGATCTTCCTCGTCGCCGGTCTTTCCGCCCTGGCCATCGCCCTGCTCACCGTTAGTATCCAGACCTTTCGCGCCGCCGTTGCTAACCCCGTCAAATCTCTGCGTAGCGAATAACCACCCGATCGTATTTATCACTGGGAATAAGGCCACGCCGCGACTGCCGCCGCCTATCCCGCTTCGCCATGCCGGCAACCTTTTCTGCAAAGGAATCCTGGTGATAATATCGGTTTCTGGCATCAATCCTGAATGCTGTATATCCCGCCAGATACCCATCATATATCACACAGTTAACCCGGTAAACATCGACTAACTGTGCCGCGTATGCGGGATGATCCCGCGGGATCAGCGACACATCGTCCGGTCGGGAAATAGCCGCTCTCCAGTGACCAATTGGACTCCAACTAACGAACCAAACGCCGTTATCCAACGTATAGTACGTTCCGGGACCATCCTGCAGCACGATCAGACCGGCTCCATCTCCTCAATGTCGCTCACGGCAATCACGGACTTGAGCTGCAGCACGTTCCGGTCGTACGCCAGTATTTGCGGCTTCCAAATGTCAACAAGCAAGCCGTAGAGGCCGGCGATTGTTTTTGGCCATCGATATTGCGCCGGACAAAGAATGGCTGACGCGAGCATCGCCGCCGTGAGCGCGACCTTGAGGAAAAGACGTTTCATATGATTAAGTAGAATGGTTATCTAAAGTTGCCTCGCCCCGCGCGACTCACCTCCATCAATGGTGCCCGCCACCGGAAGCTCCACCACCGCCACCACCCCCACCACCGCCACCCGAGCTGGCATGCCCGCCACCTCCGCCGCCCCCGCCGCTGCTGACCCCGCCGCCGCCTCCGCCACCGCCGCTGCTCACATGCCCGCCGCCGCTTGACCCGCCACCCGAATAACTTCGTCCGCCACCGCCCGAATTCCCGCTGCCACCAGACCGCGACCCGCCTCCCGAATACCCTCGCGACCCGCTGCCACTACCAGCTCCCCCGCCACCGGACCTCAATCCACCCCCTGCATACCCCCTCGACCCACCACCCGAGTACGCAAAATGCGAACTTTTGGCCCCTCCATTCGGCGAATATCCACGCTGGCCAGCGTTTCCCGAGTACGCAATTTGCGAACTTCCTCCACCACTCGCATATCCTCGCGACCCAGCACCCCCCGGCACCGGCCCACCACCACTACCAACTCCCCCCACACCCGGCACCAACCCGCCTCCCGTATATCCCCCCGTCCGCTGACTCCATCCACCCGGCGGATGCGGCAGAAACCCCCTCAACGCCCAACCACCCCTGATCCCGCCATTCGCCCCGCCGCTTCCAGGATTCCCGCCCCCACCGTTCCCCCCGCCACCCGCAGTCCCGCCCCCGGCACCCCCACCACCCTTACTCTTCGACCAGGGACCATACTGCTTCTCATGCCAACCCGGCCGCGGCCCGCCATACACCACATGTCCATAATATCGATTCACCCGGTCGAACCGGAAATACCCACAGTACCCATCGCCCAAGCCATAGACACACCCCAGATCAAAACCCCACGCCATATCATTCCAATCATAATCGTAGGAAGCCGCCAACGCACACCCATCCGCCGGAGCATCATAATATCCCGGCAGATAACCCTCATAGACATACTCCGCCGCAGTCTGATAAATGTACACGAACTTGGCCCGGTATACCCTGTATCGCAGCGGGATGAGCTCCACTTCCGCCGGCCGGTCGTCACTCACCCGCCAGGTACCCAGCGGACTGCCGGCAATAAACCAAACACCGTTATCCAGCGCATAGTATTGTCCGTTAGATCTAAAAACGATTGCACAAGTATTGGTCGCATACTCGAGGCTCGTCCCCAGTATCGGCTTGAACCGCGGCGGCCCGTCATAATCGACCGTCGTCGTCATTCGCCGGTCCACCCTAAACGCCTCCGGCACCACCTCATCCATCTTCATCGTCGCGCGCACCGCGACAGCCCTCGCCCCTGTCGCTCCATCCATCATCAATAAAACATCCGCCGGCAACTCAACCTTCTCCACCGCCTTCCACCCCGTGGCACTACTCAATGACTGTGTCCGATACCAACTCCCCGCCAGCGTATAATAATAATGCGTCGCCGTATCGTAAAACACATTGTCGCCCGGATTCTTCAGCTGCTTCAGCGACGTCCCCGCAACCTTCTCCCACTCCGTCATGCCGTAGGATTGAACAAGGACCGCCGGCTCCGTGCTGACGATGATCTCGCGCACTTCCGCATCCGTTTCATCGAGCGGAGCATCCGCCTTAATCGCCGCCTTCACAAGGTCCCGCTGTACCCGCCTCATTTCCTTCGTCACCACGAACCCCCTGGCCGTATACGGTCCCGTGGCCTCCCGCGCCATATACCACCGCATCGAATAGTAGAGATAATATATTCCGTCCGGCCCCTCCACGATCACATTCCGGCTGTTCGTCACCGCCTGCAGACCCCAGCGCTCGTTCATTTCGAACCGCGGCTCACCATCTATCAGCACCAGCGCCGCCGGCACGGTCTCGAAATAGACCTTCGGCCCCGCAACACCCGTATCCTTTGCCAACACCTCCTCCTGCCCGCCGAGCGCCAATGACGACTGCACTTCTTTAATAGGCACACTTTTCACCACCCAGGGAAAATACACCTCCATCGCCGCTGCAAAAAAGTCGTTGTGGGCCCGGCCCGTATCATCCGGGATCCGCAGCTGATCGACCCTCACCGACAAGATATTCAGTTCCTTCCCCGTTGAGTCGCGAACAACCTTCGCCGTCGTCCATGCCACGCCAAAGATCGGATCGTCATCCCCGTCATCCCCGTCATCTCCATCACCCTGCACCGAGATCACATACCGGGACTTCAAGACACTATCGGTGAACGACAATACCTGCGGCTGATAAAGATTGATAACCGTGCCGCCGCCGGTGATTATGGATTTCGGCCATCCTGCTTGCGCCTGCGTCTGCGCCGCAGCCTGAAGAAACGAAAACCCGACCACAACCAACGTCAATGTGAGTTTGAGGGAGAAGGAATGCATAATGGTATTTTTTATAGGTGAGCCAACATCGCCGCCATAAATGACCGGCCAATACTAAGTTAATACTCCCCGGAGACGAAACGAACACTCCCAGACGTATTTAATCGGACTTTCATCCGTCTTTAATCACCCTTTAACCCGCTGCCTGCGCGCACACCCTGCACGCACACCCCATTACCCCTCATTCCCCCTCTTCGGCCCGCTCACCCATGGATTCCGCATCAAAAAGAACCTATACTTCAGCGCCGCATCCTCCCCCGCATAATCCACCCCGATCCGCGGCGTCGCCCCAATCTCCGACCTGCGCGGCCGATACCCGTCATCCCCGATCCAGATCTCGCCATCCAGCAACGACAACCCCGTATGCCGTGTCTTCAACCCCATCGCCTTCGAAAGATTGCCCGGCCCCCTGGTCAGACTGTGATCCAGCTGCTTCCTCCCCATTCGTTTTAGCATGACCGGTATACCATCGAGCGGCTCCAACGCCCGGACCAGCACCGCATGCGGAACGCCGGCGCTATTCGTAACGACATTGAATAAATGGTGAATGCCATAGATCAGATACACATACGCAGTGCCCCCGGCACCAAACATTACTTCCGTCCTCCCCGTCCGCCGCCCCGACCACGCATGGCTCGCCCGGTCCACCACACCATTATATGCCTCGACCTCCACGATCCGCCCCGAAGTCCGAGCTCCGTCTATCTCCGTCACCAGCACCTTCCCCAAAAGCTCTTTCGCGACTTTCACCACCGACGGCCGCTCATAGAACGCCAACCCTAATTTTTCCAACGGCCGCCCTTGCGCCATCCCCATTTTTTCAAGTGTCGCCATTTATCCGTACGTTTGAATCTAATGTAAGAAAACTACGGTGCTAAAAGAAATCATTATCGCCTTCCAGTCCTATACAAAAGCACACCACTTCATTAGGACCCACCGCCTATGGAAATGGATACTCATCCCCGGTATCCTCTACTCGTTACTATTTATTGTTGGGCTCTATTTCTTTTGGGAATCCGCCAGCATCGTGGTATCCTGGCTCGGCCGCCTCGGCATCGACCGCTTCCTGCAGCACCAGAAGAGCGCCGTCCTCAGCTTCTTCTTCGTCATGGGCGGCCTCATGGTCCATCTCGTCCTGATCTTCTTCTATTTCTCGCTATTCAAATATCTCATGCTCATTATCGGCTCGCCGCTCTTCACCTATCTCAGCGAACGTACCGACGCCCTCCTCAACGGAAAAGAATATAGGATGCGGTTCGACCGCCGCTTCCGCCAGGACATGCTGGGCGGCATCCGCCTCGCCATCCGCAACTCGCTATGGCAGACCGTATATATCATTTGTATCCTCATCCTCGCCTTCGTCCCCCTGATCGGCTGGATCGCCCCCGTCATCTGCATCTTCCTCGAATGCTACTATTATGGTTTCTCAATGCTCGACTATAGCTGCCGCCGCCACAACCTCACCCCCGCTGCCAGCATCGCCTATATCAGCCAACGCAAAGGCTTCGCCATCGGCAACGGGATGGTCTTCTACGGGATGCACTTCGTACCCGTCCTCGCCCCCGCGTATGCCATCATCGCCGCGACGATAAGTCTTTATCATCAGAACCTGGAGTGATTTTTGGGGTCGGCGGCACAACTCTCATCAACTTTTCTTGCGACGCTCCCTTGTACGTCAACAATTCTATTTAACGTTTTTTCGCGCCACCCCCATTTCGCCCCTTTGCCCTTTCTTCCCTCTTCCCCTTTCGCTCCACCCCATTTCGCCCCTTTGTCCTTTCTTCCCGCCTCCCCTTTCACCCCACCCACATTTCGCCCCTTTGTCCTTTCTTCCCTCTTCCCCTTTCACCCCACCCCCATTTCGCCCCTTTGTCCTTTCTTCCCTCTTCCCCATTCACCCCACCCCCATTTCGCCCCTTTGCCCTTTCTCCCCTCTTCCCCTTTCACCCCACCCCCCACTTCGCCCTTTGTCCTTTCCTCCCTCTTCCCCATTCACCCCACCCCCATTTCGCCCCACATTTTATCCTCCCCCCAAACCATCCCTTTCCAAATTCAAAAACATTTTACTATTGACAGTCAATAGTCAAATAATTCAAAAACTTTACACCAATCACGCCTGCCCCACCAACACCAACCGCAATCGCTGATCCCCAAAACCCAACCCCACAAACACAATTTCCCAATCCCACGCCTGGATTCCCTTACATTTGACTATTGACAGTCAAATATCAAATAATGAGAGCCCGCGACGCCATACTCGACCTCTTCGACCTCAACAAGGAACTGACCATCAAGGAAATCGTCGACCGAACCGATTTCTCCAAACAAATGGCCCATTACGCCATCAATCAACTGATGGAAGCGAAAATGATCGAAAGGGTCGGCCATCGACCAAAAACTATTTATCGAAGGTTGCAACCCACCCTCCCGGCAACCCAACTCCAACGCCTTCACAATTTCACCGACGCAGACATAGCACTTCTGGATGATAATTTTCTCATCGTAACGGAAACCGGCAAACTGCTCCAGGGGGTAGCGGCATTTCAGCATTGGTGCTGGCAACGATCCCTCCGGCCTGATCCGACATTTTTAGAATACAAGCTGACCCGTGACCGATACGCCGGATACTACGACAGTAACGGGTTCATCGACGCTCTCGGAAAACTGAAAAATACCAAAGGATATGACAAGATTTGGCTCGATCAGTTTTACTACCTCGACTTTTATGCAATCGAACGGTTTGGCATGACCCGCATCGGATCGCTGGTGAACCACGCCAAGCAGGGGCAGAACAGATTTCTGATGCGAATATTGACCGAGAGTATCATTAATCAGCTAAATTTTTTTCTGGAGGAGATGGAAGCCGACGCCGTCGGATTCATCCCGCCGACGATCCCCCGGGAAATTCAACTCATGAAATTCCTCCAAACACATCTTGACATCTATTTGCCGGAAGTTAAGATCAGAAAGATCACTGACATTGTACCCGTCGCACAGAGCTCGCTTTCCAAATTGGATGAAAGGATAAAGAATGCAGAAAATTCCTATGCCGTCACCGACCTTCGAAGATTCAATCATCTCGTATTGATTGACGACGCCGCATTTTCCGGCGCTACACTGAACCAGGTTGCAGCCAAGATCAGAATTAAAGGGATCGCGGGCAAAGTAACCGGACTAGCCGTCGTAGGTAGCCCCAAAGGCATGGACGTAATTGCTGACAAATAACAGCCAAAATGTCTTCTTCCACACTCTATCTCATCCCCACCTACCTCGACGAGCAGGCCCTCGCCCCGCTCCCCGCTTACATCCTCGACGCTGTAAAAACCTGCTCTGTCTTCTTCGTGGAGAACGAACGCAGCGCCCGCCGATTCCTAAAAACGCTCTGGAAAGAAATGGTCATCGACCAATATGAATGGCACCCCATACACAAACTCGAAGAAGACCCCGCCGTCACAGCCTCCTTCCGCAGCGCCCTCGCGAACAACTCCACCATCGGCATCCTCTCTGAAGCGGGCTGCCCCGGCATCGCCGACCCCGGCCAACTCCTTACCGCCATCGCGCACGAAACCGGCGCCACCGTCCGCCCCCTCGTCGGCCCTAGCTCCATCCTCCTCGCCCTCATGGCCAGCGGCCTCAACGGCCAGCAATTCAAATTCAACGGTTACCTCCCCGTCGACAACGCCGGCCGCACCACCGCCATCCGAAACCTCGAAACCGAATCCGCCCGCCAAAACTGCACCCAACTCTTTATCGAAACCCCATACCGGAATAACCAACTTCTTACCACCCTCCTCGCCACCTGCCGCCCCTCCGCCCGCCTCTGCATCGCCGCCAACCTCACCGGCCCCAACGAATACATCCGCACCCTTCCCATCTCCCGCTGGCGCCAGCTCGCACCACCAACCGTCGACACCGCATCCCCCCCCAACCCCAATCACCTCCCCGACCTCAATAAGCAACCCACTATATTCTGTCTGCTTGCCTAGCCGCGCCCCGGCTCCACCACCCCTATTTCACCGGATACTCCGCCGACCCCGGCTTACTGATCGAAACAAGGCTATCCACGATGAACTTACTATAACCCCTCCACGCCACCGACCCATTGTATTCTTTATACCGCACCAGGACATGGTTTCCCGAACTCAACATCAGCTTCATTGCCAACGCCGTGTCCGTAATAGAAAAAAGGAACTCATTCGACTGCATCGTATTCGGCCCCTTCGACTGAAACCCATCCAGGATCATCTCGCCTTCATAGGTCTTAAAGACATACCCCTTCTTCACCACATAATTCAGGGTCCCCGCCTTCATCCCTTCCCCGACAACATAGAAATAACGCGTCCCGATTATGACCCCCACCACCAGCACTATCACAAAAATGATGACCCCGAGGACCCGCTTCATAATAAATCAATTTGTATAATTCCACCCATATTTATCGACAAGATAGATCAATGCCGCCATACTCACTGTCCCCAACTCAAGCTCCCGCTTATTCACATTCTCCAGCACATCCGTCCGCGCATGATGATAATCGAAATACCGCTGCGAATCCGGCCTCAACTCTCCCACCACCGCGCCGACCGCGCCCTGCAAGGGATTCGTATCCGACCCGCCGCCACCCTTCTCGAAAGCATAGGTCCCGTACGGCCGCAACAACTCCAGCCACGGCCGGATCAGCGTCAGCCTCTCATCAGACAACGACAACGAAAAAGTCCTCGGCGTAAACCCCCCATTGTCGCTCTCCAACCCCAGCAAATGGTGCTCGCCCGCCTCCTTCGCGGCGGCCGCATATTTGCGCCCGCCGCGCCCCCCATTCTCTTCGTTGGCAAACAACACCACCCGGATCGTATGTCTCGGTTTATAGCCGATCGCCCGCAGCGCCCTCAACACCTCTATCGATTGCACGCATCCCGCGCCGTCATCCATCGCCCCTTCCGCGGGATCCCAGGAATCCAGATGACCTCCAACCGTGATATACTGGTCCGGGAAAACCGTCCCCCTCAATTCGCCGATCACATTATGTGCCGGCGTATCCGGTAACATAAAACCATGCGTCCACATCGATACGTTGAGATCCGAATGCCCTTCCAGCAATGCCGCCAGCCGGTCCGCATCCCGCAACCCCACCGCCGCCGCCGGGATCTTCGGCAGCGAATCGGTATAATTCAAAGCCCCTGTATGCGGTACATTATCGACGGATTCACTCATCGAGCGGACAATGACGCCGACCGCTCCATATTTCGCCGCCCTGCTTGCCCCCGCCCCCCGGTACCGCACCGCATCGCCATAGGCCTGGAAGGTCTCCACAAATAGCGGGTTGAACGGATAATTGTAGAAGACGATCTTCCCCTTCACCTCATCCTTCCGCTGTTCCAACTCATCGAAATTATGTATCAGCAGCACCTTCGCCTCCAGCGGCCTGGCCCCCGTCCCCACCGAATTCCCAAGCGCGATCACATCCAGTCCCCCGGAAACCCCCTCACCATAGAACCGCGCCGTGTCCTTCCCGCCCCGCACCCAATGCGGCACCATGCACTCCTGCATCCAGACCTTGTCCGCCTCCGCCTCCTCCAGGGCCTGCCACCCCCAACGCTCCGCTTTATAAAAACCGGGACTGCCCGACAGCCGCGCCCCCACCTTCTTCGTCAGCACGCGCAGATTATCGTAGGCCCGGCCATCCGTAAGGATCGTATCCGCCAGCCGCCGGATCATCGCCGAATCCGTCTCAAACTGCGCCCTGTCGATCCCCAACCCCGCAGAATCCACCTGGCCAGCAACCTTCAAACTGCCAATCAAAAGAAATATTAACCACCCGCCATTCAACAATTTAAGGTTCATCAATGTTATTTTCCGCTAAAGGTAAAATAACTTACCTACAATAACTACATTCTATGCGTATAGGTATTGTTTGCTATCCGACCTTTGGAGGCAGCGGCGTCCTCGCCACCGAACTGGGCAAAGCGCTGGCTGATAAGGGACACCAGGTACATTTTATTACGTATCAGCAACCCGTCCGCCTCAATGAATTTAACGCAAATATCTTCTATCACGAGGTCCGGGTGACCACCTACCCGCTCTTCGACTACCCGCCATACGAAACCGCTCTCTCCAGCACCATGGTCGATGTCATCACTAACCACCACCTCGACCTCCTCCATGTCCACTATGCCATCCCCCACGCCTCAGCCGCCTACCTGGCGAAAAAGATCGTGGAGGCGCAGAGCGGCCGCAGCATCCCCGTGATCACCACGCTCCACGGAACGGACATTACCCTGGTCGGCCGCGATCCGACATTCGCTCCCGTAGTCGCCTTCTCCATCAACCATTCCGACGCCATCACCGCCGTCTCCGAGAACCTCCGCGACGAGACCTACCAGATCTTTCAGATCGAAAAAGAGATCCAGGTCATCTATAATTTTGTCGACACCCGGCGGTTCCATAAGAAACCCATCGACGCCTTCCGCAAGGCCATCGCCCCCAACGGTGAACGCATCCTCCTCCACGCGTCCAACTTCCGAAAGGTCAAACGTGTCCAGGACATCGTGCGCATATTCGATATCGTTAGAAAGAAAATGCCCGCCAAACTACTCTTCGTCGGTGACGGCCCCGAACGCTCCGGCGCTGAAAGCCTTTGTCGCGAGCTGGATATCTGCGATGACGTTCGCTTCGTGGGCAAACAGGAGCAAATGGAAGAGATCCTGGCGATCGCCGACCTTTTCCTCCTCACTTCGGAATATGAAAGCTTCGGCCTCGCCGCCCTCGAAGCCATGGCCGCGGGCGTTCCCGTCATCTCCACCAATGCCGGCGGCCTCCCCGAGATCGCCGTGCAGGGCGAAACAGGTTACCTCAATGACATCGGCGATATCCAGGGAATGAGCGAACATGCCATCCAGATCTTAGGTGACGAAGCCACCCTGAAACGGTTCAAGGCAAACGCCATGGCCCATGCGAAGAACTTCGACATCCACCGGATCGTCCCGCAATACGAGGCGCTCTATAACCATTTCCTTGCGCTGGAGCCGACGCCATAGACGAACAACTCCCGTATCAAAAGCGAACACCCACCCCCTTCACCTCCCAATACTCCATTGGCAAGCAATCACTTATGAGGTGGCACCCTCTTTGTAGTCCCATCGCATCTGTCTGCCAAATCAACGCACATGCTAAAAAACTACTGGCTGATCGCCATCCGCAAGTTGTGGAAGCACAAAATCCATGCAACCATCAACGTCCTCGGCCTCACCATCGGCCTCACCTCCTGTCTGATCATCTTCCTCATCACCCATTTCGAACTCGGCTATGACCGTTTCCACCCAAACGGCGACCGCATCTACCGCATCGTCGTCCATGAAGGCTCACAAGATCAACAAAACAACTCCGGGTGCGTGCCCGGCCCCCTGCCGCCTGCGCTGCGCAAGGACCTGACCGGCTTCCAGGCCGTATCCGCCTTTTTGAACGCAGACTCGAAGGTGATCATCCCGGCTAAAGGCGCCGGCCAGCAGGCAAAAGAACTCGACGCGCAACCGGAAGGCACACCCTCTCCCATCATCTTCACCGATCCGCAGTACTTTCAGATCTTCCAGTACAAGTGGCTGGCCGGCAATCCCGCAACCAGCCTGAACGAGCCCTACCGGGTCGTGCTATCCTCGTCAGAGGCCCAAAAATATTTTGGCGCCATCCCCCCCCGCGACGCCATCGGGCGGGAAGTGTTCTACCCGAATTTGGATTCCCTCCGGGCCTATGTCTCCGGCGTAGTACAGGATTGGGATCAGCGTACCGATTTCGGGT
Source organism: Puia sp. (assembly GCA_035948015.1). Classification (GTDB taxonomy): domain Bacteria; phylum Bacteroidota; class Bacteroidia; order Chitinophagales; family Chitinophagaceae; genus Puia. Next base: position 17,922 of record DASZJO010000197.1, read on the forward strand.
TTAGGGACTTTATTTCCTACAGCACGGCGCAGGCAACCGATTTGAAGAAAGACTTTCACCTCAATAATTGGGGCGGGATCGGCGACTATTCCCAGGGCTTTGTCCTCCTCCCCGTCGGTACGACACCCGCGCAGGTGGAACGCCAATTCCCCGCCTTTGTCAAGAAATACTTTTTGCTTCCGCCCGGGGTTTCCGCCAGCATCTCGCTGCAGCCCCTGACGGATATTCACTTCAACGAAGCCTATAACGACGATTATTCCCGCAAGGCGCACCTGCCAACCTTATACGGTCTCATGGGGATCGCCGTATTTATTCTGTTACTCGCGGTGATCAACTTTGTCAACCTGTCTACGGCCCAGTCGCTGCAACGGACAAAAGAGGTCGGCATCCGAAAGGTACTCGGCAGCCGGCGTAAGGACATCGCCTTCCAGTTCCTTGGTGAGACCTTCGTCCTCACCCTCCTGGCAGTGATCCTCTCTTTGCTCATAACCCCGCCGGTGATCACGCTGCTGCGCCAATGGATGCCACCCGGTCTTCACCTGGAATTCTCCACCTCCATTGTGCTCTTCCTGCTCAGCATCACCTTCATCACTTCCCTGCTGGCCGGCTGGTATCCGGCAAAGGTGATCTCCGCCCTGCTGCCCGTGCTAAGCCTCAAAGGCCAGACCACCCGCAACCTCGTTCCCAACCGCTATCTTCACCGGGGTCTTATCGTCTTCCAGTTCACCATTTCGCTCGTGTTCATCATCGGCACCGTCATCGTGGCCCGGCAACTGCACTATGTCCTGAATAAGGATCTGGGGTTTGACAAGGACGCCATCATCACGTTCAGCGCGACGGGTCCGGTTAAGGAACGGGAAGTGCTGGCGCAAGAGCTGCGCACCGTATCCGGTATCGCCGTGGTCAGCCGCCACAAACCGACGCCTGAGGCCGATTTCCAGGGTACGACCTCATTCACTTATAACGGACCTACGGATCGAAAGGTGGACAAAGTCGTCTACCAGGATGCCGACACCAACTATCTCCGGCTGTTTGGCATAAAGCTGGTCGCAGGGCGCAATTTCTACGCCAATGACTCGAGCGATGAATATGTCATCAATGAGACCCTGGCCAGCCAGCTTGGGTTCCGGCGGCCGCAGGACGCGCTCGGCCGGCCCGTAAAGTCGAGTATGGGCAACGGGCCCGGTAATGGGAAAGGTTCCATCGTTGGCGTTGTCCGCGATTTCCATTCCGGTTCGCTTCACGACGCCATTCCCCCGCTTTACATCGATTATTACAACCGGGTGCCCAATATGAGCATCCGGCTCGCGCCCGAAGCGCGGCAACCGGCAACGGTCGCAACCGTTCTCTCCGAAGTGGAGCGGCTCTGGCAAAAGACCTATCCGCACGACAAGTTTTCCTATACGTTCTTCGACGAGACCATCGCCAATCTATATCAACAGGAACAACGCATCTCGGGGCTGATGCGGCTGGCCATGATCATCGCCATCTCAATTTCCTGTATGGGCCTTCTCGGCCTGGTGACCTTCACGGTAGAACAGCGACAGAAGGAGATCAGTATCCGCAAGGTGCTCGGCGCCAGCATAGCAGGCCTCTTCCGGATGCTGACCCTTGACTTCCTCTGGCCCGTCGCCCTGGCCTTTGGCATCGCCACGCCCATCGCCTGGTATTTTATGCATGGATGGCTGCAGGACTTCGTCTACAGGACCACGATACCCTGGTGGCTCTTCGGCTTCTGCGGGCTCGCAGCAGTTGCCATCGCGATGCTGACCGTGGGCTTCCAGGCGGTTCGCGCCGCCACCCGGAATCCCGTCGATAGTTTGCGGAATGAATGAAATCGCCGAACCGCCTGACGTCCGTTAATGATTCACCTTCGGTGGATCGGCCTCCGGCCGATCAGGCCCTCACCGCCTCAACCATTGCTCCGGATCATAGTTGATCCCCTTCTCGTCGGACACGATAAAATCCAGCTGCCCCTTTGTATCGACCTGCCCGACTATCTGCCCCATATGTACCTTTTCGCCTTTCGTCACCGACACCGTCGATAAATTACTGTAAGTAGTGAAATACTTGCCATGCCTGACCATCACCACCTCGCCTTCGCTGACATTAAAGATGCTTTCCACCACCCCATCGAACACCGCTTTCACGGCCGCGCCCGAGTGCGTATCGATCGTCACCCCAATATTGAAATGGTAGACCCCGGGAATCAACTCATGCTTCCCGAAGCCCATCGAGATAACCCCTGACACCGGCCAGGGCATCCGATGTTTGTTTTTGATAAAGTCTCCCGACAAATGCATATCCTCATCGGTAGTAAACACCGACTTTCCGCCCGACTTCACCGTATTCAGGGTTGCCGGAGCCGCGGGCTCGTTCGACCCCGCCGGAGGCGGGGTCTTAGCCGCCGGATTTGCCGCCGCCGCCGCTGCCGCCGCTTTCCCGGCTTCCTCGTTCTTTTTCGACGCCTCCCTGATCGCCCGCCGGACCGCCGCCTGGATGGCCGCTTCCAGTTTCGCATCCTGCTTCTGCTTCACCGCCATCTCCTTCCTCAACTCCTTTTCATGCGACTGCAACTGCTGCACCGCAAGGTCCTTCTCCTTCTTCTCATCCTCCAGCAGGGACCGCTCCCTGCTTTGCTTCTTCAACGCATCGTCCTTCTCCGCCCGCGTCTGCTTCAGTCCGTCGATCTTCGCCTGCAACAGCTGCTGCGTATTGCGGATATTCTCCGCCCGCTCCTCCCGGTACGCCCGGTAGGATTTAAGATATTCTATCCGCCGCACGGCGTCATTGAAGGAATTGGCCGAAAAAATGAAATTCAGGAAATCATAACTGCTCCGGTTCTTATAGGCAAAAACGATACTCTGCGAATACTGGATCTTGAGCGTATCCAGCTCGGCCTTATACTTCACGATCTCGCGCCACGACTCGTTCATATCGCCCTGGATCACGTCGATCTGCGCGTTGATATTCCGGATCGCGGACTCACGCAGCCTGAGCCGCCGCTGCAAGAGGGCCAGCTGGCCAAGCGTCTGCCGCTTGTTCTTATGCGTTTCATCCAGAGACTGCCGGACATCGTCGATCTCTTTCTGGATCGCGGCCCGCTCTTTCTCAAGGTCCGCCTTGGATTGCACAGGAGGCGGCTGTGCCTCCGACCGGATGACGATCGCCAGTAACAGTAAGGCGGCGAGGAGTTGCTTGAGCATAGCGACAATGAATTTAGGAAATTTCCGGGGTGCCCCCTGACTATAACGTTTATCTGCGCTTATAATTTTTCGGGACTGAAAAAGGGTAGCTTAAAACTTCGTTAAACTTATACCGCTTATTGATCCCGATCTCGATATCGACCTTTCCTTTTTCAGCCACCGAGATCTTCCTGTAGGTCGAGAACGGCGCCGGCGCCGGGCCACCATAATCATAATCCCCGTAGGTGATGTCACAGGTCCGCACCCGCAGCGGGTCCGTATCGTCGAGCTTACTGTGGCCGATGGTAAAGTCCGGATTAAGCGTCAGGAAATTGGTAAAGATGCGGCCCCCGCTGAACAGCGACAGCCCCTTCGTCTCGGTTCGGTAATACAGGATATTCGAGGTGTCCAGAAAAACAGGGTTTCCGATAAGGATATCCTGCACTGTCCGGAAATCCACCGGCAGATGCAACTGCTCCTGCAGATAGGTGACCGACCGCAGCAACGCGAACTTGTCCTTCCGGTCGACGATCTTCACGCTGTCCGGCGTGATCAAAACCTGTAAGACTTTGAATGGCACCGGCACCCCCGGGATCTTTCCATAGATCTCGATCCAGATGACACTGTCCTTTTTTATCCTGACAACCGCATTCACCTCATGGTCCTGCCCATTGCTGCCCTGGAAATGCACGCGCATAACGCCGCTGAATGTCGAGAATTCGATGTGATTATGCGCAATTCCGCCCAAGGCCCGGTTGATGACCGTCATCGAGTCCGCATGCAGGTCGCGGGCCGGCAACGTCGAATCCACCGGCTTTGTCACCACCGTGTCCGGAGGCGGCGCAGGCTGGGCGATCGCCTTCCGCAACGACCTCGTCGACCGGCAACCCGCCGCGCCCAATAAAATCAGCCCCAATATTACCGCCGTAAAACATCTACCCATTTCTTCTATGTTTTATTTCCCCCCCATAACCGGGGCAATCCGCATCTCAACTTCTCCCCGCGCCTAAGCCGGGGCCTTCCCCCCTCAACTTTTCCCCGTATGCCCAAACCCCCCGGTATTCCTGCCCGTCACCCCAATCTCCCCCACCTCCTCCCACTCCACCCGAACAACGGGCCCCACCACCAACTGGGCGATCCGGTCCCCCGGCCGCAAGACCTGTAACTCCGACGACAAATTGATCAGAATAACCTTCAGCTCCCCCCGGTAATCGGAATCGACCGTTCCGGGCGAGTTGAGACAGGTGATCCCCTGCTTCGCCGCGAGCCCGCTGCGCGGCCGCACCTGCGCTTCGTAACCATATGGGAGCTCGATAAAAATACCCGTAGGCACCAATTGTCTTTCCAATGGTTGTAATTCGACCGGACCGGGAAGATTTGCCCGGAGATCCATGCCGGCAGACCCTTCGGTGGCATAGGCAGGCAGTGGATGCGGCGATTGATTGATGATCTTGACCCTGATGTTCGACATGATGACGTTGGACATAATGACGTTGGACATTTCGCAAATATATAGCTTAAAAGTCTCTTGCTACTCTGGTCGAACCGTCGGCTTACTGCTCGATCAGCACCGTCGCATACGCAACCAACCCCTCACCCCTCCCCACAAAACCCATCTTCTCCGTTGTTGTCGCCTTGATCGAAATATCATCGGCCGCAATCTCCAGGATCGCTCCCATCGTCTCCCGCATAACCGGCGCAAATTTCATGATCTTCGGCGCCTCCAGGCAAACCGTACTGTCGATGTTGACGATCCGCCAACCTTGCGCCTTCACCAGCGACCAGGTCCGCTGCAATAAGATCTTGCTGTCGATATCCTTGTAGGCCGCATCCGTATTCGGAAAATGTAAACCGATATCTCCCAGGTTCGATGCCCCCAGCAACGCATCACAGATCGCATGGATCAGCACATCGGCATCACTGTGCCCGACCGCCCCCCGGTCATGCGGTATCCGCACCCCGCCCAACCAAAACTCCCTGCCGTCCGCCAACTGATGGAAGTCGATCCCGAAACCTATTCTATATCCCATTAAAAAAAACGGCCCCAAGTTTTACTCAGGACCGCTCAAAGATATTCAAATTCGCCGACTACCCGCCACCTCCACCTCTCCAACTCGCCGTTCGCCGACTACTCGGACCTCCGTTCACCACCTACCCGCCACCTCCACCTCTCCAACTCGCCGTTCACCACCTACCCGCCACCTCTGCCCCGCGCGGCGTTTTACTGCGCCGAGTTCGACGTGTTATTATTGTCCGACTTACTATCCAGGTAAAAGATCAGCCCGAACCGCAACGTATTCGACAGCGGATTCCTGTTGGTCCCGCTGCCCGACGGCACCAGGTACGAGAAGTTCAGCTCCATTACATTATACCGCAACCCCACACCCGTACTGAAATATTTCAGGTCCCCCTTGCTCGGATCCTCATAGTAGTAACCCAAACGCAGGAAAAACATATCCTGATACGAATACTCCGCCCCCGCCGAGAACTGCAGCGTCTTGAACTGCGGCTCGCCGGTAAAGGACTTGCCCCAGCTGGAAGGCACACTGGAGTTCGAATAATTCGCCAGGTTGATCGAGTCCTGCGTCGTATTGCCCGTCGGCTGCGGCGCCACCGGCACCAACAGCTTGTGGATATCCAACCCGAACATGACCTTATTGTCTTCATTGAAGACCGCCGTATAGGAAGCGCCCAGACCCAGATCGGCCGGGATATAATCCTTATCGATCGCGCTGTTCGTATAACCGATCTTCCCGCCGAGATTCTTCAGTGTAAAACCATAATTCCAGCCGCCCTTGTCCGCCGTTACCCCATGATAGTACAGGGAGATATCGACCGCAAAGGTCTTTCCCGGCTGATAGGTCGCGCCCGCCGCGGCATAACCCGACGCCAGGTTCGAGTAGATGTAGCGGCCGGTCAAACCGATCCCAAACTTATCGCTCAGCCTGCGCGAATACCCGATGTCGAACGCCATCTCCCGCGGATGTCCGCTGCCGAGCGCATTCCCGTTAAAGTCCGTGAACTGAATATTCCCAAGGCTGAAATAACGAAGCGAAGCAGAGAGCGCCTGATCCTCCGCGAATTTGTAATAGCCCGAAGCAGCAAGTAAATAGACGTCCTGCAAGCCCAGGTCCTTCAACCAGGGCGTATACGTCAGCCCAAACCCCACATCTTTCGTATTAAAAGGCGTCTTAGCCAAATTATACCACGTGCTCGACGCATCCGGCGCCGTCGCCACACCCAGGTCACCCATCGCCCCGGCCCGCGCATCCGGTGAGATCTGCAGGAACGGTACCGCCGTCGTCGTGACGTTCAGACTGTTCGTTTGACCATTCACCCCTTTGATTCCAATGAAAGTTAAGAGAAAGGCAGCAGCTAATCCCTGGTAAGAAAGTTTCATGAGTTTGATAAATTTTCTGTTTAAATGCAAATACGGCGCAACTCCACTAAACGTTGGACCTTCTCGTCCCAATCTCGCCGGATTTTTTTAGGTAGATTTCGTATATAGGCTGCTAAATTATTGATTATTACGACGCTATATCAAATTTCAGTTTTATTTTGCATACACGCGCCGCTGCATCATGCAAACGCCGAACCAAACTCCCAATCCAACGGGGTTACAGATATTTTATTGTCCGCACAGGGCAAGAATATCCCGCCGGATTTCACCCTCTGCAGGCACCTCAATTCCCCCACCCGACCGCGCTCCCGACCGCCCAGCCCAACTCCCCGAATTCCGCACCCCGAACCCGGTAATCCCATACCCCTCCAGCCCCCCGGTCCTCCTGCCCGAACCCGATAATCCCGCACCCCCCGGCCCTCCTGCCCGAACCCGGCAATCTCCGCACCCCAGCAGCCCCCCAAACCG